>PBLX01000047.1 GCA_002722435.1 Legionellales bacterium | reverse complement strand
TGGTGGCTCTGCTCGCCAGGCCCGTGACAAAAATAACCAAGCGGTGTTGCCATTGAAAGGTAAGATTATGAACACTTGGGAAGTGGATCAGGATAAATTGCTGCAGTCAAAAGAAGTTAACGATATCGCTATTGCCATCGGTGTCGATCCAGGCAGTGATGATCTATCCCAGTTGCGCTATGGAAAGATATGTATATTAACAGACGCCGATTCAGATGGTAGTCATATCAGCACACTACTGTGCGCGCTATTCTATAGGCATTTTCGTCCAGTTGTGGACAAGGGGCATGTATTTGTTGCTTTGCCACCCCTGTATCGTATTGATCATAAAAAGAATGTTTACTATGCGCAAGACGATGCCGAGAGGTCGCATATTGTTTCACAAATCGAGCAAAAATATACCAATCCCAACATCACTATTTTGCGATTTAAGGGTTTGGGTGAAATGGACGCGCTACAACTACGCGAGACAACCATGGCTGTGCAAACGCGTCGCTTGTTACAGCTTACGAGTGATGATGCTGTTGATGATGTTGAAATGCTCAGTAAACTGCTTGCAAAAAAGCGTGTTTCGAGCAGGCGTGAGTGGCTCATGGACAAAGGTAAGCTTGCTGATTTGTTAGATTAGTTTTGTTTACTATGTTCAATGAGTGGCTGGCCTAATGATTATTTACATTCTGGTCTGCTTAGGGTAGAATATATCTTCTTGTGTCGATTGGCACACAAACATCACCAATTTCCCTAAGGAGTGGATATGGACAACAACAAACAAATGTCACGGTTGCGTCTTGCGATTTTACCGGTTGCAGATCATGAGCTAGGTAAATTCCTGCCGATGTGTGCCATGATATTTTTGACAATATTTGCCTACAGCTTGCTGAGGGCGTTTAAAGATACCATTATTGTTCAGGCACCAGGTGCTGGCGCATTGTTGTTGCCGTTTCTGAAGACTTATGCTGTGTTTCCAAGTTCTTTACTGGCTGCAATTGGTTACATGCGTCTACGAAAAAATGTTGACGCGGGAAAGGCCTACTATGTCTGTGTGTCACTGTTTATCGCTTTTTTTGCAATCTTTGCACTAATTTTGAGCCCATACCGTGACGCGCTTCATTTTGGTCCCGAATGGCTAGTTGGTATGCAAAAGGCTTCCCCGCCGCTTTCGTTCTTTTTTGCAATCATTGCGTATTGGAGTTATGCACTGTTTTATGTTGCCTCTGAACTTTGGGGAACCTACATGCTGAGCGTATTGTTTTGGCAGTTTGCAAATGAAACAACCACTCCTGACCAATCAAAGCGTTATTATCCCTTGTACGTTCTAGCTGGTAACCTTGCGCTCCTCGCCCTTTTCCCAGTAATCAATCATATTTCAAATAATGCACATAGTGACGTACAAGAGGTTTGTGGTTTGGTTGCGTTGTGTGGTTTCTTGCTTATGTACTTTTTCTCTGTGGCACAAACAGCACAGAGAAAGGAAGCTAGAGAAGAAAAGATCGTTAAAAAGAAGAAAAAGAAACTCACCATGATGGAGAGTTTCGCAGTGCTGTTTCGTTCCGAGTATGTCGGTTGTATTGCGGTTCTAGTGCTATCCTATGGTAGCATCATCACTCTTGTCGAGTTGATCTGGAAGGCTCAAGCATCTCAACTATACACGACCAAGCAGTCATGGTTACAGTTCCAGGGTTACTACACGCTCCTCACAGGTATTGCAACGATTGTCATGAACTACCTCAGTAAAGGTGTGATAAGACAGTTTGGCTGGTTGACTGGTGCGATTATTACGCCGATTGCTGCTGGTGTGTTGTCATGTATGTTCTTTATCTTCATTCTAGGTCAATCATCATTTGCTGCTATCGGTATGTTCCTTGATATTGCGCCAATGACATTTGCAGTCTGGGTAGGTACCTATGCGGTGTTGTTAACCAAGGGGTCAAAGTACTCTTTCTTCGATCCTACCAAAGAGATGGCATTTATTCCTCTCGAGCCTGATCTAAAGATCAACGGAAAGGCCGCCGTTGATGGTGTCGGTGGGCGTCTAGGTAAGTCCTTGGGAAGCCTAATATCATCTACGTTGCTCATCCTTTATTCAACATCTGGAACTGTTGCTACGGCTATGGATATTGCACCGATCCTGTTTGTTGTGGTGCTTGTTTTGACAGTTGCTTGGTTCTTCTCTGTGATACGACTGAGTGTTCTCTATAACAATGAGTCGAAGCGTCTTGTAGATGAGCAAGCAGCTTCTGCAACTGGTGCTGCCTAGTTCATTTAGTTAATCTTGACTATACCATAGAAAAAGCGCGTTGATACGCGCTTTTTTTGTTCATGACCTTTGCTTGTTTCGCTTATCAGGGCAAAGCAAGGATGAAATGAAGCGTTAAGAAGCGATTTTTATATAAGCTGATGATGGTTCTATTTAACGAGTTCTATTGCTTATTTTGTGCAGTTTGCTCTGTGCTTTTAGCTTTGGCTGGCTATTCGTGTGTGCGATGGATTTTGGCACCCATTTTTCGTAGTTTTTCTTCGAGTGCGACATATCCTCGATCAATGTAATCGGTATTGTGGATGTGCGTCTCACCAGATGCGCTCAATCCGGCGATGATGAGCCCTGCAGATGCTCGAATGTCAGTGGCATGAACGTTTCCGCCTATCAGCTTTTCGGCTCCCACGACACGAATTGTGTTATGCTTCTGTTGTAGTTGTGCGCCAAGTTGTTCAAGCTCCGAAACATGTGACATGCGTTTTTCATATATCGTATCAATCACTTCGCATGTGCCTTCAGCAATGGCGTTGAGTGCCAACCAAAGTGCTTGTAAATCGGTTGGGAATCCAGGATAGGGCATGGTGGTGACGCCAACCGCACGGGGACGTTTGCTCATTTGTAATGTGATGCTGTCATCTGTGGTGCTGATGTTGGCACCACAGTCTTTTAATTTTTCAAGAACGCAATCTAAGTGTTTAGGATTTACTTTTTTTGTCGTGATGTTGCCTTGTGTCGCAGCGGCTGCAATGAGGTAAGTGCCTGCTTCAAGGCGGTCACCAATGATTGTATGCTCACAGCTGGTTAGTTTACGACTTCCTTTAATGGTGACGATGTCAGGCTGTTGCCGATGGATTGGCGCTCCCATTTTTTTCAGTAACGAGATGAGATCATCTATTTCAGGCTCTTTGGCAATATTGAAAATGGTGGTTTCACCATCGGCTAAGGTGGCGGCCATGATCAGATTTTCGGTTGCGCCTACAGATGGCTTTTTTAGGTGTATTTCGCATCCTTTGAGGCCATTTGGGGCAGATGCTGATATGACGCCGTCATTTATTTCAATTGTTGTGCCCAAGCTTTCTAGCCCACTTAGATGGATATCAATGGGTCGTTGGCCAAAATCGCAGCCGCCTGGCAATGCCAGCGTTGCTTTGCCAAAGCGTGCTAATAGAGGGCCTAAGAGTAAAATCGACGCACGTGTCTTTTTGGTCAGTTGCGCATAGATCGGTTTTTCTTTACATTTACTGGCATCCACAGCAATGGCATCGTTATCATGGAGGCAGATATTACAACCCAAATAAGATATAGACTCGAGCATCGAGATAATATCCGATAATTTTGGAATATTATGTAAAATAATTCCATCTGTGCAAAGTACTGATGCAGCAAGAATTGGTAGTGCAGAGTTTTTCGCTCCAGCAATTTCTATTTCCCCTTGAATATTTGAGGGGCCTTTAATGATAAATTTTTTATTTGTGATTGTTTTCATGATGATGATTACTTACGTAGAGTGCGTTTAGTTTGTCAAATTTTTCGGTGGTCTCTGTAAGTTTGGTCGTTTTAGCACCAACGGCCTTTTTTAATAAATTGATCAACGATAGGCCGCAGCTATCAATTGATGCCATAGATGAGCAATTGATGGTTACTGATCGTGGGTTTTTTGATTTGATATGACTGATTTCATGAAGTGGTTCACTGTTATGAATAGTCTTGAAAGTCAGTGGCTTTTTAATATTTATGGTTACTGTGTGGTCCTTGTTGTCGATAATTTCAAAAAAGCTCACGATCTTTCTCTTTTAGTCTTTTCTTTTGGCGATCATTTCATTGATCTTTTTTGTTAGTCCTGGCAGGCCGCTATTTCTCACTGTCGAAGATGCAGCAACTTTAAACTGATCAAGGTAGCTAATGTTGTCAAGCGTGATATCGTAGATCATCCACGTTTTGTATGGGAGGTTATTAATAACTGTATTATTCACGCAATGCATGTAAAATCCAATGGTGCTTTTCTTTCTATCAGTGTTTACTGTGGCCAGAACAATGGTCTGTGCGGGCGTGTTTCTTCGCGACGGGTAGAATTTGAGGTGGTTTTCGTCATTGCTACTGTCCAGGAGGAAATCGGAGTACTCCATGGCGATAAGTGTCTTGTAGGATTCCACAAAGGCTTGTTTATCTCTTGATCTAGCGTTGTTCCAGTGGTACCTGCCGACAATTTGCTTCGCCATGTACTCAGCGTCTAGAGATGGTAGTAGTGCATTGGATGTAACTCTTTTGGCGTAAGATTTTATTGCGGTGCTATCTTTAAGCTTGGTTTTCTCGTGTGCGTACTCTTTCATGAGCGTATTGCTCATTTCTTGTAGCATCGTTACGGCGGGTGTCGAGCATTTATAGATGTTGGGTTCTGATGGATGCGCTACTAGGTTCGCTGTTGCAAAGCAAGCGATGAGAAGACTGATTTTCACGTTTGACATACTACTCCTTGGTCGCAAACATCGCGATGGCTTCATTAATCACTTGCTCGATCGCATAGCTAGGTTTGGTTTTTGCGATTAGGTCGTTGTCTTTTAGCATATCGGTCTCAAATCCTGGATCAATGGCGGCAAACTTACTCCCGACAACACCTTCAGTGAATATACTGATTACACTATCGGTTGGTATTTTGGTCATATCACTGTAGATCACCAGCTTAACATCTGCTTGATACGTTTCAGGATTTAACGTAATCTCCGTCACTTCCCCAATTTTCACGCCAGCGATACGTACGGGAGCTTTGGTTGAAAGGCCATTGATGTCTGTGAAGCTTGCGTTGAGGTTATATGATGAATTGGACTGGCTGAAGTTCAGTGTCGTGGTTTGTATCGTTACAAAAAGAAGTGCGAAAAACGCAAGAAGGACGAACAGTCCGACAGAAAATTCTGAATTTGTGTCTCTCAGCATTACCACAACCTCATGAGCATGGACGTTAATATGTAGTCACATAACAAGATAGCTATTGATGAATATACTACCGTTTTTGTGCTTGCTTCTGCAACACCAGAAGCCGATTTTGTCGTATTAATACCATAGTACAGTGCGAGAGTGGCGGTTATCACGCCAAAGAATAGTGTTTTAAGTAGCCCTGTAATCACGTCATTTTTAAAGCTGACATAACGATTGATGCTGATCAAGAATAGGCCCGTATCAAGGTGTAAGCTGTAATGTGCCACTGCGAAGGCGCCGACGATGGCGAATGCATTAAAAAGCATGGTGAGCAACGGTAAGCTGATGATGCTACTGATAAATCGTGGGTATAGAATGTATTTTGAAATGTCGATCTTCATGCTTTTTAGGGCGTTCATTTGATCTGTAAGTTTCATGATGCCTACTTCTGAGGTGATCGTGCTGCCAGATCGGCCAATAAATAATAAACCCGTGATGACTGGCCCGAGCTCGCGAAGCACACTGAGTGCCACGAACTGGCCAAGTTGATCGGTTGCAGCAAACATGCCCAATATGTAGTTTCCCTGTATCGCGAGTACACTGCCTACAAAAAGTGCGCTTAGTACAATGATGCTAATGGTTTGTGCGCCAATTACAAAGGTTTGCGGAATGATTTGGTAAAGCCCAACTTTTTTTTCTTGGTATTGAGCAGACAATTGAGATAAAAAATAATGAGATGTTGCCGATGTGGTCTATGGTATTTTTGACACACTGTAGTGTTTTGTTGGTGGCAGACATGGGCTTATGCGCTCCTTTGACTTTGACGCATGATGTTTGGCGATAGAAATGATTGAACAAAAGGGTTCTCGGCTCGTAAGACTTCCTTTGGCTTACCCTGCGCAGCGATGCGTTGTTTGTCAAATATGTAGATATAGTCAGCCAGTTGTAAGGTGAGGTGTACCTCATGTGTAATGATGATGCTGGTTGCGTCAAGATAGGTGTTCATTTTTTTGATCAGTTTGGCAACGCTTTCAGCATTGATAGGGTCCTGGCCAGCGAACGGCTCGTCGTAGAATATGATATTAGGGTCTAATGCAATGCTTCTTGCGATTGCTGCTCTTCTAGACATGCCACCAGATAGTTGTTCGGGGTACAACTCACCTGCATGCGCGAGATTGACTGCATGTAGCTTCATCATCACTAATTCATGAATGAGTGGTTCTGGTAGGTGGTAGTGATACCTGATTGGCAAAGCAACGTTTTCAAATACGGTGAGGTGAAGTAAAAGCGCGTTGTTTTGAAATAGTATACCGGTTTTTAAGGCTTGATTATTTTTCTGCTTTGCATGAAGCACTGTGCCAGATCGTTGTTTTTTCTGGCCGCTGAGAACTTGTAGTAAGCTCGACTTTCCGACACCGCTTGGGCCCATGAAAGCTGTGGTTTTATTGGCCTCAATGGTAACGTCGATGTTTCTAAATATACACTGCTTGTCATGGTATATATGAAGGTTTTTCGCCTGTAGCAGCGGCTCATTCATAGGAGTGTTGAGACATAGGTAATCATTATGTTATATTAGCCTAAATAAAACACAATGCCTATAGATGCAAGAAAATTCATTGGTATTTGAACAGGTTTTGGACACGGCTCGTCGTTCGTTAGCCACTTTGCGTGACGCGATTTCTGACGTAAATACTTATCTGGATAAGGGTTTTTTTGATTGCGTACAGCTCTTGGCTTCAGTCGAGGGGAATGTATTATTAACCGGGGTTGGTAAATCTGCTTGTGTTGCAAGAAAGATATCTCACACACTGGCGAGTCTTGGTATGCCATCTTTTTTTCTTCACGCCACTGAACTTGGACATGGTGATCTTGGTAATGTGACCGCACGTGACGTGGTCATCGCAATGTCACATTCGGGCGAAACGCCTGAGCTCATTTCAGTTCTAAAGAGTGTAAAAACACGTTGTCAAAAGCTCATTGCTATTGTTGGTAAATCTGATTCTTCTTTGGCTATAACTGCGGATTACCAATTATGTGTAGGTCCTGTCCAGGAAATAGGTCATTTGGCTCTTGCGCCAACGACAAGTACAACCATGGCAATGGTGCTTGGCGATCTTCTTGCGACTTGTGCAGCTGAGGCCCGATGCTTTGATAAGGAAGATTTTGCCCGAAGTCATCCGTCCGGGCGTTTAGGCCAATTACTAACATTGCAAGTTAAGGATGTTATGTCGGTCAGTGATGCTTGTGCATTTACAGACGTTGACGATTCAGTATTTGAGAGTATGTTTGCGATGACTGATAAGTCGCAATCTGTTTCTGTGGTTTGCCAATCACATCAGGCGGTTGGGGTTCAGCCTTTCTCACTTGTTAAACAGGCAAAGATGCTCGATCATACATTGAGAAATATTAAAAACGCACAATATATGACGCCTTTCAAGTTGCAATTGCAGCATCATACGCTTCTCTATCATGCGTTGTTGCAGATTGGATCGTCGGCAGAGCGTTATTACCCTGTCTATGATGATACCAAATTTGTTGGTCTTTTTGATGTCAATACTTGGAAGACTTGAGTGGCTGCCTGATATGATTCGTTCCACAGCTGGGTTTTATATCCAACTCTCTTTATTCCTATTTGTGCCATGGATGGTGGTTGAGTACTCCCATGATCCTGTACAGTCTCCTGAAACTTCCAGTGATAAGCAGCAACCTAAGATGCAATATGATGACATAGAAGTCGCACAATATGAGCTTACTGGTGAGCTTGCTTACCGGCTCAAGGCTTCGCGCCTTGAGTTACTGGAAAAAAATCGTTTTTCCGTTCAAGACCCCGTGATTTTTACTGGACTAAGCTCTGCTTCTGGTTCTTCATTGGATCATCCGATTCGTATTTCAGCTGATCGTGCTTTGTTGATGAACGATCAGATCACATTTTATGATCACGTCATGATGCATCTTGATCGCTGTGGTACATTAGAGTCCTCCGTCTGCAACAATACGCTCACGATTCAGAGTGGCCAATTAGATTATGATACTAAGAAACAGTTTTTCGTAGCGACTGGAGATACAGTTATGCAACAAGGGTTCCAGTCGATCAGCGCTAGGCGAATCAGTGGTAATATCTCGGATCAGGATTTTACATTTGACCAGGCAGTGATTACCTCTCGTAAACCAACCCGAGATACTGCCTAGATACGGTCATGCATATTGTACTTTATGAGCCTGAGATTCCACAAAATACTGGAAATATCGTTCGATTGTGTGCAAATGTAGGTCTGGCGCTTACTCTCATTGAGCCGCTGGGTTTTTCTTTGCAGGATAAGTATCTTCGTCGAGCGGGTTTGGACTATCACGATTCAGCTATTATTCATCAGCATCCAACATTTGCTGATTATTTAACCACAAGGTCAGGATCTCGTGTTATTGCGTTCTCGACAAAAGCATCTCTTTCTTACCATCAGTTCTCCTTTGATGTTTCGGATAGTCTTGTATTTGGTCCTGAGTCTAGAGGGCTTCCGACGCCGGTTTTTGATCAATGTGATGCGGTATTACGTTTACCAATGCGCCCTAACTCGAGAAGCATCAATTTATCGAACGCTGTATCAATCGCCGTTTTTGAAGCTCTACGTCAGCAAGGTTTCAAAGGGCTGTTATGACGACTCCATGGGTATTGTGTCTTCAAAAGTGTGAGTTGTTCTGGTGTCAATATGGTTTAAGATATCGATGTAGTTGATTTCTGTTTGTTCATCTTGGTTCAGCAGTCCAAGCTGGCTTTTAAAGACTTCTTGTTGGGTTGCAGACCAAAATAGATCAGGTATTTCAGTCAGTTGATCATATGGCTGGCATAATTGTCTTAGGCGATGCATCATGCCTGGAATGTGTTTTATATAATGTTTTTTTCTATTAAAGAAAAGTTTTGAAAAAATGCCAATGTTTTTTAGATGTCTCTGAATGGCAACCCAGTGGGTCATTTTAAGAAAGTCTTCCTCTGTGTAAGTTGCTTTGAATGCATTATCGAGGTGTTGATCGTAAAACATGCGGACATACATGCCGATTTCTGAGATGGGATGGTGATAGTAATGGTCTGTTAGTAGAGAGGCCAGATCGTAATTGATGGGGCCAATTTGCATATCTTGAAAATCAAGTATACCAAGTGTTCTTTGCGGCAATAGCATGATGTTTGCGCTGTGGAAATCAAAATGCATTGGTGCGAGTGGTATTTTCTCTATTTGATCAACCAAAAATGTTTTTGCGAAGGCATAATTTGCTTTTTGTGTTGCGTTTAGATCGATGCCTAAAAACTGCTGAAGGTAGTAGGTGTCACTTCGTTCAATATCAGATCGTATTGTTTTGGCGTGGTATGTATGGGTTGGGTAATCAAGTTTTTGTTTTTGGAACTTTCCTATTTCGTCAAGACAATGGCGCATGAGTATGTCTTTTTGTTTCTTATTTTGATTCTGTTGTAGCCAATCAAGCATGCTCACGTTTCCAAAGTGAGTCATGATCATCCAGCTCTTTTGTTGGGATATTTTTTGGTGATATACGTTTGGTGTATGGATGTTTTTTTGTCTGAGTATTTTAGCGGTTGTGGAGAACTTTAGGCTGGATGCCATATCGTTATGGGTTTCCACCAGTAGGTACTGTTTCTGGTTACCGGGTACTGTCACGGTAAAGTAAAACTTGTTGTGGTGAGCGTGTTCTGGTAGTGGCTTTATATCTATATAATCAGTTGTTAAACATGTTTTTGCCCATTGCTCACATTCGGGTGACGGGGTGCGATTTTTGGTAGTTGGAAACATGAATAAGATTAACAGGCATTCATGATCATCATAGAATTTTTGTTTTAGAAAATCAATATGATTATCTGAGATGTCACGGATGCACTATGCACTTAGGCTTGTTTTCTGTGCCGTTTTTCGTATCCACTGCATGAGATAGTCACGACATTTACTTGGGTTTTTAATGCAGTCCTGTGTCAAGGTGACTAACGTGACCTTATGCTGCAGTAGCTTATTAAAATGCTTGAGAATCTTTTGCAGATTGAGAATTCCTTCTGGTGGCCCTTGAGTAAGGGAGGTTTGTTGCGCTATGGTCTTTCCGTATTGATAGTTTCTGGATTTTCGACTTGTTGCAGATAGCACGATATCTCCAAGGCCGGCAAGCGTGAATGCTGTTTTTTCCTTGCCCTTGTTATTTTTAATAATGCTCTTGAGTTCTTCTATGGCGTGTGTGATCAATAGGGCTTGCGCGTTGTAACCTAAATTACACGACTGCATACACCCGGAGAGGATCGCCACGATATTTTTGAATACACTACACCATGCAATTCCCCGCATGTCGCTGCTGAGTATGGTTTGAAAGTAGTCGTTGTTAAGTCTATGTTGCCAGAATCGTTGGCTTCGTCCGCTAGTGGACGCCAATATGGCTTGCGTTGGGAGTTCTTGGATCACTTCGTCGGCAAATGTTGGTCCATAAAGGTACGAAAAAGACCGTGCTCGTGGATTGATTTTCTTATATAACTCATGTGGGTAGTGATGTTCTTTATCGGTTGTTAGTCCTTTTGAGGCACATAACACATGGCCTCGATGGCCATTTTTCTTGAGTTTTTCGAGTGTTTCTGCAATGACATTGCTTGGTGTTGCGATGATAATGGGGCTGTCTCTTTCGATGACACTTTCTAGGTCGTATGTATGGGTTATTTTTGGCTTGTTTTTGAATGTACGAGATGCGTTGTGTTCAGGCGATTTTCGTGACGCCCGCGATATCAGTATGACGGATTCGTTGGGGCTAGCAGAGATGCAAATATGGGCAAGCGCTTTTCCCCATGCGCCAGCGCCAATGATCAGTGTTGGCGATGTCATTTGCAAAAACCCCTAATCCAGTTGTCATTTTAGCACGGAATCGATTTTCTCGCAACGCGTTGCCAGACCGATGGCCAATTGCTCGGCTAGGTTTCGCTGTACCGCGGGCCTTCACCACCTTGTGGAGGTACCCATTCAATATTGTTGCCAGGATCTTTGATAGCACAGGTTTTGCAATGGATGCAGTTTTGTGCGTTGATTTGTAATGCAAGCTTATGATCCGTTTTGACATATTCATATACATTAGCAGGGCAATAGTACTGCTCTGGTCCGCCATAGATTTTGTAGTTGATAGGAATGACACGACTCGGATCTTTAATGATTAAGTGACAAGGCTGGTCTTCGGTATGGTTTGTTCCTGTAAGTCGTACAGAGTCTGTTTTGGAGAAGAAGCGCTTCCCGTCGGGTTTTGGATAGTGTTGTTTGGGTTGCCCAGCGATCGGCTTCAGCTTACTTTCATCTCTTTCAAGGCTTAGTGTCCATGGCGCCAACCCATAGGTTGCGGTCTCAAAAGCTGCATTGAGTAATCCACGGATTCGTCCAGTGTAGAATCCTGGTCGAATATTTCTGACGCGTTTGAGCTCACGATACATTGTTGATTGTTCGAACTTATCCTGATAGGCAATGCATCTTGTGACACCAAGGTCACCTTTTTTTTGTAGGGTATCTATGATGGCATCCGCTGCGAGTATGCCGGATTTCATCGCGTTATGTGTGCCTTTCAATTGTGCAACATTCAAGAATCCTGCTGCACAACCGACGATCATTGCACCTGGCAATGTCAGTTGAGGTATTGCTTGAAAACCGCCTTCGTTCAGTGCCCTTGATCCGTAAGCGATGCATTTTCCGTTGTCGAGCATTCTTTCGATAAAGGGGTGTGTTTTCATGCGTTGTAGTTCGCCATGTGCATCTAGATTTGCCACTTCGTAGTCAAGGCCGATGACAATACCTAGAGCAATCTTTCCCTCGTAATGATATATAAATCCCCCACCATAGGTTTTATTGTCCAAAGGCCAGCCAGTGGTGTGGATTGATAGCCCATCATCATAGGTACTATTTTTTACTTGCCAGACTTCCTTTAAGCCGATGGCATAATTTTGTGGTTGGCATGTTTCTCGAAGGTTATACTGATCAATAAGTGATTCAGTCAGTGATCCTTTACAGCCCTCTGCGAGTACCAATTGTTTACAATATATGGCAACGCCTGGCTGAAACTGGGGTCCAGGCTTGCCATTTTTTTGTCGTCCCATATCACCTGTGCGGACACCGATAATTTCCCCATGGTCATTGAATAGTGCTTTTTCTGCTACATATCCTGGAATGACAGAGACGCCTAACTGTTCTGCGACCTGACCAAGCCAAACGCACACTTTAGAAAGGCTCACAATGTATGCTTCTCTATTACGAATTTGTGGCGGTACAGGTAGTCGTAATGCAGATGAATTGGTCAGCCAATAAAAGCGATCTTTTTTGACACGGGTTTTAATTGGTCCTGGTTGGTTTCGCCATTCTGAGAGTATGTTGTCTAGTCCTTCTGGATTGAGAATGCATCCTGAAATGATATGTGCGCCAACTTGTGCTCCTTTTTCAATGACACATATGGAAAGCTCACTTTTTTCTTCTTTTGCCCGTTGTGCGAGACGAATCGCGGTGCATAGCCCTGAGGGGCCACCCCCTACAATCACAACGTCGAACGATAAGTGCTGGCTGTCTTCAGATTTGTTGACCATTTGCCGATTGAAATAATAAGATTCATTTAATCATAACTCAACTTTAAATTGAAGATGGTTGAATGATATAAAATCCTGCAAAATGGATTTGACCATGCTATAAGCACATCACTTTGTATTTGGATGTGTCATGCAGAAACTAAAAATTGATTCAATTGATTCAATTGATCAATTGGTGGATCTATGTTGGATGGTGTGCTGCCGTTGGGTTATTTTCGGTATTTTGGTAGAGATTGCATTGGGTCTATCTTCAATTGCTATTCATCTGTACGGGCCAGATAACTTATCAAACCAGACTGTGTTTTTGATTGTTTTGTTGTATCAAGCCTTGGATGTTGTTGCCTGGTGCGGCACTTTCTATTTGGCTTTTCGATCGGCAGTATATAAGAAATTTTCTTAGATTCCTTCTCCATAAATAAGCTGTTTGAGCCCGAGGTTTTGAATCAATGGTTGATGGCTTCTGTGTCATTTGCGCATCAATTTATTTATTTTGATAAAAAAAGAGCTATTTTTCTGAATTGCGCTATATAAGCAGTACTTCTTTAAGAGATTTGCCATGGCAAGAAAGCGTACTAACTCAATCAGTAAATTTATTAACCTACCCATCGTAAGGCTTTACAGCGCGATCATATGGCGGTATCTTGTGTGGCTGTTTACGCTACACGTTATCGGTGCATTGATCTTTATATGCTTAGACCTTATTGCCGTAAGAGTGATATTATCAAACCTTCTGTTTTTTCAGATTGTCTCGGATATCTTCAACTATGTTTTTGTCCATCTCTTGGCTTTTTATCTTGCATTGGAGAGCATGATGACAGCTGGTTTCAAATCAGGTCATTACAAACTGGTCATTGAAAATACCCGCAAGCCAGCAAAAAAGAAATAACACACGATTTCCGATGAAGATTCTAGTGCCCATTAAACGGGTTATTGATTACAATGTTGTTGTTCAGATTCACGACAACCATCGGGATGTTGTTACCGATAACGTCAAGATGTCCATTAATCCATTTGACGAGATTGCTTTGGAAGAAGCGATACGGTTGGTCGAGTCTGGTGATGCAACTTCCGTTGATTGTGTCGCTATTGGTTGTGAGCAGTCGCAAGAGCAAATTCGCCAGGCATTGGCAATGGGTGCAGATAAGGGCATTTTGGTTCCTACAGATGATGCCATTGCACAGGATCCTCTTTGTTGTGCACAGATTTTGCAACGTATTGCTACTGATGGAGAATATGACCTCGTACTGATGGGTAAGCAAGCCATTGATAATGATTGTAATCAAACGGGTCAGATGTTGGCTGGTTTGATGGACTGGCCGCAAGCTACATTTGCCTCGGAATTAAAACCATCTAAATCGGGTGGTCTTGAAGTTGCTCGCGAAGTAGACGGTGGTACAGAGGTTCTTAGGGTTAAGTGTCCTGCTGTGGTCACCGTTGATTTGCGCTTGAACGAACCTCGCTACATTTCATTGCCCAATATCATGCAAGCCAAACAAAAGCCACTCGAGTCAATTTCTCTTGACGCTTTGGGTATGACGCTATCTCCATTGGTCACGCGTGATCGTTTAGACTATCCCACTCCGAGACAATCTGGACAAGTTTTTGTGGATGTCGATGTTTTTCTGAAAAAACTGGATGAGGACGGTATATGGGATTAAAAGTTTTGCTGGTGGCTACGCATAACGGCCAATCGCTGGACGAGCAAGTTCATCACTCGGTGACAGCAGTGCGATCATTAACGTCAGTTTTTGATGTGGCGGTCACTGGTCATCATATTGATCCAATCATTGCTGAAGCATCGCGAATCGATGGTGCTCAAAAAGTCTTTGTTGTCACTGATCTATTATTAGATAAACAATTGGCAGAGCCTGTCACGCAAGCGCTTTCGCCATTAGTGGCGTTATATGATTTAGTGGTTTTTTCGTCAAATACCACAACAAAAAACATCCTTCCTCGACTTGCAGCAGTTCATAAGATAAGCCCTATTACAGATGTTTGTGAGATTTTGAGCAAGCGCTCATTTAAGCGTCCGATATATGCTGGAAATATTATTGAGACGGTCTCCACAAAGCAGCCTAAGGTCCTTATTTCTATACGTGCAGCATCTTATCAACGAACACCTTTGTTGGATCAAGCATCTGGAAAAATTGTTCATAAAGCATGTGCTGCGCTTAGAAAATATGCTGAGTACAAAAAGTCTATTATTCTCAAGCAGGATAGGCCTGATTTGGCGGCTGCCAAAATTGTGATATCTGGCGGTCGTGGCCTTGGTTCTGCTGCTGACTTTAAGTTGGTTTACCGATTAGCGGACCAGCTGAATGCGGCTGTTGGTGCATCAAGAGCTGCTGTTGATGCAGGTTTTGTCTCTAACGACTATCAGGTGGGGCAGACTGGTAAAATAATTGCACCGAGTGTCTATGTTGCTGTTGGTATCTCTGGTGCCATTCAGCATATGGCTGGGATGAAGGATAGTCGAATTATTGTGGCAATTAATAATGACGAGGACGCCCCGATTTTTACGGTTTGTGATTACGGTCTTGTAGGAGATCTTTTTACTGTGGTTCCTAAGATGATCAGTCATATCAAAAAAAGGAAGAAGTAAAACGGGCGCTTAATAGACGCATGCAGTTCATTGGTGTTTGGTTGATGCGCTAACGTATCTTGAGTGACCCACGCAGGGAAGTATTTGTACTGCCAGCTACTTTCTCTATAAAATGGTCTCTAAATGGTACATGTTTAACCAGTATATAAAAGGGCTCATTGCATTCATATAGTACGTCAAAGCCATTTTTAATTGCCAATTGGATACGTTCAATAATACTTTTATCATCCGCTGATTCTTTTCCGCTCAGCTTTTGTTCCCCCGGCTTGATTGATGGTTTTTTTTGATTACATTCCTCGAGCACGCCGGGGATATTGAATAGTATGCCCATTTGCAGAATGGCATTCCTTGCTGTTGTGTTAAAGCTGATTCGTGTGATACTTCCCCCTCTGATTTGAAGATCAGTCAGGGCTTTTCGTTTTTCTATGCTCTCGGCAATCTCTTGGTGGATGGGTTTACGATTACATAGTTGGTATGCATACCCTTTGATCATAAATTCATAACTGAATCGTCCAAGCTGAAAAGCCAATAAATCGGTATGTATTAAAGACTCTGTGATACAGTCGTCGCCATTGACCTTTGCTATGTAGTCCTTTCCTCGATACGGTGACTTTGTGAAACCGATGCCGTATTTTAAACAGACGCCATAGAGTAGCTGTGCTAAAGGATTCTTTGGTTGTTCTTTATTGGTACATTGTATTAATATTTTACATGCTTTATTGATGTCATTATCATAGGCATCAACTTTTCTATGGTGAGCAAATCGATTTGAAAGACAAAGTTGGACAAGTAGTATGCCAGCATAGGCATCTCCTGCCTCATATAGTTTCTCAAGTTCGCGTTGCGGATCACTTAGATCAATGATGCCATTGATATGGTCATTTGCATCTATTTCTTTGTTGCGGACGTTTTCATGATAACTCTGGCTCTCTTGTTCATATAGCTCGGGATTAAAGCGTAAATGCTTTTCTCCATAGCTATTAATATAGTGTATGTCTTCATACAGATAGGCATGTATAATGAGCGTTGCAGCGCGTTGTTGGATTTTTTTGTCTGTTGCTGCTGTCGCGAGATAGGCAAGTGATGTGACGGCATCAATGGCAGATGTGCTCTCACCCCAGCCGTTCAGTTTATGTATGGCTGCATACAGACTGACTTTCTCTTGAGACTTCTCTTTGTTATCTCTCAGTTGATTGAGGACCCCGTGTTGTTTTGAGAATCTGCTCAGCTGCACATCTTCATCTAATTCTTTAGCTTGATGGAATGCATACAGAAGGTTGATATTGGAAAAACGCCCGTCCTCTTTGTCGGATTCGTTGATTTCTCTCATGAGACGTCTGACGCGGCTTATGGCTTGTTTGCGATTAGGTGCTTTCGCATAGGGCATCTCTTCAATCAGTCTTTTTATGTCTTGGATTTTTGATTGGACTTCTACATCAAGATGCTCAATATTCCTAAGATGCCATTGATCGTCAATTCCATCCTCGATGATTCGGGCGACTTGGTCAATTGAATCGCCAGCGGTTGATTGATCATCATAGGGGATAATTGCGTCTCTTTTCGGCTTTAACCCCATTGTGACAAGATGATGTCTAGGGATCTCTTCTTTGGTATAGGGATCAATTTGGCGATCAATTTTATAGGTCCGTACTAAGGCATCGCTTTTCCTGTTTCTGGGTGCAGGAGTATCTGTTTCTTTTGCAGGCACTGGTTGGTCTCGTAAAACGGATAGCGGGATGATACTGAAGGGATACTCGCCATTGGATGCTCCAAGGTGAGGTAGGAACAAAATGTCAGAAGACGAGTGTTTTTCATTGATCTCAAAACTGTCATGGAACGTTGACTGTGTAATGGGGCCAATTTGTTTTTCGATGTTGAGTGTGGCAGGTATCAGTGACTTCATTTGCGTGCTTTGGTAGGCTGACTCCCCCAATAGTTTGGATAATTCAACTGCTTGTGCCTCATCATGGTCTTGCACCTCTATGGCCACATGGCGTTTACCATTTTTGGTTATGTCGTAGATTGGATCGATGTGACCGGTGATGATGAAACATAATAGATCGGTCAATGAACGACATTGATATAACCAGTAGAGCGACATGTCTTTATCGGGCGCGGTTGCTGTAGCATGTTCAGGTGCGTAATCTCGATAGGCTGCCATGTGTTGTTCAGAATGTAATAGGGGTCTCAGATTGTCATTGCGATAAATAAGATTGGTGTGCATAGGCTTGTGGTCGATGATTTCATTATAATCGTCTGGTTCGAGTAAATCTTTGAAGCAAATGTCGATGACTCTTTCCTCTTTGCTATTGTTTAGGGCGTTCAATAATGCGGTGCAGCACTCACGGAATTTTTCATTTGAGTTGTCGATATAAACCGTTGCATGATGAGGCAGGTCTTGGGCAAATTGCTTGATGTCTGCTTTTGGATCATTTGGTAATTGTCTGTTGGAATCGATGCTTATAGCCCCGTTATGCTCATGGGTTTGGCTATTTTTAGATATGCTTTCAGTTATTTGAACTTCTATTTTATGTGCTTTATTACGTGTGTATGTCAGTTTAATTTTTTCTGGGTTTTGAGCTAATTGAAGAATCGCTGTGCCAAATATCTTTGGGAATTGTTTCTCAGAGATATGTTGAATGGTATCGACATAATCATTAAGTTCGACAAGCTTTGTGATCAGTTCAATTGTTCCTAATTTGTCTTCTATATCTTCCACTTCTGTGTTTATATTACACAATTCGTTGTAAAAATCATCGATTTTGAGCGATCTGAATTGGGTGAAGCATTTCTGCCAGTTATCACTAGATGGCGTTTCTAGGCAAAGCTCAAAAAAATGTTCCAATTTTTTCCAAAATTCATCAATTGACTTTTGTTTACCAAGTAGGTCTGTTAGCGCTTTATGTGCTACTCCACATCGCTCATGTGTGATGATTTCTTGTGCTGCTTCGATGACATCAATTTTGTTGGCTTTCAGTCGGTCGTTTGCGATCCGGACTATTTCTCTGCCTTTGTTAGGTAAAGTGTGTTTCTCATCTGGCTGATATAGTATTTTGAATAATTCACTTCTTCGAGATTGTTTGTCAAAAATGTCGTATCGAATTCGTGATGGTCGTTTGAAATCTTGGTTAAACCGAGAGGCTTGAGCTGCCAGATGATAAAAAACTTTCATATCCTCATCGTTAATCGGGTCGCCTTTATCCAGGATATTATTTATTTCATCAAACAAAACAATCACCAGATGCAGCTTGGTGAATCGATATAACCGCTCAACGTTATCAGTGGACTGTTCTAGAGCAGAGTAGGTTTGATCAAGTAGATGCGGTGCAGCTTTTACCATCCAAAAGAACTCAGGGTTATCTTGAACCTTTTTGTTTATGTCTGACTCGTTTACGTATTTTTCGTAATACTCACTCAAACTCTTATGTTTCTTGAGTAGAGCTTCTTTGTCTGGGAATGGAACACAATCTTGCAAGGGAATGTATCGAAATGATGAAGGTGCCTTATCGTTTTTGAATCGCTCTGAGTTTTGAAAATGTTCTATGTCCCGATCTTCTCTAAAGAAAAGTATGTTATGAGAGTTCTTTTTTAGGTCGATAAGTTCCCCTTTGTAGAAGTATCGCAAACGCGAGGTATACTCTTGCAATTTTTTTCTTGTATCGGGCTTGTTGTACGAAACGCCATTCACGATAAAGTATGCTTCCGTATTATATATATCTGCTGTTTTGAATTCGGATTTCGTATTCGCGTCTTTGCTTAATATCTTGCTCACTATTTCTGTGTTGAGTGCATTCAACTTTGTGCTTGGATTACTTTTATTGGCCTGGTTAGCTTTTTTATTTTCCGCTTCTACGGCTTCTACGGCTTCTACGGTTAATTTTTCAACCGCTATCATTATTTTGGATGACAGCGGCGTATCGTGTATTCTTGATTTTCGATGTTTGTCTTGATGGTATTTATCGTCTATATCTTGACATAGCTTTTTTGTTTTCTCTTCTTGATCGCGCGCTTCCTTTTCTATCCAAATCAGACCGTTCAGTTTAGCGGTCGATTCGCTTATATCTGGTAATTCAACGCGTTTCGCCATGTTTCTGATGTATGATCTCACTTTGTCATGAAGCGGTGTCGTTTCTACTTCTTGTTTTTGAGTTTGCTCAATAAGTAACCGTAGCGTGTGGATACAGAATGATTGTTGTTTTTCGGACATCTGAATATACGTTGAATCAATAGCTTTTTTAAGGTCCAGGTGATTGTCTGTGCTTGTTGCGCCGAGCGCTTTAATAAGTTTGTAGAATTGATCTAACCATGCTTTGGGAAGGCCCCATTCATCACCCGCCTCAGCACTATGTCTATCTTGTTCATTATTTCTCGTTATGTCTTGGTCTAATACATCGAGTTTCTTTGCATCTGTTTTGCAGTGAGCAGCGGCTAAACGATAGGCGGCAAGTAACCGATCCCATAGCCTGCGGAATTGATCTTTCAGATGTGTTTTTGTGTTGAGCTCGGAGTATGTTTCTGATTTTATGTGCTCCATCATGTCATAAATTGTTCTTGTGATTGAACAGATGTTGTGTGTCATCTTGAACTGAAATAAAGCTGTATTTTCTGTCATGTTGATCAGTTTGCCAATTTCTTTAAAAAGATCGTCATCCTTTTTTTGGTTTTTTTCGATAAGTTCTCTTTCCTGATCTAGGTGTGTTTCGAGCAGCGACACTTGTTCTTCTTGTTGCTTTTCAAGATGCTTTTCCTGCATATGATACTGATCGTTAATTGATGATTCTTTCTGTTCTTTTTGCGTGGCTAACGTTTTTCTCTTCTGACTACATGTTTCGTTTATTTTTGCTTGTTCGAGCTCATAACTTGCTTCAATAGCGGCACACCGTGAATCGTACCATTTGTTCTGTCTCTCTTGAAAATAACTTTCAGCTTTGCTCTCTGTTAAGCTGTCTTGGATTTCTTTTTTTTGGGTGTCGTGTTCTGAGCGGTTATTGGCAGTGAATGTTTGGTATTCTTCATCTATGCTTTCGAGTATCTTTGTATGGTCTGCTTTGATTTCTTCGATTTTTCTCTGATGTTCTGTGGCGAGTGCGTTAAACTGTGGCGTAAAGCTGTTTTTAATCCTCGCTCTGATTGTATCGATCGTGCTTTCTTCCCTTTTTCGTTTTATATGCTCTAGGTCGCGATTATATGCCTCATTGCAGTTCTCGCGCTCTTTGCTTAGGTGGTCTTTTAAGTATTTGGGTAGATTATTGAGATTCGGTTTTTGATTGGCATCAGTGCCAGAAAAAAAGAGCTGTGTTGCAAAATAGTGCTCTTGGTTGAAATCTTTGCTATCCGGTATAAGTTCAACTTGGCCATCCATCAATGGGTGTTCAGCATTTGGTTGTCTTGGTACGATCGCTCGACTCAGCTCATGCTGCAACAATGCGTACGTTTTGATCAGTCGATCTGGTTTAGGCGACTTTTGGATGTCAGCTGTCTTTGTTGTAAGGTATTGTTCGATACCGTAGATGATTTCTGCACTGATTTCTGCATGGTTGCCTTCTACTAGGGTTGGGAAGTAGCATAGATCGATAAGCTTTGGAAACCATTTTTCACCACTGATCAGCATGTGGTAGGGATGTGTGAAGGCATCGAGTCGTTGATCTATGGACGGCAAACTAAACAAAGGTACCGGGTTTTCTTTTATACTTTTATCATGATTGAGTATTTTATCATTATTGAGTTGCAGAATTCTTGCGGATAAGCCGTAGAATATACAACTTGTACGTGCTAGCTTCGTATACTTAAGAAACAAAAGTGACTTACTGAAATTACTATCGAAATATTCTGTGAGATATTCGTGGCTGATCTTACATATTTTTCTTATGTTTTTTACGATATCAGCCATGTCATGACGTATGTGCTCGTAGAGCCATATGCAGCTCAGATTGTTGGGTAGGTTGGTTGCATTGGCATCACCAAAAAATTTTAGCAGTTGATGTATTGTCGAGCTCTCATCGGTAATGGGTAGGTCTTTTTCGTGTATTATGATGTTTTCGATTAATTTCTCTGAAAGTTTTGATTGTCTGTCCCGAGATGCGTATTGGCTTTCAGTTTCCTCCTCAATCTTGGTGGCGCAAAGTTTGTCGATAAGCGCTTCGACCTCATGGCAACGCTTTTCGATAAATTGTTTGGTTTCTTTATCATCTTCGCTTATTTCTTCATTTTCTTGGTTGTCTCGTTCGTCATTCAGTGTTTTTAGGAGTGCAGCGATATTGCTTTTTAATTCTATACGAATTTCCAAGAGTATCTGGATTATTTTTAGGGGATAAAGAATCATATTTAATATCTATAATAGTTCTGTTTGCTTATATTGATGTTAAAAACAATCGGTCCATTTGTCAAATAACGTGTAGGGCTTTTGTTGTATACTATTCTGATTTTTCTTATGTTATATTATCGTGTGTTTCACAATACAACTGGTGTGCCAAAAAGACAATTATCAGCAGTCCAAGCTGTCAGAGGCGCTTTATGGTCCTCAGAAGACGCAATGATTATGTCTCTGTCGCAAACCAGTATGGTTTGGTCTGCGGCGCAAGTCAGTAGCTTGACAGGCTTGTCAATAGATCAAGTCGTTGCGCGTGTCGCGTTTTTGGTCTCATTAGACGTGCCGATCATGATGACTAGGGGTGTTATCCGTTTCTCCAAGAAAATAGACACTTTGGTGCCCTCGAGATTGCGTGATGCAATGGCGATTTTAGATGAACAACTCCAGATTTATTGGCAGATTGACTCAACAAACAATGCTGGCTTACGTTTGTCTTCATCCAGTCCGGTTGAATTTTTACTTGCAGAATCTCAGACGGCTGGTAGAGGGCGGAGGACAAAGCAATGGCAAACCTTATTTGGTGATGCTGTGCTGATGTCTTATCGTCATGTGGCCAGTAGATCAACCGATTTCTCTTCTTTTTCTCTTTTATTAACATTAACGATTGTTGAGTGTATCCATGAGCAATTTCCGCAGCTGTCCTGTGCAATAAAGTGGCCCAATGATATTTACCTGTGTGGGCAGAAGTGGATGGGCGTACTGGTTGATGTTGTACTCGGTGTCGAGCAGACGACTTTAGTTGCTGGTGTGGGTTGTAATTTACATGTTGAACAAGGTTCGCTTGAGGATCATGCGATTGGTTTGTCTGCATTGATTACGCGTTACGATAAGCATATGTTAGCAGTGCATTTGATGCGCGCTTGTCGACTTGCTAAGGAATATTGTGTGGGACATTCCTTGGATTCATTTAGATCTCGTTATGATCAGTGTCATCTTTTACATCGTCAGTGGATCACTTTCGATGACAAACATACCAGTCGTCGAGGTTGGGTCGAGGGCCTTTCGCCATCTGGTAAACTTATGGTGCGCTGTGATAACCAACCCAGCATCGCCTTAGATGATGCTGATGTGGCCAATGTTCGATTGGCATCAGTTGACCTGACGACAGTAACATGAGCTTATGATAGTCCCGGTATTGGCGGCGCCTGGTAAATGTCCAGGCGTGTTGTCTTCAGTTGTATTGATCCGTTGGGTTTTTTCAGGTCGATGGGCTTGGCGCGCCTGTCTCGCTTTACAATTACCCGCTGCGTTGTTTTCTGTAATGCTGTATTAAATAGCGTATTTTCATTTGTAGTGTCACTGCCCATGTTCAGTTTGATCAGCCATTGCATGTCATTTTTAGGAAGGGCAGTGTGTTTTTTGTCGAAAAATGGGTCAAGAATGCTGTGACTTACTTTGTTGTTGGGTTGGTTTTCCAGCCAGGAGGTGCTGCATTCATGCACGACTTGCCATTGGCAGTCTCCATTTTTTGCTTTAAATTGGGCGACCAGTATCCTTAGAATGGCAGCTGTGAGTGGGTTTTTCTCAATGCTCACAAGAGGATGGCCATGTGAGGCAATGCATAAGCTGTCCTGACCAAAGCCGGCAGTTGTATCTGCAATAAGGATCTCTTCTTTATGGTCTTTTTTGATGGCTAAGGCACGAATCAGTGGCGGTTTGGGCCCCTGCGTCAACATCCGCTTATGTTTGCTCGCTGTCAAGTCTAACACCAGTGGACTGATGTCGTTTTTTGTGGATGTTAAACGGATCCCAGTGTCAAAAACGTGAAGTTGTATTTGGGCTTTCTCAAATGCTTCCGCATGTGTGGACAATCTGTCCGAGTCGATGGTTTTGTCGATATGTTTGCTGTATGAAATGGGTTTGTTGATCGAGTTGCTCATCAGGTTTGATCGATGACCAGTGCACAAAAGAGTATAAGGATATAATGAATACTAAATTGAAAGACATCGCTGGTACGCTTAGCGTCTTGCCATAAACGGTAGCATAGGAAAATCCAACGGGCATTGAGCATGCATGCAATGGCAAGATAGATGTTCCCAGTCATTCGGATACAAAAAGGCAGTAAGCTTGCCGCTGCGGTGAGTAGAGCATAAGCCATGATTGATAGTTGGGTGAAGCGCTTACCATGTGTTACTGGCAGCATTGGCCATTTGGTCTTTGCATAATCTTGCTGATTTTGCAGTGCAAGTGGCCAAAAATGTGCTGGTGTCCAGGTGAAAATGATCAATACGAGTAGTAGCGGTTTGACTGCTATTTCTCCGGTGATGCAAGTCCATCCTAATAACGGTGGCATGGCACCTGATAAGCCACCGATAACGATGTTTTGTGGTGTGGATGGTTTTAGCCATTTGGTATAGATTACGCTGTAGCCCACCGTTGTTGCAAATGTGAGTATGGCAGACAGTAGATTATTTGAGCTGGCAAGTAGTATGAGGCTAAATAAGATGCCAATCGCTGCAGTTTTTTCAACAAGCGCGGGGTTGATATGATTCATTGCCAGCGGCCGTTGTTTGGTGCGGGCCATCTTTTTATCTTCATGCATGTCAAATCGATGATTGAGTGCTGCGCTTGCACATGCGGCTATGCCGACGCCCGTTAGGCCACTGATCATTTTTAACCCGGTTAGTTGGTGGTGTGGCGCAATCAACATGCCGATCGCTGCTGAGAAAAGCATCACAAGGACAACCTTCAGCTTGAATACTCTGAGCAGTTGGGCTAGTGGGTGAGGTGTTGATTGAATGCTTGGATTAATCTGCATGAAATGATCGTTGTCTGTGTATTGTTTGGGGTGGACTTTGCGCAGAATAGCTTGTACACATAGTGACAATTCGAATCAGCAGCGCCAATGCAATTAGATTGTGCATCAGTGCTGTGCTGATTGGCAATGTCCAAACGACATTAAGCACGCCAAGGATGATCTGCAGCGCAAACAGTATGCTGAGCTGACCTGTCATTTGGATCAGTTCCTGAGGTAGCTTATTTCTGTAGTACGCGACTTGATGTATGAGCAGTCCAACGATCACACAGCATATCAGCGCGCCCATGCGATGGCTCACATGTATTGCAATACGGCCTTGACCTGATAGGACGCCACCTTCGTAGTTTTGGAAGCCAAATGGTGCACTGAACCCTTGTATAAAGTGTTGAATTGGAACAGTCCATTGGCCTTGGCAGAGTGGAAAGTCTGGGCATACCAGGGCAGCATAATTTGCACTGGTCCAGCCGCCAAGCATGATTTGTAGCCAAACCACCATGAATAGTAGATGGAGGTAACGATGGATTGACTTAGGGATCAATTGGGTGTTGTTCTGGGAAGCATAGCGCTGAAAGTAATCAACGGTGAGTAGTGTTGTGATCATCATGCCACCCATTAGATGTGGCATCACCGCGAGTGGATGAAGTTTCCAGGTGACGGTCCACATGCCAAATGCTGCTTGTAAGCAAGTGCATATGGCTGTTATCCGAAGTATCATGCTATTTGATCTGTTTTGCCACATGTTGAGATAAAAAATACCCGCGCACAATAGGCCGGCAGCATAGCGGTGAATCATTTCTATCCAGGCTTTGTAGGATGCGTCATGCGTTAGTGCTGGGGTTGTGATTCTTGGATGGACAATCCAATTCTGGTAGCATTTTGGCCAATCTGGACATCCTAGTCCCGCATTTTCAAGCCGTGTAAACGCTCCTAAACCAACAACAATCAGTGCAAAAACCACGGTGGATAAATGTACGGTTTGGATCGTTTTGGCGTTGAATATTTTTCTCATATCTTGGAGAGTTTGAGTAACTTCCTCAAGTCAAAGTCTATGTCTTTAAGATCATTTTCATCATCATAACACATGATCGCGTTGTGGTCTGGGTTGATGATGAAGATGGTGCATGCTTTGGCATTTTTACTGCGCGTGGTCATAAGTACGTCTAGTGTTTCTTGATCGACATCGACGCTTTCCCATTGTGGGGAAATTTGTGTTGCTGTGTCTGGATGGCCGATTATGGAAAGGTGGACTCTGGCTTGGTCTCGTCCAAGTGCCTGCCAGCGCTTTTCAAGTGCCTGATACTTTATATGATCGCTGGTTGTTGGTGGTAGCGAAGCAATTTGCCAGTAATGTACAGGTTGTGTATGGATGCTGACAGGCGGAGAGAGCAGTGTGCCTTTGCTTCGATGGTTTTGTTTTCCATAGCCGCTATGATAGAGCACATGGGCTAAAACGATTGGCACCAGGAATACGAGGAGGATGGCGTAAAGCGTAAGTGTGCTATTTTTTCGTCGGTGCATATCGTCGATGGTTTCGTTGTAGGCGTAAGCTGATGAGGGTGCCTATTACGCCAAATGCAATGAATTGTAGAGCGTAGCAGATATGTCTGACAATGCCAAGATACACTATCTGCAGTTGCTGGAGTTGCTCGAAAAGTGCACTTCCCTTGGTGACGACGACTTTTGATAGTATGGGTACGCCAAGATGGTCTTGGATGGTTTTGGGGTCCAGATAAGAGAGCGTTCTGGGCCAGTCTTGGTGTGTGGTTACTTGTGTTAGCAGTCTTCCTTTGGGTTGGTAAAGGACGCCATCAATCCCTGACTGTTGATCATATGCCAGTATGGACTGTTTTGCGTTGATTTCATTTTCCTGCCAGCCAAGATGTACAATAATACGCTTTTTATGACCTGGTAATTTAGCGGTGGCCAATAGTTCAACGCCCACACGATGACGATAGATTGCAGGTTTGATGATGAAATAATGTTCTTTATCAACGGGTATATTGATGTGTACGGGTTGGTTATCATGGTGTTGTTCAATGTCACTCGAGGCATCAATTGTGATGGTTTGTTGCGGTTTATGATCGATTAGTTCATATTTCTGTATGGCACGTTGTATTTGCCATAACGCCAATGCAAGCATCAGACAGAGATTGGTGGTGCTTATCCAGACGAGTAAAGCATTGGAAGGGTTTTTTTTGTGTGTCGTCATGATGGAGATTATATGGGATATCGCTTACTTTTAATAGCGCTCTTGATACTGATTGTTGCTAATCTTTTACTTGGTTTAGTTGCGCTTATTTCGCCGCGTTCAGGTGACCGTGCGCGAATGGTACGTGCTTTATCGTTTCGTATTGGACTTTCGCTTTTTGCCTTTGTGATCCTCTTGCTTGGTTGGGCACTCGGTTGGTGGTTTCCGCATCGCCTTTAATACAAGCTGGCTGGATCGGGGATGGGATGGTTTTTCTCTCATTCTGTGTTACGCTGGAGAGTAGTTCAACTATCTAGGGGGTTCTCCGATGGGATTTGCAGGCATCAGCCCAGGCTCGTTGTTGTTAATATTTTGTATCGCATTGTTTGTTTTTGGGCCCAAGCGGCTTGAGTCATTGGGAGAGGACTTGGGGAAAGCGCTGCGACGTTTTCGAGAAAGTTTAGATGGTGATCAAGCCTCAAATACTGACCCCCATGCTAAAAACTAACTTCTGTTTTTCATGAAAACATCTGCTGACTATCACTCGATATGGGTCGAGGTGTGTCGGAGAGGTACGACTTGTTTGTTGGTTTGGCTCATTCTTTTGTGTGCTTGTTTTTGGCAACGAGAGATCTTGTTGCTGGGGCTCAAATACCCACTGTCCCGTTTTGAAGACGCCGTGCCGCCGCTGGTGACGTTGTCGGTGGTCGATAGTATGTACATCGCATTTGAGTTGGCATTTAATGCCAGTATTTTTTTGGTGTCTCCTCTGGCTATTTATCATATCTGGTCTTTCACAGCGCCCGCGCTGCGTGTCGCCGAACGGCGTTGGATTCGTATCTTCGTGGGCTTGGCTGCTTTTATGTTTTTGCTCGGTATTTTCGTTGGATGGCTTGTGCTGTTGCCACTATTATTTTCTTACGGACGATTTTTTGTGCCAGACGATGTCATGTGGATGATTGACCTCAGGCAGTATGTTCATCTCTTCTGGTCTGTTGGTTTGTATGGTGGCATTGTCTTTCAGTTGCCATTACTGATATCGTTATTGGCGCGAGTTGGCTGGTTAACGTCCGAATATATCCATCGTTGTCGAGGTTATGTTTTTTTTGGTTGTTTTGTTGTTGGTATGCTTGCGACCCCGCCTGACATGTTCGCACAAATTATTTTTGCAGTGCCTCTTTATTTGCTGTTCGAGCTCGGCTGGCTATGTCGCGGCCTGCTTGGTAGCCCATCCAGTCAGCAGGCGGAGCTTGTTTCGTTGCTGGATGAGTAGTTAATCAATTCAAGCACTGTTTATTGAGCATTTGCATTTGATACGTTTTGCTGCAACAAAGATTGTAGATTCTGGATTGCTCTTTTGTTCCCCTGGCTGACGATTGTCTTGATGTGTAGTGTCGGGGCGTGCAGTAGCGTTTTGGCATATTGAGTGATGCAGAGGTTTCTCTCAGGGTGGTCGGGCGCTGTTGTGATGCGCAGATGTTTATGAATACGTTGCATTTTGACATGCAGTAGCTGGAGCATATCTGATTTTTTTTCTGGATGGTCGGATGTTACCTTTGTTAATCGACATGCCTCATCAAGCCACCGTTTTCGAAACGATTGAATCAAGTCTGCGTGTTCTTGTAATTGTAGTTGTTGTTGCAGCATGATTGCTTCTTGACGAATCAGCATTTCCGTGTGGCTACTGGTCGATTGATCTGTGTTTTTTGGTCCTAGATCATCGAGTTGGTATATGTTTTCAGACGCGTCATATTCGATATCTGATGGAATGGCCAGATCGAAATATAGTTTAGGCTGTTGCTTCAATGATTTCCTCAGCGCATTTGAGATGACATATCCTTTGCTATTTGTTGCTGAGATGACACATTGATGTGTCGCCAGGAGCGTACTCATGTCGTCGGTTCCTGCGACATGTATTCCAAATGTCTTCTCGAGGTGACGATGCTGTTCAGGATGACGGCAAACTAGAGCGCACCTGGGTTTGTTTTTCATGTTGTTGATCCGCTCGAGATGTTGTTTGATCACGTGGCCGGCGCCAATGAACAAAATACTGGATTGACTGATATCTGGCCAATCGTGTGTAATTCTGTGAAATACATGCTCTGACAGCGACTCTATTTTTAGATTTGTTTGATGACGAATGGTTCTTGCCAAATGGATACAGCGGTTAAGTAGTCCATATAGTTTTTTCTTACAGGTATGTTGCTTGTGAGCTGCTTGTATGGCTTGTTTGTATTGTCCTACGATTTCGGTTTCACCGATAATCTTTGAATCAAGCCCAGTCAGGGTTCGCAGGATATGATATATGGCATCCAGGTTTTTCCGTAGATATATGGCGTGTTTTGGCATGCCGATGCCGACACACCAGTCAACAAGGTTGTGCTCAGATGCTAGGCAGATAATTTCTGTACGGTTGCATGTGGAGAGTATGATATGCTCAGAAATCCAGGGTTGCTGATTGAGTGTCGCTCTTAAGTTGACAATGTCTGTATTGTTCCAGGCGACAGCAGACCGCTCGTCTATGCGTGCAGTGTGATGGCTTATGCCGGCAATCATGAGTTCTACAGTGGCCACGGTAAAGATACGATAATAACTTGGCTTATGGTAAGTGATTTTGACGTTTGATGCAAAGTTTGTCATTGAATTTGACGGCAAATTCTGTTGGCATCGTCTTGGTTTTCTATCTAAATAGAAGTCCGGTGTAGGATCTTGTGGTGTGTCGCAAAAGCAACTCAAAAAAAAATACTATTCGTCGCTCCTGCTCGTGTTGGTGATGCGGTTTTAGCTTCATCAATACTCAATCATTATTTAGCACTGTGGCCGAATGCAGAGATTTCTGTTGTGAGCAGTCCGCTGGTGGGTCCCTTATTCCAATATTATCCGTTGCTTGGCGAATTGAAACTGGTCTCAAAGTCTTCAAATCGATGGTTTAGGAGTCACTGGCTGTCAATATTGCGATGGGCCGTCAAAACGCGCTGGGATCTTGTGGTGGACATGCGTTCTTACGCGTTAAGTTACTTATTGAGAACAAAGGCGCGAAAAATTTTTCGTGGAGTGCCGCACCGTCATATGGTTGATCAGTTTGCGGACTTTGTGAGTTCCCCTACGCTCCTTTCGCCAAGGATTTGGTATCATCAAGATGATGTCGATGAGCTGTGCTCTGTTCTTACTCGGCCTGGGCCTTATGTCATCCTTTCGCCATTTTCGAAATTTTTATCAAAGGATTGGCCAGTTGAGCACTATGTGCGTTTGTTGAATATGTTCCAATTTGAGGGGTATACTGTCATTTTAACAGGTATTTCTCAGGATTTGCCAACGCTAGATGCACTGCGCGTATTGATCGATGGCATCCATCGCCCAGTTATCAATTTATTTGACTGGGGTCATTTACGACATATGGTGCCTCTTTTTGAACAGTGTGCACTATTTATTGGTAGTGATAGTGGTCTGATGCACATGGCTGCGGCAACGCGCTGCCCAACGATTGGTTTGTTCGGTGCTACCGATGCTGCCCGTTATGGTCCATGGCAAAACACAGTGATCCAGGCTCCAAGCCGAGTAATCGATGAATTATCTGTTGAAATGGTTTGCCAAAAAGTTTGTCCTTTGTTGCCAAAACTGTCCATTGGATGAGCATGTATCTGTCTGAAAACCATGCTTTGACGTTGATATTGCGCCGGGATTTAGCCTATGTTATTCTGTTGTGAAGTAAACAGTGATGGTCAGTATGAACACTACATATTCGGATATAACAAAACCCTTACCCTTAGATCTAAAAACTCAGAACATGGAGCCACCCGTTAAGGTGGGCCGGCTGCGTCAGGCCACACAATGGTTTGTGCGTGTGCTCCTTGGCCAGGAAAAAGCGACGTATTTTGGTCAGGAATACAGTTTTCACGATTATTTGCGAGTCTGCTTGGTGCTTTCTGTCCTTGTGTTTGCTGCGCAAATTGCTTCGGCCCCGTTATTCGTTGCTGGTACGGTGTTGGCAGTTCTTATCAGTTCTGTTGCGCGACAAAAAATCGCAGGATTTTTCGCACGTTATGTTTGTCGATTTGATCAGTTGCCGCGATTCGTGCAAACCGTTGCTAGTGCTTTGCAAACACTGGCCCAGCGCATTGGTTTGATGTCCGTCCTTGGGATTACAGCTACAAATGGTGGGCTAGGTGCTAAGGGTATGACTACTTCTGAAGGTGCTTCTCAAGATGGGCCTACTGCTTCGGGAGAGCTTGGTAGTTATTTTCATGCCTCAAAACTTGGTCATCATTCGCAGACCACAGCAGGGCCGCAGTCTAGCTACGCCACTGCACAAGGGGAGGCAGAGTTGAAAGAAGACGATCATGTCAGTACCAATACTCTTGGCTCTGTGATATCGCCCACGTTGTTTCAAAAGGCTGTCAGGTTACTGTCACCAGTTAAGTCGGGAGAAAAAACTATTTCGCCCAGTGGTTCGGAGGATGAAGATTTATATGACGGTGTAGAAGGTGGATATGATCAGGGTGATCGACTCCATACAACAGACTATGGAACGCCGAAAAGAGATGTTTCGGCAGCCTCGGACAGTGAAAAAACACCATATTTTATCGTGAATCGTGGTTCTGTGCGTGCTCCGGGCGATGAATCGGGTACACGTAGTGATGCTTCTGGTACAGGTACCAAAGAGCAAAGTAACGATGTGGCTGGTGCCTATCAATATGAAAATGGATCATCTCCAAACAGTAGCTTAAGTGCTAGCTCAGGGTCGCAAACAAAATATATCATATGATGTTCTTTGTCAGCACATTTTGTATTTTGATAACAATCTAAACCTGACAAAGAAATTGATATAATCAGCGTCTCTATCCAGTTATGCCCAAATGTAAAGTGTCAACTCACTGGTACATTAAAAAAGTCGGTTATCGGATTGCAGATCGCTGTGAGAACATGTAGCTTATACTATGGTTATGTGAATTTTCGAGACTGGTGCAATGAAAGATCAAGTTAATACAAAAGAAAACTATTCGACACAAGATTTACTTGTTGTGGGGTTTATCTTTTTCGCTTGTGTCGCGGTGTATTTTCTTGGTTGGTGGCCGCCTTTGCTTGCGGTGTTATTGGCTTGTTTGATCGTTTATTCAGTATTTAGGGATCCGTTAGGTTCTGTGTCTAAATTGTGGGTTAATTTAGCGCCAAGTGGCGATCCAGTGGGTAATGTATGTCGTACGATGTCACGCGTTTTTTCTAGAGCGTTCGGTTCGCCATGTAAATCAAGTGGAAAAGGTGGCGCAGATGCGAATGATATGGCTTCAGGGAATCCTGTTGTTTCAAATGATCTCGCCTGTTTTCATCCTCAAGCTAAACCCTCTGGTTATAGCGTCATTCCAAATGGCTACACCAATGGCTCGTTTTTTGACAAAGAGAGACCTGATCAGGATGGTGCTCAAGCTCAAAGCCAGGCTACGCTAGTGGCTCCATCACAGAGCTCTGCTTTTACAGGCACTGCTGCTGTTTCTAGAGCGTCAAAGACTGAACTTCCCAGCAACTAAAATAATACTTATTCTTTTAGGTTATTGTGTAGACCTTGTATCTCGCCTTAGGTTTCTCCTTCGCTTAATTGTTGAATGGTCTAGCTATACAACGCACAATCCTTTTGTTGGTTTCTCTCACAGATTTAATGTCAGTCATGACGTAGGGCATGTGTTTTTTTGTCATGTTTTGTTTTATATGCTCAAATACGTGATTTGGCTAGCAATTGTAGCTGTTATGCGGTTATAATCACGCCATGAAAGAACCGATCCGAGCCAAGCTACAGCAGATTGCTGAACATAAAAATCACCTTCAGCTGCAGCTGAGTGACCAAAAAATTGTGCAAGACATGGATAAGTTTCAGAAACTGTCCAAAGAGTTGCATCAACTGTTGCCAATTGCGGATGCCTACGAGCGCTATTGCCATGTTTCAGATGAATTAATGGCTGCAGAGTCTATGGCCAACGACCAAACGCTTGATCAAGAGATGCAGGAAATGGCGCGTGAGGAGTTAGCGTCTCTGCGTGGGGATGTTGCAGGGATTATTGATGAGATCCATTTGTTGTTAATTCCGGAAGATCCAGATGATGCAAAAAACATTTATCTTGAAATTCGTGCTGGAACTGGTGGTGATGAGGCGTCCTTGTTTTCAGGAGATTTGTTCAGAATGTATCAGCTGTATGCGCAGTCCCAAGGCTGGCGCTGGCAAGTGGTGAGTAGTGCGCTAAGTGATCAAGGTGGATTTAAAGAAGTGGTTGTGCATGTGATTGGACAATCGGTTTATTCAAAAATGAAATACGAATCAGGTACTCATCGGGTGCAGCGTGTGCCTCAAACGGAATCGCAGGGGCGTATCCACACATCTGCTTGTACGGTCGCTATTTTGCCAGAGTGTGAGGATATTGATCACGTCAATTTGGATTTAAGTGAGATTCGTGTCGATACTTATCGGTCAAGTGGTGCTGGTGGCCAACACGTCAATACAACGGACTCTGCTGTTCGTTTGACGCATTTGCCAACAAATATTGTTGTTGAGTGTCAAGATGAGCGCTCTCAACATAAAAATAAAGCGCGAGCCATGAGTTTGTTGCAGGCTAAAATACTACAAGTACAGCGAGATCAGCAGCAACAGGAGCGCTCTGAGCAACGACGTTTGCAGGTTGGTTCTGGTGACCGCTCTGAGCGAATACGAACATACAATTTCCCACAAGGGCGCGTGACTGACCATAGAATCAATCTGACTTTATATAAATTAGAGCTGGTGCTGCAAGGTCAATTATCGTTCTTGGTAGAGCCCCTGCAGCAGCAGGACAGTGCTGATAAAATTGCAGGTCTCCAAAGCTGATCATTCACTTGGTTGGGATGTTGTAGTCAAGGTTCGTTTTGATCACTCTATCGACATAGGTATGCAGCGGTATGCTGATGGATCTTACGACCATGGTGATGGCAATTCCAAGTAGTGACTCTATAAATCGGCTGAAACAAGTGTCTAATATATTGAGTCCGTTACTCAGTTTACAGACAATGTAAATGACCGCCATGGTCAGTAATGCGAGCCGTAAACTGTCAATTTTATTGAGTATGCTGCATAGCACAACGAGCGTGACGATACAGGCGACAAAAGTTGTGGTTCCGGTGCCAAAGTACGAGAGGAAAATCGCGGGTATGGCTGAGCCAAATCCTGATCCTATGATTCGATTGATCCCTGCTTCAAGTGACTTTTGCCAAGTTGCTTGCATGACAATTATGGTTGAAATTGTGCACCATAATGCACTGACGACGGGACTTTTTAAATTGCTTATTTCAGCTAGCTGGACGCCGAGCTTGACTGCTAGGATGCAAGCAATGCTCATTTCGAGTGCAAGCACAAATGAACAATTTTTGATGAGCTTAAAAACAAGTGTGTACGCTTTCAATTTGGCCATAGTAACAACGTGTAACAGGTATTTAAATCTTATATGTTTCTTGGTGGCGGTCAAGCTTTTTCAAAGTGTGCTTGCATATCGAGATGGTGGATTGATTCGTGCATGGTTTCCATGGATAAGGTTTGCTATAATTTGTCTATGATGATTTGGTTATACCGACTTTTTTTTCCTTTTCTTTTTGCCGTGGCGTTTCCGTTCCACCTGGTGAAGATGTATCGTCGAGGTTCGGTGTCTGTACGGTGGTATGAGCGCTTTGGTTGGTATGGCTCGGTCAATGGTTCGCAATTTGATCCTGGTAAAAAGCGTTTGTGGATACAGGTGGTCAGTGTAGGAGAGGCCCAAGCTGTTGTTCCGCTAGTTTCAGCTTTGTGTAAATCGGGTAACTGTCTGGTCTTTTTGACCACCACAACGCACACGGCGCGTGCTGTTCTCATTCATCGTTTTTCTGGCCAACCTGCGGTATGGATTGGTTATTTTCCCTATGATTTTGTTTGTTGTAGCCTTTTGGCTTGGCGGTCGATTAAGCCAGATCATGTCTTATTGACTGAAAGTGAGCTGTGGCCAGAGCATTTGCATCAAGCGCGATCTCGTGGTGTGCCAGTTTGGTTGATCAATGCTCGACACTCTTCAGCAACCATGGCGTGGTATCGCCGTTTTCCTAGGTTGGCACGATGGCTTTACCGGCCATTGGATCGGGTCTATTTTACATCGAATCGGCAAATGTCGGCTGTGCATGCGATTATGCCTGATGCACAACATTTTTATGTTATGGGGCAACTAAAGCTTGATTTGCCGATTTATCCCTTAGGCAAGGATGAAAAAGCACGTTTGTATCATGAGATGGGTTTTGCTGGCATCACTCAAGATACGGTTTTTCTGATGGGGGCATCGCTGTGGCCTGGTGAGGAGGATATGGTTCTTGAAGCGCTAGTGCAACTGCGTCAACAAGATGTTGATGCTCGCGTGATCTTAGTTCCTCGCCATGCGGAAAAGGGGCGTTTGTTGGTTCAGGCAGCTCAAGCCCGTGGTTTGGTTTTCTCGCAACGGTCAACTTCATTGAGCTCATCTGAAAAAGTTGTGGTGCACGTTGCAGATACGACGGGTGAGATGCATAGGCTTTGTCAGTGTGTTGATGTGGCATTGATTGGCAAGAGCTTTTCACCGTATCGGGGCGGGCAGAGCCCTATCGAGTTAGCTGCCTTTGGTGTTTCCATGGTGTACGGGCCACATATGAGCAATTTTATCGAGATTTCTGAAGATCTTGAGCAAGCAGGTCTGTCACAGCGTGTTCCTGATGCCGCCGCTGCAACAAAAGCATTAATAAGCCTGGTATTGCAGCGGTCTTCACGATTGCGCAATAAGGATCGCTTGTTGGCCTGGTTTCAGGCGCAGCAAGGTGGTCTTTCTAGACTACTTGCTGCGCTTGAGCGTCATGGTGTGAGTCAACGGCGTGTCTAAGCAGCGAACCTACTCAATTGATGATTTGGCGCTTCGCCTAGCCTCAGTTTCATCGACTCCACTTCGTGATATTCGTTATTTTTTGTCGGAGCTTACTGGCAGCTCTATTGCTGAATTATTTGGTCACGTTGTTTTGTCACATCGGCAGTATCAACAGCTTGAGTCGATGATAGGTCGTCGATTACGCCGTGAGCCCGTTGCTTATATTTTAGGTTATACTGAGTTTTGGGGTTTGCGGCTTCATGTGCATCCAGAAGTTCTCATACCTCGGCCTGATACGGAGATACTGGTGGAGACTGTTCTAGGGCAGCTACATGACGCCGATTGTCGTTGCCTGGATTTGGGCACGGGTTCGGGTGCTATTACGCTTGCACTGGCGAGTGAGCGGCCAGAATGGTTATTCGATGCTGTTGACCAATCTCCTGGTGCAGTGGAATGTGCTCGGCAGAATGCTGCTCATTTGGCTTTGGGCAGTGGGCGTCTGCAATTTCATTGTGCAGACTGGACTATGTTGCCAGCTGAGATCCGTGCCAATGCTTATGATCTTGTCGTTGCCAATCCACCGTACATTGATACTGCTTCAGAGCATATCAGTGAAGAGACCAAGCGGTTTGAACCTCATCGTGCATTGTATGCACCTGATCTAGGATTACGTGATTTGTTCAGCTTAATTGATTTGGCGCGGTCTTTGTTACGGCCTAGAGGGCTTCTTTATTTGGAGCATGGCTATGATCAAGCAGCTGCAGTAAGGTCGTGTTTTACCCAGATGGCGTATTCCGCAGTGACCACTGTACAGGATTATGCTGGTCACGATCGAGTGACCTATGCGCAATGGCAGGGTACAATAGACCGGTTGTAGCGGTTTGAAGGCGCTGTTGTCTTATCTGTGCCTCTGTATTTACACCGTTTTAGTGGTTGACATTCAATCCAACTAAGGTTGTAATAGAAACACGATTAATTTTTGGTTAATTTTCAGACGATGAGGTTATACGCATTACGTCCAAACGTTCTCATGTCGCTCATTGGTCTATGTGGTTTGACAGCATGTCAGTTGATACACCAGCCTGAAGTTAAAGTAACGCCTACCTATGAGCAACATGCCTATTTTAATCGTATGTTGTTTGTTTATCCAAAGCAGCAGTTATTCCACACAGTGAGTGCTCAGATGAAGCCAGGTGCTGGACAACAACTTGCGCCTGTTGTCGCTTACGCACGGTCGAGGCCAGATTTGGTGATTCAGATTCGTGCTTTTGATAACGATGCGGCGCAAAGCACAGTTTCTTCAGAGAGAGTCGATTTTGAAGCGGAGGCTGTCGCGGCATATCTCTGGACTCAACGGGTATCAAACACCCTTCGATACAGTGGTGTTGGTCGTGGTCAGCATCCAGTTAGCACTAATCGTGTGGCTTCGATCGGTGCAGCGAATAGTCGGATTGAAATAGAGTTTTTGTATGATGGTAAATAAGCGTCCAGCACAATCTGTATGGCACTCTGCATGCTCGGGGCTTTTGGTTTTTTCCAGTCTTGCTCTGCCGACTGCATATGCAATTGAGAAACGATTTGATCGGACAGTCGGACAGATTGATATGAAGCATTTTCAGTGTGACTCAGGGTCTGCTGCATCACCACATTGTCCAAAGCGCCCCCAGCAGGTCGCGAAGAATCACCAACAGCCTATAAAGAATATGTTGAGTGAAAAGCCAAAGCCGGTACCATCAGTCAAGACGCCATCACGTCCTGCGACCGTAGAAACAGAACCTGTGGTTGACTCTGGTAAGTTTGCTTATCGTGGGTCAGGTCGTGCTCAGCGTGAGGTGGTTAAGCGTATCGACTGTCGAGGTGGTCTGTCGATTTATTTAGATCCATCTGATCATCATGGGAAGCCTGGTGTGCATGCTGCTCGATCTACTTTTTCTTATGATGAGCATGGAAGAGTGATTAAGTTTTCAGGTCCCCGCGGCCGTGGTCAGTATGATGTGATTATTCGCGGTGCTGATTTCGTCAAGCAGATTGAAACGGTCAACCTCTATGATAGTTGCTCCTTGAGTGGTGATGGTCTAAAGCAGTCGGTTTGGCAGCTGAATTCTGAAACCACTGGTGCGGTTTCTCTCAAGGGGATGTTTGAGCGATGTACTATTTTGCAGACTGCATCCAATCAAATCAGTATGTACTGGGTGGGGTCAAACGCTGTAGATGTTGTTTCACGAGCTGGCGCAATGCGCTTGGCTGGTGCTGTTGATCATGCGCGAATACGTGCCTCGGGGGATAGCCAGCTTACGGTCAAGCAGCTTCGCGCTCACAACGCCTGGTTGTATGCGACAGGTGATGCGTTTGTCGAGATGTTCGGAAGCCGTCGTTTGATTGTTTTTTCAGATGGTGCTGCTCGAATCCTTGCTGATGGCGTCCCGATGTTCAAGAGCGAGTCTTCAATAGAGCATTCTATGTTCGTCATTGACTGATGGTGTTGGCGTTAGATTCACAGTGTTTTGTAACTGCTTCAGTTCTTGATTACTCCCAGGTGCGCGACGCACCAACTTTAATTTTATTTGAGATCCGATATTAAATAATCTTCTCGTCGTCCCGCAGTGTCAGTATCTCGACGCCATCATCTGTGCACAGTAGCGTGTGTTCCCATTGAGCAGACAAACTTTTGTCTTTGGTGACGACTGTCCAGTCGTCACTCAGTGTCTTCGTAAAACGTTTGCCAATATTGATCATCGGCTCAATTGTGAAGGTTAGTCCAGGGATAAGTGTGATATCGGCAATGCTGCTGTCGTCGTAATGCAGTACTTGGAGACCTTCTTCATGAAATTCACTGCCGATACCATGGCCGCAGTATTCACGAACATTGCTGTAGTGGTGTTTTTTTGCGTAGTTATCGATCTCTCGGCCGATGGTTTTAAGGCTTGTTCCGGGTTTTACTAGATCAATTCCAATGAATAGGCACTTGCGGGCCACATTGACGAGTCGGTTCGCCTGGGTGCTGATATTGCCAATTTTGTACATGCGGCTGGTGTCGCCATGGTAGCCATCCTTTATAACGGTAACATCGATATTGATGATGTCACCTTCTTTGAGTATTTTGTCTGATTTGGGTATGCCGTGGCAAACCACGTGATTGATTGATGTACAGATCGATTTGGGAAAGCCGCGATAATTTAGGGGTGCAGGAATTGCATCTAGATCATTGACGATGTAGTCATGGCAACGCTGATTGAGCGCTTCGGTTGATGCGCCAGCAATGACATATGGTTCAATCATGGAGAGTACGCTGGCCGCTAGTTTACCGGCAGTACGCATTTTTTGAATTTCTGTTGTTGTTTTGACGAGGTGCTGTAGTGGATGGGGCATATGGTATAGGATGAACTTGTTGAGATATTATAGTCGATGCTGATTATGGCCTGCAAGTTCCGTCTAGGCATGCTGCTCCATATGCATGAAAAATTGATTTTTTTAATTTTGCAAGCATTTTATTAAAAAATATATAGCATTAATTACGTAATTATTGCTAATTTAAATATCTAATAGAGATAAATAATATTTTTATACAAATAAACAATAACTTTATGTTGACGGTGTTGATTTAATGCGATATTATGAAATTGTTAAATATGGAGGTTTAATATGGTTCACTCAAATGTCAATGGAAAGACATCAACAAATGAAGCAAAACATGCTTCGACAAGCTCAGACCCAGTGGTCACATATCTTAATGCGATTTCTGGGTTTCGATCTTTAACTAAAGAGGAAGAGTTTGCGCTTTTCACACAATATAAAAACGGTGATGACGACGCTTATAATACTATCGTTGAGTCAAATTTAAGACTTGTTGTCAAAGTGGCTCGGCGGTATTTTGGTCGAGGTATTGCTATGCTTGATCTTATCGAAGAGGGTAACCTAGGTCTGCTGCACGCGATTAAGAAATTTGAAGTCGAGCGTGGGTTCCGCTTTTCTACCTACTCAATTTGGTGGATCAAACAATATATTGAGCGTGCGATCATGAATCAATCGCGTCAGATTCGTCTTCCGGTACACGTGATTAAAAAACTGACATCGTATCTAAACGCTGGCTCAAAAATGGGTAAAAGTGGTGTTGAGAATGTCAGTGCGGAGGAGATAGCGTCTCACTTTGATGTTGAAGTTGATCAAGTTCAGCATATTATGAAGTACAAGTTGGATACGAAGTCTCTGGATGATACCGGTTATTCAGATTCGGATGTTTCTTTATCCAACGTTGTTGAGGATCCAAAATCCCTTGATCCACTCGAAATTGTTGGTAATGAAAGCACGAAAGCGCTTCTTGACGAATGGTTGGATAAGCTTGATGAGCTTGACTACCAAGTGATTATTCATCGTTACGGTTTGGAAGGTCACGATGCGAAAACGCTTGAAGAGGTTGGTGCTGTGGTTGGTCTAACACGTGAGCGTGTTCGTCAAATACAGATTCGTGCATTGTCTAGAATGCGTCGATCCATGAACTTTTCAGGTATTGATATTTCTGAGGCCGATATGGGTAAAAAAGACGCATAATTGCATACAGAGTAGCTTTATAAAGGCCATACATGGACTGTATGGCCTTTTTTTTCGTAAAAAACGCTAATAATTGGCTTTCTGTACTTGAATTGTTGTCAGTTGGCTACTACATCGTTAGAAGTAGTAATGATGGAGTATCGTCGTGGTTAAAGCACCAGAAAAAACCGTACAGAAAAAGAAATTTGCAACCGAAACCAAACAGGTTCTCGAGCTATTTGCCAAATGGTTGTATCAAAACAAGGAAATATTCCTGCGTGAGCTTATTTCCAACGCATCTGATGCCAACGATAAATTGAAGATGTTGGCGCTTAAGGATGAGGCTTTATTCGACGGTGACAGCGACCTTAAGGTCTGGGTCATGTACAACAAAGCCGCCAAAACGCTGACTGTCAAGGATAATGGTATCGGTATGACGCTTGATGAGGTCGTCGAAAATCTTGGCACAATTGCCCGGTCGGGTACTAAGCAATTCATCGATCAGCTATCAAAAGCGCAGTCAAGCGACGCAAATGGCCAATTGATTGGTCAGTTTGGTGTTGGCTTTTATTCTGCTTTTGTGGTCTCTGATCGTGTTGAGGTGCGTACATTACGTGCTGGACAAACGAATGATCAAGGTGTTTTCTGGCAGTCTAATGGTGTTGACGATTACGAGGTATCACCGTGCGAATTAACCCATCGTGGTACTGAGATTGTGATGCACCTGAAAGATGATGCTGAAGAGTTTCTCGATGAGTTTCGTCTGAGAAAAATCATCACCACTTACTCAGATCATATCGCTTATCCCATCGTTATGTTTGTCGAGAAGCCAGTAGCTGATGATGACGATCAGTCTTCGGATAAGACAGATGAAAAGGAAGAGAAGAAGGCGCCTCGAAAAGAGATCCAAGAAGAAGTCGTTAACCAAGCTAACGCCATTTGGACTGTGCCGAAGAAAGAGGTAAAAGATGATGAATATGAGGCATTCTATAAGCACGTTTCTCATGACTTTAATCAACCGCTCGCATGGACACACAACAAAGTCGAGGGCGGTAAATTAGAATATACAAGCCTATTGTATATTCCGAGTGAGGCGCCATTTGATCTGTGGAATCGTGAGTATAAACATGGTCTGAAACTCTATGTTCAGCGTGTTTTCATTCTTGATGACGCAAAAAACCTGCTTCCTACCTATCTTCGGTTTGTTAAAGGGGTTGTTGATTCAAATGACCTACCATTGAATGTGTCTCGTGAGGTGTTACAAAACAGTAGCACCGTCGATATGATTCGATCAGGATGTGTAAAGCGTATTCTGGATTTGCTGGGTTATCTTGCTGAAAATGAGCCAGACAAATATCAGAAGTTCTGGAGTGCATTTGGTGCTGTGTTGAAGGAAGGTCCTGCTGAGGACTTTACCAACAAGGACAAAATTGCTGAATTGCTCAGGTTTACAAGTACCCGTAGCGATGATGAGAAGCAGACTTTGTCATTAGCACAATATGTTGAGCGTATGACTGAAGGCCAAGACAAAATCTATTATGTAATTGCTGACAGTTATCGTGCGGCCAAGAACAGCCCGCATCTTGAGCTCTTTGAGAATAAAGGCATCGAGGTATTGTTGTTAAGTGATCGTGTTGATGAATGGTTGGTGTCTCGTTTGACTGAGTACAAAGGTAAATCATTGGTCTCTATTGCTCGTGGGGAAGTTGATGAGGCGTTGTCGATGGATGAAAAAGAAAAAGCATCTATCAAAGCGTCTGAGGAAGCCTTCTCTGATGTGGTTAAGCAGGCGCAAGAAGTTCTTAAGGATCGTGTCAAGTCGGTGCGTACTTCCAAGCGACTGACCAGTTCTGCAAGTTGTATTGTTGCAGATGAAGACGAGATGAGTGTCAATTTGCGTCGTATGTTGATTGAGTCAGGTCAGTCAGTGCCTGATATGAAGCCAATTCTTGAGTTGAATGCCAAGCATCCATTGCTGCTTCGTCTTAAGAGTGAGATGCAGGATGATAAGTTTGCAGATCTTGCCCATGTTTTGCTTGATCAAGCTATCTTGGCTGAAGGTGGTCAATTAGATGATCCGAATGCGTTTGTTAAACGTATGAACGACCTGGTATCCTAGGTGTCAATGTGGCCATAGCATGGCCACTGAATCCTTCGGGACATGCGTTGAAGTGATGTCCCAAGGGTACGCTTAGATTCAATCGGTCTTGGAATCGGTTTTGTCCATTTCCTGCTGTGATTTTTGGCGTTATGCTTTCTGTCTTTTGGACTGCATGATCTTGATCAGCTTGGCGTAGAGATTAATGTCAAACTGCTTTACGCTCTCAAGTGAATCGTTAAGACTTTGTAGCGTTTCTCTGTGATCGATTTCATGTAGCTTGATGATTTTTTGGGAAATGCTTGTTTCGATTTCTTTGCATTTTTCTGCCATCGCACTGTGGATTTCTTGAATCAGGTTCATGTACAGGCGGCTCGCGTATTTACCAGTATGGATAATGGCATTGTTCAGCTCAATGTAGTCTTTGAGTACGGTTTTGATTTCATTGATGAACTGACTCAGCCCTTTGTGTTCATACAAATTGGAGTTTTCGTCGTTGATGATGGACTCTAATCTTATTGCCATCTGCAGGGTTGCACTGTAGAGCTGTTTGTCTGAGTACTTGCGAATGGACTTTCGGTCCATGCAAAGTGACTTGATGCAGATTTTGGATTTGCTAAAGCAGGGTATATTGCTGCGATAGACTCTTTTAAACTCGTTGATTTTTTCGACGATGGAGTTGCGGAAATCGGATTGGTTGTGTTGCATTGTTATTCATGTAGTTATCTTTATTTGTGAAGTATATATGCGAAGGCTTAAGAGGGGATTAAGAATATGATATTATCTAATTTTTGTGCTCATTTTTTTCCTCAGGGTGATTCTGCTGAGTCCAAGTATTTTAGCTGCTTTTGATAAGTTACCACCGGTTTGTTCAAGTATGGTGTCAATTAACGGTTGTTCAACACGCTGAATGATCATCTCGTAAAGGTTTTCAGGTAAAAAACCTTGGTGTTTATCCAGGTATGACTTGAGTATGCTTGCAATGGCATGATTAAACGATTCGTTATTGCTTGACATATGTCCATGCCCCAGTGATGCGTCTTTTATCATAGGAAAACTGTCTCAGCAAATCAAGCATGTCTAAACACTGTCTTGCTTGAATTATCCGGGATTATCATTTATGATGTTGAATATTTTTGACATTTCAGGTGTTTGCGTGCCGCTTTACGAATTTATTTGCCAGGATTGTGATCAAGACTTTGAGCTTATATGTAAATATCATGACCTCGACGCAGTGCGCTGTTCTCACTGTGATAGTGCTGTGGTGGAGCGCCAGGTATCCATGGGTTCATTTCAGCTCAAGGGCTCAGGGTGGGCGCATGATCGTTATGGGTTGAGTGCTGCAACCGCGGACTCCAAAGCACCCGAAAAATCATCTTCAGATGTAACTTCATAATTTTATTCGATTTGGGAGACAGCGTTATATGAAAAGATATCTTATCACCGGTATGTTGATCTGGGTGCCGATATTAATCACGGTGGTGGTTGTCCGCGCGTTTCTGGACTTTAGTGATTATGCCCTTTTGCTGATTCCCGAGGCGTATCGGCCGACCGAGATTTATGGTGTGCATATTCCCGGTTTGGGCGTTCTTTTTGTTTTGTTGGTTTTATTTTTCACTGGCCTATTGTTTCGGAATATGTTTGGGCATTTCATCGTTGAGATGTGGGAGCACCTGGTCACAAAAATCCCACTGGTCAGCAGTATTCACAATGGGGTCAAGCAGACACTCAAGGTGGTTTTTACTACGAATAAATCTTTTCAAGAGGTTGTCCTGATCGAATATCCTCGACGTGATTGCTGGAGTGTGGCCTTTGTGACCAACCGTCAAGCCGCACATGGGGATTTCAAGCATGATATTCTGACCTTGTTTGTGCCAACCACGCCAAATCCAACATCTGGATATGTTTTTGTTGTGGATGAGCAAGAAGTAAAATACCTCGATATGTCGGTTGATGAGGCTGTCAAATTCATCATTTCATTGGGAACGGTTGATGATATCGGGCATAAGATCAAGGCGAAAAAGCAGTTAAGAACATAAGGAGAACTATATGAAGCCGAATAAGTATCGCAGCGTCTATGCTAAAGATCTTACCAAAGATCGTGAAGGTGAATCGGTAGATCTTAGTGGTTGGGTACATCGCGTTCGCGACCATGGCGGGGTGATTTTTATTGATTTAAGAGACTATACTGGGTTGACTCAAATTGTTTGCAATCCAGACCAAGCTGACGTTTTTCAAGCAGCGGAGCGTTGTCGTGCTGAGTACGTTATTCAGGTTCATGGCTTGTTGCGTACGCGTCCGGAAGGTACTGAGAATAAGGACCTTGCATCGGGTACTATGGAGCTGGTCTGTGATGCATTGACCATTCTCAATACTTGTTTGCCATTGCCTTTTGTTATTGACGAGCATGCCTCTCAAGAAGTTAGTGAAGAGGTGCGCCTTAAATACCGCTATTTGGATTTACGTCGAGCCGATATGGCGAAGTCACTATCTGCTCGTTCAGCGCTGGTGAATTGTGTGCGTTCGCATTTACAAAAACTCGGGTTTTTAGATATTGAAACCCCAATTCTGACGAAGCCTTCTCCTGAAGGCGCGCGAGAGTATCTTGTACCGAGTCGTGCGCATCCGGGTTCCGGGTAC
>PBLX01000046.1 GCA_002722435.1 Legionellales bacterium | reverse complement strand
GGCGAGTCCATGATGATTGCATCAATAGACTCGTCCTCAATAAGTTTGATTTCCTCTCTTGCGTCTCCATTGATGAACACCGCTTTGATTTCTCCATCTGTAGCGATGTAAATGCCACGACCCAATCTCTTGAAACAAGTCTCAAGATTCTCATTGAGCCGACCACGAATTGTCGTTTCTTTCTCGTTTGGAAATTCTTCATAGATTTCATAGAGCGAAGCTCTGTTCTCTTTCAAAAATTCCCACAATCTCAAACGCAGTGGTTTCATGTTCAGTGATATCGGAATCTTCCGTCGTCCTTGTGCAATCCACCTTCAGTGGTCCCAATGTTTGTTGAAACAGTGTCCGAAGACCTCTTTCTTTGGCGACCTCTGTGATCCACTTCTGTCGTGTTTTCTCTTTCCAACCACTCTTCGATGGTCGTTTCTGAAAGGTGATGCTTCTGCATGAAAGCCAGAAACATCGAATTCACGGTGGTCATGTATTCATGGTAGTTTGCTTTGATTTCTTTGTCCTTGACTGATTTCGTGTAATCACGAATCTGTTTTGCGACCGTTTTCCATTCCTCCAAATCGAATTCCACGAATTCAATCTGTTCGATTATCGGCTCTTTCAGAAATTGGTTGATTTTTTTTACAGTGTTGTCGTGTTTCGCTCCAACAGTGCTCGCTCTCCAAGATTCATGCTCCGTTAAATTACGGAGTGTGGTGAATCTGTCTCTCATCCAATCCAATGGAACCATCAAATTTGTGCTTGAGTGCGTATCCCTCGGCACTCTCTCCTTTTGTTTCTCAATCATCTTATCAATGATTTCTTGCGACTCTTCTTTGTAAGCCATGTTCAGTTTGTTTCTCCGATTTCAGCGGCTTCAATCATTCAGTTGTGATGACCATATCCTTGATTTTACCCAAGTCAATTTTCTCAACCTCACTCGCTACAATCGTCATTTTGGTGTATTCAGCGAGAGCCATGGTTTTCTCTTCATCACTACCCTCCTCGGTGTATTTGAATACATCATTACCCACAATTTTATCATTTTCGATCACAATTGTAATCCTTGCCATGTTCAGTTTGTTTCTCCGATTTCAGCGGCTTCGATCATTTCTTTGAATCGCTGATTACGGATGACCTGTTTGACTTCGCCATCTTCGAGTTTCTGGAAGATGCTCAACACCCGGACCCTTGTATTGGGTCCACAGGTGATGGATACCGTCATTGCCCTTCTGCACTCATCTGGCGTTTTGTAGACCAGGTGATGTAGGATGGCAAGATAACCACCGGGTTTCAACACCCGGACGGCCTCTTTGACCCATGCATAGGGTTTGATGAACTCTGTCTTCCACAGCTTGTCGCTGTAATCGATTTTTACTCCGTCATTTGTTTTCATGTCGTAAGGAGGATCGGAAATGACAACATCGTAGGTGTTGTCTTCCACTGGGAACTTCTCTCTCGCATCCGCAACAAAAGTTGGCGAGTGCGTGTCTTGAATGTCCATTGTGTCTTCTCCCTCTCTGCCTTGGATACTTCCAGAAAACAGGTGCAGCACCTTGTCTTCCGCCGTGATTTCCAGCAAAGCGTCGAGTCTTCTCAAAAATCCTCCAGGGTATGCTCCCTTGTATTTGGCCATTGGTCTCCCGCATGCCCACCCATGACGCTTGCTCTTCTCACTCATGTCTTTCAACGAGTTTTTCTTGTATTTGAGTGCGTCATAATGCTGGGCTATCCGGTGGATTGTGCCTTTGGAGCATCCATGCTTTTCTGCAACCTCGTCGTATCTCATCGTTTGCAAGTCCTCAATGATTTGCGCATGATTCAAAGATTCAACGAGTCTTCCTTTTAGCTTCAATGCCATGTTCAGTAAGATGGCTCATCAAAAAGCCATTCGTAGTATCGTTCGTAAATTGCGTAAATCGGTATAAAAATCAATGTGGAATAAACCACAAACGGCCCAATCTCCGTCAAAAATGGTGTTCCCGTAGCCAACGCCCACAAAAAGGCGAACGGCTGGAAGGCAATCGTGCCATAAATCGGCCTCAAAATGTCCTTTTTGTTCATGTTCAGTTTTCTTGAGTCCACGCGTGAGCGGTGTATTCGTTGCGGAAATCTACAGACACTTCCGACAGGACATTGAATGCCATGTCATGTGCCTGATCGCCACCCTCCGAATACAACCGACTCAAAGCCGTGTAAAGCTTCTTTGCGTCTTGCTCCCAGTCTCTTTCTGCTTTGATTTTGGATATGATTTTCTCCAAACCCACAAGTTTCCAGGGCCAAGTCTCGGGAAGGTCGATGTAATCTCTTCCTTCTTCCAAATCTTCAAACTTGACCTCTATCCCGTTCTTCATGTAGTCTCTTGGCTCATCGAGATGGAAATGCCAACCAAGTTCTTCTTCCATCATCGAAACGAGGTGTCTTGCCAGTTCATAGGTGTATCTTCCATAAACATACGAGCAAAATTTCCCTCTATCCTCTTCAACCAATTCCAGATTACATCCATAACCTTCGATGTAGTTTTCTGTGACCTTCACACGAAGCCCTCCAAAATCTACCTCTGACCTATCCAAAGTGGCGTAGGTCTCTTCTTTCAGACAAATGATTTCGTCCATGTTCAGTTCTTGATGCTGATTTTTTCGCCATTTTGAATCATGATGCGAACATCAGCGCCTTTTTCCTTGTCCACCGTCCCACATTGGTTCGGACACACATCACATGTGGTGTCGCAAGCAATGACGAACGGTTTCCACTCTTTGTATTTGTCAAACCCTTCTGGCGAAAGAATCGGACCTGCAGTTTTCTTGCGGCCCCTTCCTTCTCCGAGCGTGTATGATTTGGCCCTGTCCATCTTTTCGTGGTCAAGGAATTCCCACCGAGGATCACTCTTGCCTTCGAACTTCCACGGGGTTTCCAAAATACGGAATCCCTGTTTCTTAGCGAAGTTTGCGAAGAAATCCTGCGTGTGAGCCAAGAGGCCACCGATGGGGTGGTTCCTGTCAAATTCAGCAGAACAGATTCTCATGTAAACCGAATCTGCCTCTTTCATTCCTTTTGGCCTTGTCATTTTATCGTATGCGACAAGCGCACTGCATATGTCTCTTACGCGGTTTCCATCTCTTCTCTTTCCAACAATCAAATCCGGAGCCCATTCGTAGCCCGGAATCAAACTGAAATGAAGGATAGCGCCTGATAACGCAAGTCGCTTCAAATGTTCGTCTGTTGGTAGTGTCCAAAACTTGCTGATGATGACCGTCCTTATGCCAACCCTTCCTGCATATTCGGAGAGTTCAACTGCGCTGTCCCAATCCAATGAAGGATCGCCCATGACGCCGTTGCGAACCCAATCAAGATAGGGCTCTTTTCTCACCATTTGAAGAAGATCGTGCTGAACGATTTCACCAACAACAATTTGTGTTTCGGGTTGGTCAAACCGTCTTCTTCCCTGAAACACACCCATCGAGCGAGCAGCGTAGCATCCATAGCATCCGCCGCTACAACCTCTGGTTGTGTCAGTGACATTGTCGCTTGTCTTGTTGTTTCCTCCAATCCGCACCAGACAAACATCGAAGTTTGCTTTAGGGATTGTTTCTCCATGTTGCCCTGGCGATTTTGTTCGCACTGGCTCTTTTGCAATCACTGGTAGTTGTATTGCCATGTTCAGTTTTCTTTCACTTCATCGTATTCGATTCCCCATTCTTCCAACACCTCGCCTTCTGCCATGTCCCACCAGTCGCATGCGACCTTTTGGGCGAATTTGCTTTGTTCCCGGCTCCAGTGCGTCACGGTCACTTCTCCCGTCTTGAGCGTTCCACTCAAGGTGAAAATCGCGTCGTCTTCTGGAATCAAATCTTTCATCTCTTGTGGCAGATTGATGTATCCAATGTCATTCACAATGTCCGCTTTACAACTGAAACTGTATCCATGACATTCTTGGATTGTGTTTACATCCACAATCCTGAAACCTTGGGTTTTATCCTCGTATGCGAAGTAAACATCCAAACCATCGTCTCTACCGTCAACCATCATCGTATCATTCAGGTGCTTATCCACCCTGCCTCCTGCAGCGTCCATGAGATCGTCCTTACTGTATTCTTTCTTGGTCATGTTCAGTTTTTCATGTATTTCGTCATCTGGACACATGCCTTTGGATTTTGAACCAAGGCCATGAGCCACATCCCCGTGTAAAATGGGGCACGAAATTGTTCTCTTGATAGGGAGTTCGTGTTTTTCACTTGCGCTGGCACCATGTTCACGCTAAGTTGCAAGTAGCAAGCCTTCATAGTTCGGAAGGCAAGTTCTTCGCAGACCCAGACCCGAGAGCCGAGGGGCTTGTCGAGTCCACCGTAGTCAAACCAGCTTTGCAAAACCAAACCGCCGAAACCAACACAAGGCTCGTATTCAACGATTACATCCTCATTTTGTTCGCCTGCGTTTATCAGTTCTGCCATGATTTTACCAACACTTGATGGGGTGAAATACTGTCCCAGTTCCTTTGCCATCAGTGCGTCCATTTTCTTGCCATAGCGCGTGACGCCATCAAGCAAGAAATCCTCCTGCGACAATCCTCGAGTTGTCCAAATCTTTGTCATCGCACCGAACAACTTGGCACAGTCCTTGCCGACCAAGAATTCACGGGCGTTCTCCCAATTTGTTTTGCACTCATCAATCGAATACGGAACTACGCTTGGTATGCCAAGTTTCTCGGCCAACTGCCGTGTCTCAGCAACGGTCATCCAAAAAGCCCAATCAATAAATCTCCAAAACACCTCAACTGTGGTGTATCCTGTTTCAACCGAGATAATCTGCAAGGCTTTCAAAAATTCCTTTGATGCTTGTTCTGTGTTCATTTGAGCGTATGCCTCTCGATGAGAATTGTCCTTTGCTTTCAATACCTTCTCCATCAACCAATTCCCGCCCAGGGCGTTGTGCATGGTTTGATGTTCTGTCAGTCGTGATTCGCTCATGTTCAGTTTTTAGGAAGGTATTCTCCACTCAAAGCATTCAACATCAGTCGGTCTTCAACCGATTCTGCATGCGGGAATGCCCCAAGTCGGTTCAAGACACTGTCAACCGACTTCTTCTCGAGTTTCTCTTGTTTGTTTCGTATCTTCGTGATTTCCTTCTGTTGTGCTTCGACTTTTTTCGTGTTGTCAACAACTTTCCAGTTGCCAGCATAAGTCCCATCGCCATCCGGAACTGGTTTCTGTTCCGTGGGTTGGACTTTTGTGCATACGATTTCGTCGATAAATTCCTCTGGCCTTTGGATTGACTTCGTCGCCTTTACAGCTTCATCAATCAAACCGAATTCCGCCAAAGTTTCATTCAAATGACGGTTGAGTTCGGCCAAGTTCTCGTGTTCTGCGCCACGGTCTTTGATGATGTGCCCATCCGAATCCATTCCAATGAAACGGTTTTGACGGATGGTTTCTCTCAGTTCCCGTGCCTTTTGCACTCTGTTTCTGAATTTTCTATCAGACATGTTCAGTAATCGTCTTCGTCTTCCAAACCGTCGTATTCCTCAGCATACTTCCCCGGTTCAGGATTGTCTGCATCCGTGAAGTGCTTGATGTTCCAGGACCAAACAACTTGGAATCCCATGTTGTCTTTTTGGCTGGGTTCAGGCAAATCGACTCCGTTTTCTTTCAGAAGGTCACAAAAGGTCTTTGTCCATTCTGAAGAAAATACAACAGCAAACCCCTTATGCCAAAATCTTCCGTCATAAGCCCCGTAATAGTAGGCTTTTTCATCTACATGGGCCAATTGCTCGGCCACCATCTTCAACTCCTTTGTTGTCGTTGTCATGTTCAGTTTTCGCAAATGCCACAATCCTTGTTTGTGCATTTGAATCGTTCTACTGGGTAAATTTCGTAGAGCGCGTGTTGCATCGCAACGCTCGCTCGATAGTCGTGGTTCGAATCTTGTGAGTCAACTTCAATCAAGTATTCGCTGAAACTTTCTTCCCAAGTCGGCGTTCTCGCCAAATACGATCCGTGTGGTTTCCACGATTCGTCAAAGGCATACGAAAGGTCTTCGAGTAGGAAAGGCAACAAAAACTCAGTAAAAATGAAGTTTCCGTAAGGATTCAACCAGCCGATTTCTCCGGCTTGTATGATGTTGCAGTCCCAAAACCTATCTGTTGCACCCGTCGGGTCATACCACTGAGGAGACCCGAGAAAGCATTCAGAATTATTCAGTTCGTCGTTCCGCATGTCTTCAAACATTCCTCGAATGGTTGCGATGTCCTTCTCTTTCTTTGACATCCACACATTCGAAATGTGCTCGTAAAGTTCGTGCCTCAATTCTGGATACTTGAATCGAAATTCGTCGAATTCACATCGCAAAATTTCGTATTCGGTTTCCAGTTCATCTATGGTCTCGTATCTTATTTGTGCCAAATCGCAGCCGTGGCAGACTTGGAAACTATCAACATCTCTGTTGTGTATCTCCCTTGCCCATTCTTCGACACCCATCCCTATCGGATAGGGGCCGTTGTAGTGGCCTCGGTTCATCAAATAACCAAGATTCGAATCTACCCATGTGAGTTCTATTTTCGTCTTCGTGTGCGGACTGCACATCAACAGGACCCTTTTCCTCATATCGACATCGGCTTTATCACTCAAAATATTCCACGAACCCTTTTCGTAATCGTTATCCATCCCTTCGGACTGCGACGCCCAATCAATGAAGTGGATGCCTTGTTCGGATTTATACCAAATGTCCCATACAGCGTTTCCTTCAAAAAAAGCGTTGGGATTTTCATCAATGAACATTTGGTCATTGGCGATGAATATGAGTAGTTGTGCCGTGCCACCGAGTTGTTTGAACGCCTCTTCAACATCACGCCTCGATACTGTCCCCTTCTTGTGTCCGGGATCGTCGAATGCGTAGTGTTGCGAGTGTTCACTTCGGTTGAGCAGAGCTACTGTCAATCTGTCCGGAAGTTTGTCTTTGCACTCAACACCAATTCCAGCGTTGGACTTTTTCAACTTCCTATTGCACAGTCCACAATGCGATTTCAATCTCATTGTCATGTTCAGTCTTCTGTGGCTACCCAAGTGGTTTGTCTCACTCTTGTTTTGCCGTAATTCAATCCCACCACCCCGTCCTTGAGGCTTGGTCTCACTTGATTCGTATTATCGATGAAACCGGCTTTTTCGATGCCTTTTGTCCTCGCAAGGGTGTTCCCCACCTGATTCATGGTGGGCCCGTGCCATCTGTATTTCTTGTTCACGATGTCGTGGATTTCTCCTGTCGTGAGAGGCACCCTGCTCTCTTGGAGGATTTTCAAAATGTAATTCCGTATTCTCGTCTTCACCATGTTCAGTTTTCATAGAATCGATACGAGCATCTTCCACCGCTGCGGATCGCTGTGCGCAATCGCCAGCGCCTTGTGCAATGTTCGCATGCTCAATTCTTCACCTTCAAATTCACTCGAGATGAGATAGTCCACGACCTGCTTTTTCAATGCAGCGTTCATGCCCTTCGGTCCCATCGTTGGTGCAAGGTGAACCATTCTTTCTACCATTTCCGTCGGCGTCACAGTCAAGAAAATTGGAATCGTCCTGTCCTGAATCGGTTTGTCGATTTTCTTAGCGGGTTCATTCGTGATGATGATAACTCCGCCCTTCCATCGTATATCAGACGGAAGTTTGCCTTTTTCTTGTGCATCCTTGTCATCGGATGTGCTTGCAGTTTTCCAACTTATCAGCCGACCCAGTTCCGGGTCAGCAGTAGAGTCTGCAATTGCCTTGATTGCGTCAGTCAAGCGTTTCTCGCCTCCTTGGAAAAGCGGCACATCGTCAAAGATGATGAGCGGCCACCTAACCTTGAAGTTCTTGATGCCTTTCTTTTCTGCGGCTTCAATGTCCTTGTTGATTCTTTTGACCCATCCACACAGTTGCGTGTAGAGGCCAAATGCGGAAACACCCGCCTTGATCATCAAGTAGTCTCGACCTTCGACCCAGCCACGCTTTTTCAAGAGTTCAAGAAGCATGTAGGTCTTCCCAAGACCAGGTCCTCCTTGAACGAGAACGGATGTGATGATGCCCTCCAACACCTTGATGTAGGCTTGGACCATCAATTCCATTCTTTCGTTGATAGGGTAGTCAGCAATCCTTTCCGCAATTGATCTTGTTTTACGGTTGGCAATTCCGGGGGGAATCTTCGTCGTCTTCCCCGTGGGTTTCGCTTTCGGAATGGGAGTTGTGGTAATTTCTTTTTCTTCGCTTTCGACGATGAACTTTCCAGTGGTTTCAACCACTGGTTCTTCCTCATCGCCCCAAGTTCCTTTGATTTCTGGTTCTTTTTTCTTCAATCTGTCCCAAAATCCCATGTTCAGTTTGTTTCGTTATCAAGCACATCTTGTAATACACCCAAATGCGCCCATACCTTTTTTCCCATTTCCTCGTTTTCCCATTTCTCCATGACCTCATTCAGTTCAGCCCTTTGGTTTGTCGGGAATACCATCATGTTCGAAATGAATTTTGCAGCGGAGATTGCTGCAATCAATTCTTCCAATTCTTCCTTCTGGAATACAATTCCAACCTCAATGTCGTTCTTTGACATGTTCAGTTAATCCAAAAGGTGCGCTTTCTTTTCTTTTTGTCGCCCTTCCCATTTACCAACACCAAGACTGTTTTTTCCTCGGTGATTCTTTTTTTCCCTTTCATCAAGCTGATTTTTGAGACCGTCAGTGATTCAACTGTCCAGGTCTTCACCTGTTTCAACATAGGCGAATCTCTTGACAGGTTGTGGTCTTTCAATTTCTTTGAACTGACTTTGTCCCCAACTTTCAATCCCTTGATTGGTTTTCGATTTCGTATCGACATGTTCAGTTTGGTAGGTTTCTTCTCTTCCAGTGAAGGTCGATTCCCAATTTCGGCCCACATTTCCTGCACATCCACAGGGTTTTCTTTGTGGTGATCGCATCGTTTCTGTTGTTCATCTCAATGTGAATGGCCTTCGTGATTTTCTTCCCACAGTAAATGCACCATTGTTTGTTTGATGTGTTTTTTTTCAAGTTGATGCGTTGATTTTCATCATGTTTTTCAATTCTCAACTCTTTGGAAAATTTCGCCATGCATTCATGGTGAACCCAAAGATTTGTTGATTTCATTTTCTTTGCTTTCGTCTCCTTCAAATGTGCGTTGGTGATTGACAAGCCGATTTTCTTCTCTGTCATCGGGTGCCCACAGACCAAACAACTCTGCTTGTTTGTGTTGGCTAACTTGTAATTCACGCAACCGTTTCCATCTATCGGTTTGTTGAATGCCATGTTCAGTTCAATTGTTCGAAGCACTTGACGATGGTAAGCGCATCGGCAGGTTCGGCTTCGATAAGTTCGAGCAGTGCATCAAGCAGACCGCCCTTTGTCGTCACGGCCCCGCTTTCCACAAGCTCCTTCGCACCGTTCGCCAGTGCCTTCACAGGATGCTCGTCCTCGTTGGCCTTCTTGTGTTTTTCAATCACAGCCTTGATTTCCCACTTCCAAAGCAGATAACTGCCTGGAACACCCTCTTGGGTCGAAACCGGAGCCCAGTCATCAACAGGCGACTGTGCTGGTATGTGGTGGTTGCAATCAGGACCATGGACATGGTCTTCGCTGGTGATTGATTCGATGAAAGAGTCCACTGACGCATCTGTGTCAGCAGGGATTTGTGGCAATTCCAAGCCATTTTCCTCTGCCATGCCGATGGCGAACTCTTCCTCTGGTATGTCCTCTGTGCTCTCGATGTTTTCCTTCACACTGGAAATGGCGTTGTTTGCAATCGCTTCGTCCAAAGCGACTTGCTCTTCTGCTGCTTCCCAGTCGTCGGCTCTTTGGTCGGCCATGACATCATCTGTGAAGAACATGTATTGTTCATCTTCAATGAAGTCATCCAGTGCCTTTTCCCATTCAGCCCTTGTTGAAGTTTCATCCGATTCCTCGTCAAAGAAATCCAAGAGAGCACCTTCTTTTTCTGTGTAAACCAACAGTTCTGACATGCACTCGGCGTTGAAATACCTGCAAAGATACATCAGTGCCTTTTGGCGAAGGATGTTTTTCACAACCTCCTCGTCATCGTTGTCCTGCAATTCTGCACTTGACGGAATCTTTAGGAAATCCGGCTCGTCAGCAAGCCAGTCTGCGAAGTCAACCTCTCGATGGATGACTTGCCCTTCTTGATTCCAGTCCATAGCCTCAATCAACTCGGTGATGTAATTCGTAATCATCCCAAGGAAGTCGGCTGGTTGCAGTTTTGGTTTTGTCTTTTTCTTAGCTCTCGCCATGTTCAGTTTTCGCCTCCATTGAGAAGTTCGTAGTATTCGTCCGTCGTCATTTCTGCATGCCACGAAATCCTTGCCTCCACCGCATTCAAATGAACGCCACGGATGATTCCGTCATCTACAACGGATTTTATGAGGTCCCATGCCTCAATCGTCCTTCGTTGACAGTTTTTTGTCGGTTCAATCAGTTTTGAAAAGGTCCATTTGTGATGAACCGCTATCGTGTTGTTGTTGCGTTGCGTGTAGGACACTTCGTAATCTGCAAGTCCTGTCAGCAAGCCCATTTGTATTTCGCACAAACCGTTTCCGAGGTTGTCTTTCATGTTCAGTCGTCAAATGTTATCCATTCCATTTTTCCAGTTTCGATACCCCACTCTTGAGGTTCGATTGTCATCTTGAAAAATTTGATGTCAAACAAGGCATCACCGGAGCGTTCTTGAAGTATGCATTTTCCAAAAAGATTCATCTTCATCTTTTCGCATGTGTCTGCGACACTTCTCAAATCAATCCATACGGTGTGGTTGTCCCCATCTGTAAATTCCATCCTATCTGGAACGATTGTGATTGGGGAAATTTCATCCCAATGATCTAATCGTAATCTCCATGTGGCATGTGATGGGCCACCTTGTTCTTTGCAAATTTTTTGTTCCAGTTCTCTGAATTCTGAAATGGTTATTTTTTCGCCATCAGTTCGTCTGATGTGCAATTTCGTGTTTGGTTCAAATATTACCAGCATGTTCAGTCGTTTTTTGACCTTCCAACAAATTCCTCAATTTGTTCTTTCGTCAATTTCGTGTTAATGCTCGGCGGAGTCCATGTGTTGTCAGCGACAATCCAGACATTCGCATTCCTGCCCGAGCGGACTTGCCTCTTTTCGCCTGTTTGACGAATGAGACCAATCTTTGCAAGGGCGTGCCTCGCTGGCCTCCAAGAGTTTCCAATGTCCCTTCTGTCAAGACCTTGCGTGACTGCAAAACGATCTTGAGATTCTTCATCCGTTAGACCATCAGGAAACCTACTCAGCATCGTGTATGCGTCGTGTAGGTTCTGTGTCCATTTCTTTGAATTGGGAATCGCTGCTTGAGATGTGTCAACTGCGTGAACCACGGGCTGAACATTCTCGATTCTCGATTCCATCAATTTTGTTTCCGGAGGTAGTTCCTTGATTTCGTTGAACAAAGTTTGGATTTTATCCAAGAAATTTCTGTCTATCTCTTTTTGATTCACCAAAGAGAGAGCAGTCGCTTCCTTTCTTTCAACTTTGAAACACACCTCATAAAATTCATCAGAGCCTTTTACTCTGAATACCTTTTTGTCTCCATATCTTGTTGGCATGTTCAGTCTTTCAGCGGCGGCGGTTGATATGCCTTTATGCACACATAACCATCTTTCAACATTTTCGACCACTCCGAATCTCTTGCGGATTCTGCGTCGAAATAAATCGTGTCGATGTGGTCGTAAATCGGTGTGGCATGGCCCAAGTTGCCCTTTCTTTGCCAGCATTTGAATTTCATTACATTGATTGTAAAACTCTTGCCGTCTCTGTCCCAATAATCCTTGGCAATCAAATATTCGCTCATGTTCAGTTTTCTTTCAAAATAACAGTCGCCATGCCTTTTGCGGATTGTTGTAGGCAGTATTGCGTGAATTGTTCATTGGTCCATCCAGGACGCTCATGATCATCATTGCACTCCAAACACCAGTCATGAATTTCTTTTGCCAGTCTTGGGTGGTTAATGACAGGTCTCTTTCCACAATTTTCGCATTTGTTTGCGTTAGCGATGTCAGAATCAGTGATGACAACCGCCCAAACGATTGCATTTCTCATATTTACCAGTCTGATTTCCATGTTCAGTTTGTTGCTTGTAGCGTTTCTGCATCAACAGTCGCCACAATTCCTGTGATGAGAGATTCAACGGTGTATTCGTTTCCCTGCTTTGCCAGCACTTCAACAAATTCGTTGTGCGAAAATGATTCGTGTTGTCCCACGAATCTTCCGACCTCACCAACTTTGGGTTTCTTTGTTCCTTTCTTGAACGGACTTGAAATGTTTCGTGGCATATCAATCACCCTTCTTTTTGGGAACAAACCCCTTCTTCTTCATATCCGGATGTTTCTTCGAAAGCATGACCGATACCTTTGTCCAAGGGTTTCTCCAACCGCCTGGCTGTCCTGTCTCACCGATGTAAGCCCATTTGATGTCAGGCTCGTGTATCCACCCATGATCGGATATGTCAATCGTCGAATTTCCTATCAGTGCTATCATTTCCTTGCTGATTTCCTCGAGTTCGTCCTTGAGTTTATTCGCACGGTTCATGAATTCTGCTTTTTCCTTCTTGAGTTCAAGCATGGTCCTTGCCAACACCTTCACTCTTTCTTTGTCTACAAGTTCTTCCAGAGTTTCTTGCATGTTCAGTTTTCTTTCACCTTGTATTCTTTGCAAGGCGGTGAACCGTGAATCACATCCATGTGTTCCGGTTTTTTTGGTTCATAACCGAAAACCCAATCAAAAAATTTGATGATCCAGCTTCTTCGGTTTCTTTGGTTTTCAAGTTGGGAAACATATCCCTCTTTTCCACTAAATATATCAAGCGTTTTCATGTTCAGTTTCATTCCTCTTCTTCATTCTCTTCGTCAATGTCCAGGTTGAGCAGTGCAGAGATTTGCGCCTGTTCATTGGCTTTTGACTTGAGAATTTCCTTCCGTGCGTAAAGTGCCCTCCAACCGATTTCGGCTGGACCAATGTAGAACCAATCACTTTCTGGTTCGATTGCTGGCATCACCCACTGTATGATTTCTGTTTCGAGCATCGTCATGCTGTATGCGTGATACTCACCTCCTTGGGTTTGCACCACGCCGGGGAAACCTGGGTCTTCGTATTTCACAACGGTCGAACCGTAAACCAATCCCCCGCCTCCGTAATCGTAAACAGGGATGGTTTCTCCGACCTCGTATTCTTTGCCATCATAGGGATTTTTCCATATGTGATCCATGTTCAGTCGGTAGCAAGGTGTCCAAATAAACCCTCTTTTCGCTGAGGCCAAAAAATCAGGCCAGTCTCGAGACTCGAGACTGGCATCTTGATTTTAGTTTGTTCAGTTTATCGATTTGAGTTGAGCGACCAGTGGTTTGGATTTCGTTCTAACATTTTCTTCGATTTCCATCCCTTGCTGTCGTGAACTGCTGGTGCTGTGTGACCTTGATTCTTTGACTCTCCCTGTGGGCGATCATTGACACCACGCGCTCTGCGCCAAGTGTTTGCTCTACCAGCAGGTCCTTTGTTCATCAATTCTCTTTCATCTTCTGTTGGAGCGAAAACTCCTTTTGAACTTTCATTCGGATGCAATGCGCCATTGAAGACAATCACTGCTGCGAACTTTTCAAGTTCCTCAAGTTTTCTGACAACTGGGCGTGGTTGACTGGTCCTATCCACGAACGAATGGCCCTCAATCATGCCATCGCACACTTCAAAACAGTTCAAGTTGTAGCCAAGTCGTCTTGCTTCTGCTCCTGAGACTACAAGCTCTTCTCCTTCCCTGCTCCGTATGAGGAACAGCCCACGGTTCGTGATTTGAAAGATCAGTCTTTCAACACGGCCTACGGAGATGCTTGATTTGCCTTTTCTGTTGCTTTTTCTGCGTTTTTTCGTGTAATTTCGCATTTTCGGCATGTTCAGTTGAACGGGCGCACCAGGATTCGAACCCGGGTTTTCGGCTTAGAAGGCCGAAGTGATATCCAGACTACACTATGCGCCCATTTTTCTTCAAGGGAAGTGTCCCTTTGAATGTTAAGTTAAGGCCCTCCTGGGTTGTTCAGTTGTTAAGTGGAGGTGCTTGCCTGTTAGCGGTATTTTCCAACCTCGGCGTCCATTACACGCGATGCAATCGCTCACATGGACAACTGGGCATATCAACGGCTTCCGATTGAATCGGTCATGCGCCTTCTTGCCCGGTTTGCGGATTTTCATTAAAGGCCACCTTCCCAATCAGAGACCGTCCGGCGTATTTCCATAGCCCCCCGCCCCAGCACGAACTCAAGGCTCGGCCTGCGGATTACTTCTCCATCCTCCGTTAAGTTTGTTCAGTTGTCCTCTTCCCGAAAATCCTGTGAAGGATCTCCGGTTCAAGGGAACCAAACGGCCATTTGCCCTGCATGGGCGACCTGACACATCCGATATTCAGCGTTCACTTGCGCCTAATTGACCGGTGAGGCCAGTAGCCAACAGCCACGAGTGCGGTGCATTGTGTCCAATCCGGCTCTCGCCTTCATTTCCACAGGTGGTTCTTCACCCTCATGCGAACCCAGTTGTGATTGCCATCACAACTTTCCTCCGACTTATTCGCCCGTTGTCCCTTCTAAGCCTGCGTTAAAAAATCGTGCAGGTCGTCAAAGGGCAGGTTTTCGGTAAGATTCTACACTCCATGGTTTGTTCGCCATCGAATTTGTTTGTTCAGTTTTTTAATTTTGAAGCGATTCTCTCAATGAGGTGCTTCAAATCTAACATTGCATCACCTGTGCTGTCAACCAATGATATGATGGTTTCGTATTGCGAAATGATGTCTTGTTGGTCCTTCTTCGTAAGTGAGGATGCTCCAAGGATTTCTTCCATGGCGCTTCCAAATTCTTTTTTCACGGTCTGCCGAAGTTTCTTCAAAGTATGATTCGACTTTCCGTTTCGTCCTGGTCTGTTGTCATTCTTTTGATGATCGTTTGCCATGTTAAGTGATGGACAGCCCCATCGACGCGGATGGGGCTGTTCTTTCGTCCATGTTGAATTTTTATCTGTGTGGCCTGCAGAGTGGCGGCATCATTTTTCATATGCTCGTTCTCCCCCTGCAGGCAAAACATCTGATTGTAAAACAATCAGCCTCGATTAGGTCTGATTAACCTAATGTTCGTAATAGGAGTCGCTTTCTGAAATCCTCGCTTGTCACAAGGTCTTTTCTTGTTACAATCCAGGTCATCGGTGAATTTCCACCAATGTTCTCTGCGCCCCTCTATACCGGCATAGTTATCATAATTAAACGGCCATGGACCCTCTCTACCGCTAAGCCATTGTATCTTTTCAAAGTTGTGAGCTTTTATCGCTCTTTCAACCCTGTGCTCACAATGGGTTTCGGCACAGGCGCAATCAATTACGCCATAAAACGGGTCCGGCTGCCAATTCCAAATTTGCCAGTCTATTGTCTCTTTTTCATCTCGAATGCCACTATAATAGGACAGACGATGTGTTTCTCGATCCATGTTAAGTGATGGACAGCCCCATCGACGCGGATGGGATGCACGAAGGGCTGTCCGTTCAGTTGTTAAGTTGTAGCCAAATGCTACCGTGTTTCTATTCTTCTATTCTTCTATTCTTCTATTCTTCTATTCTTCTATTCTTCTATTCTATCCCGAAAGTGCATAGAGGGCGGGGCAACCATCAACAGCAACCATAAAGTTGCCTCCGGTGCCCCGCCAAAATGCGAATTCTGTCCCCATCAATCAACCGTATCCGTATGTCGATTCGACCCCGACTCTCGGATAGGTGTTTACTTTGTAGTTCCACGATTAAGCCGAAGCGCAATCCTCGTGGCGTTGAAAGCATGGAGATGTCATCGGGCATTCCACCCTCGTTTCTCCATTCACATTGTTGATTTTCATGGAACAGGTCTTTGTTGTCATGTCAGTGCCAGTCTCTTTCGGTTCCTGTGCCTGTTGATTCACTCAGATGGCTTTTCCGATTCTTCATCCAACCATTTTGTGTGGGTCGGATAAGCAACCAGTTCAACGAACGAGACTTCCCCAGTTGGGGCCCCGTTGCTGTCAAATTCCACTCCAATGGAGTCACCTTCAGAATCGTCATAGGATCGAGTGATCAAATTCGCACCGAAGGTAAGCCCGGTTCGAACCGGCCATTCGTCCATGAACATGCAAAAGGGCTTGAAATCCCTTGGGTCGTCCATGCGTGCGGAGATCTTTTCCAACAGCGACATTTGTTCGGCGTCCTGTGATGGGTCGCCAATCAAGTTGTCCCTCGAGCTGATGTGAATAGGCACAGCATCCAAACTGTCCGCCTGCAGTAAAACAGGTGGTCTGTAGTCGGCTGCGCCAACAAGTGCAATCAGTTCATCGAACATTCCAAGGATGAGGTTGTATTCTTCAACACCATTGACAGTGTCTTCGGTCCCCTTGAGGTCCGCTGGCATTTCCGCAATGTCCCAATCGAAAATCGGGTTCGCCAAGTTCATGGCTGCGGTTTTCCAGTTGATGTCTGGTGATAGGAGGCCTCGCTGAGTCCATCCTTCCTTTCCTCTCCTTGCAATCGTCTTCACGCCGTCTTCAAATGCAGGGTCCAAGGCTCCAGAGCCCATTTTGTCCTGCTGCATCTTTTCGACGCTGGCGTTTGTGCTGAACGCAGTCATGCTGAACAGCATCTTCATGAACAAACCTTGGTCCGAGCCCATCAAAGTGTCTCCGAGTGTTTCATCGGAAACTGTGGATTCGGTTATCCTCAGTTGTTTTGCGATTGTCTTGTCTTTCCCACCACGGATGTTTTGCTTGAAAATGTATTCAGCAGTCTGCGTTGTGGGTCTGCTCGAGAAATCTCTTTTGTTTCCTTCGGTCAGTTTGTGAGGAGGCTTGGCGAAGTGGGCCATGATGGCCTTTCTCGCACTGCTCTTCTTGCCGAATTCAATCGTGTCGTCATTGAGTTTCTCTTGCACGAGTCTGATGAGTCTGTATCCACTCAGGTTGTTCGAGCGTCCGTTGACTTGGACCCAAACCGATGCGCCAGGCACTTTTCGGTTTCTGTCCTCTTCATACGGAGCACGATATTGCACCCGAGTCTTGACTGACTCAACATTCAATCGTGTGTTTCCATTGACTGTCTTCATTGTGACCTTTCCGAGAACCTTCGCAAACTTGCTTGGTTTTCCGTCAACATACAAAGCGACTGGCCAGTTGTCCTTCATTCGCTGGTTGTCCAGCGTGTAAAAGAGGATTGTAGCCATCGCAAGTGCGGCGTTGTAGGTGGAAAGTTTTCGAGACCGGTTCTTGTCGGTTTTAGCCTTGAATTTCTCCTTCTTCTCTGCCGTCATGGCTTTGAATTCGGGTTCTCCGATCTCGGTGACAGTGGTGTATTTGGTGCCCCCCGCTTCTTGGAGGAGCATCTTCATTTCCCTTGGGTTGATTTGGAAGAATGGTTGGACACCTTTGAAGTTCCGGCTGTGCCAAAACTGGTTTCCTCTGTATGTCTTCCCGCTTTTTGCCTTCATTTCTGTCGGCAAAGCCCAAGATTTGAGTGTGATTTGCAATGAACCTTCTCGGAATACGATTCCAAAGAAGGATTCCCCAGCACGCTCGCCAACTTGACAAACATGTTTGGGGGCTTGCAGAATCCGTTCAACTTGCCTTCGGATGAACGCTGCGAACGGGACCTTGTCCCAATCCACTGCTCCAGCCGGTGCAGGTTCCGGAGTTGAAATTGTTGAAGCCCGTCGTTGCCGACGGTTGCCAACCAATGTGCCAACAGCGGCATTCATGGCGGCTTGAGAGAACGACCTGATGCGCGTAGTCAACGACTTGTGGAAGGTGATAGTGGTTGTGAACCCCTTCTCCCCCAGTCCGTTGGTCTTGTTCGCATTGGCAACTTCGATTGTGTATCGAGGGCCAAAGGTCTTGTCCTTCATTTTCTTCAACATGCTCACCAGCACGGTGATCATGCGCACGAGTAGGCGTGCGTCCTTTTGCTTCCGGTTTTTTGTATGCTTTTGCATGTTCAGTTGTTTTCCGATAGTAGAAGCCACTCGTAAGCGATTTCTCCAACGGTTTCAAAGTTGAGAACAACTTCCCAATTTCCGTTTGGATGGCAGAGAGTTGTGAATTCTTTGTCCAATCTTTCCATCCGTTTTCGGCAGTTGCTCCACAGTTCGTTTTGTTTCAAACATTGTTCTGCGTTGAATTTTTTGGCAAACACCGACGAGGTGTTCCAGTCCAATTCGTCATTCGATACTCCAAATGGTAGTTTCAATGTCATGTTAAGTGGACCCACCACCCCTCCCTACCGTGAAAGAGAGATATACACGCGTGGAGGAGGGGCTTGTGGATCCTTTGCTTCATGGATTTTATGGCGGAGTTCCTTTTCCATTGGATTCTCCCTCAATTATGTAGCCCCGAGAATCATCTCTCGCCTGAACTTGCGAGGCGCAGTAAAACCAATTCCTTGGCCGATCCTGCTCTGTAGGGCTTTTGTTTAATCCACTCATTAGCGTTCATGCAAATATGCGCTCGCCTAACCAGATACCTCTTCGTGCATCCGGCCCCTTTCGGTATGCGTAATGAGCCATATTCAATGTAATATGCGCTCGCCTAACCAGATGCCTCTTCGTGCATCCGGCCCCTTTCGGTGTGCGTAATGAGCCATATTCCATGTTCAGTTTAACAATCACATCCTCCGCATTTTCCACAGATGATGCAACATTCTTTTTTTAAGTATTTGAGTGCTTGATGTTTCTCCCACGCTCTGCGAGCGTAGCAACCCAAGCATCCACCAGCGCAATGATTTCTGATGATTTTCCCCATGTTAAGTTGTTCAGTTCTCTTTCGAGTTCTAAGCCCCCATCTCGCATAATGGTTCACATCCAAAACATTCCAAATCGTCCTCATCCCGTAGGAATCGTCTTCATCAGAGCATTCACAGAACTCCCTGGCTTTGTTGCAGCGTTGTGCGATGTTGCTGCACCAGTTTGTTCTCCTGCTGTTTCTTTTGTTGGTCGCTGTGTCGTAAGGGAGAGTGCATGGCCTTTTTCATCCCTCGATTTCTTTCTTCGCACTCGATCTATGGCCTTCCAGCCAATTATCTCCACAGTTGCGTCCAGGACTATGTCCTAAGACTTGCCACAATGAAGTGGCCATTTTTGTTTTGAGCCTCCACCATCTCTGGTTTCAGCGGTTTGCCTCGACATCACAGGCCCCTTTATCCTGCTTCTCGTTGCATCCTT
>PBLX01000045.1 GCA_002722435.1 Legionellales bacterium | reverse complement strand
TGATGGTGCTGTAAGCAATAAATACACTCCGCTTCGCGCTCTGTGAGATGGAGATGTGAGAGATTGCCCGGCAGGGGATAAGTAACCTTTGGTTTCCTCTGAGCTTTACAGGCGTAATCCTCCTCGATTTTTTCGACAAAAATATCGGTCTCCTGAAGGTTTGAATAAAGACAGCGAAAACCGCGGTCTTCGTAATGCTCAACTTCGTCTAAAATAATCTGCCAGTAATTCATATGTACTCCTATCAGAATATAGTAAATATGATGAATATATTAAGCATTAACAATACCGTGAAATATATCTTACATAAAAAATACTGATTATAGTGCTATTTTTTATCTATATAGAGCATGCTGCATGTTTAAAAAGACGAGTAGTGACGAGGGGCTAGGATACGGTCGGTCACTTGTGTTACCATCATCACAAGACAATCTCACAAGCAAGATGCAACTAACGTCAACAGCGCCAGTATTAAAAGGTTCAGGTATAGAACAAACGATCGCGTCAATTAGTCAGTCTCTGAGTGATAGTACGTGGCAAACATTTCCATATAATTATTGCGAGCTTCGACGCTTGTTGCCTGAGAAAATCATTTGTGATTTACGTGCCGTTTCGCTGCCCCATTTTGCATACAATGACGGCTACGGTGCACGTAACATTTATAACAAACACAGGCATTACTTTGATCAAAGAAATAATCAAAGATTCCGGGCTTTCAACGCTGTTGCTAACGCATTTCAGAGCGACGTCATTGTGAAAAAGATAGAGCAACATTTTGATGTGTCGCTATCTGGGTCAAGTGTAAGAATTGAGTATACGCAAGATACAGACGGTTTCTGGTTAAAGCCCCACACAGACATTGGCGCAAAGCTATTTACAATGTTGATTTATCTTTCAGATGGGCCTGGTCACCAAGATCTCGGAACGGACATATATGCTTCCCCTGGTGACCATGTGCGCTCGTGCAACGCTGAGCCGAATGCAGCGATGGCATTTGTTCCGTCTAACAATACCTGGCATGGTTTTGAAAAGCGGCCAATCCAGGGCGTCAGAAAGACTGCTATCCTAAATTATGTGGTCTCTGACTGGCAAGCCAGGCATGAGCTTGCTTTTCCTGATCATGCGGTATTAAACGGTGCCACATAGTGTATTCATGCCCATAGCGTAAAATAAGCTGGGATTTTTTGGAAAAATCCTACGACATGGACTATAATTGTAATGTCTAGGATACATGTTGCGATTTCTTTTGGATCTATACATATCGCAATGGGATGATGTTTACCTTGGCTGTTGTGTATGCCCGTGTTATGTGGGAAACCTGATGCCGAATACGTTACCCAAAATGAACCAGGGGGTTCAAGCGAAAGCAGCATAATCCTAGACATTTTTTTTAAGGGTAGCATGGATAAAAGTCAACTGCGATCGGTCATGCGGGAACAAAGACGCAAACTGGATCCGCTCTCAAAAGAGCGTGCTGCCGAAAATCTATGTCGTCAACTCATACAGCACAAAATTTGGCATCAGATTAAGCATCTAGGTATCTATTATCCAATGGTTGAGGAGCTGGATACGCGCAGGGTGATTGACGCCGCCTGGAAAGCAGGAAAGGCTGTTTATCTTCCGACGGTCGACGTCGAGCAAAATACCATGCATTTTTATCCATATCGGCCAAATGACGATCTTATCTCATCTGATTGGGGCGTTATGCAGCCGCAGAAGCAAGCCAATCATGCGGATAACCAGCTAGACGGCCTTATCGTGCCTGCGCTCTGTGTTGATCGACATGGTTTTCGTATTGGCTATGGTTATGGTTATTATGATCGATTTCTCATCGCGCATAAAAAGCAGTTAGTCTCTATTGCAGTGGCCTTTTCATGTGGCCATGTCGATAGCATACCGCACGAGGCATGGGATCAGCCTTGTGACCTCGTGATGTTGGCAAAATAGAAGCAAGTCTCCATAATGCAGTCTTTGATAAAAGACACGATTTGTAGTCACTTCCCAGTGCTACCGAATCCACCTTCTCCACGTTCAGATACATTTTGGTCAAAGGATTGCACGATAGTAAGCTCAGGCCTAGCAAGCGGTAGAAAAACGAGCTGAGCAATTCGTTCGCCTGGCTGTACTTGATAAGATATCTGACTACGGTTTAGGCAGGAGATCATGAGCGGCCCCTGGTAGTCAGAGTCTATGAGACCAGTGCCGTTGCCGAGGACAACGCCATGTTTGTGTCCAAGGCCAGATCGCGGAAGTATTTTTGCGCAAAAACCTGAGTCCATGATGAATATGGAAATCCCTGTTGCAATCAGCTCACACGAAGCAGGTTTGAGGGTCAGCGGATTGTCAATGCAGGCAATAAGGTCCATGGCGGCAGAGCCGTCGGTTTGGTATTGTGGCAGAGGCCAAAGGCTGCCTATTCTTTTGTCAAGCACTCTGACTTGGATCGAGTCAAGGGTTTTTGTGATCATACACCAACTAACGCAATAGGATAACCTACTGGATGTTGCAGCATCTGGCTCAAATTGTCAACTTTGTATGTACCATATGCAGGTAGTTCGGTCGTATCGCGTTGATGAATGATTTGTTCGATATCATGATGTAGTGCCAGCGATAGGCTAAGGTCACGTTGTTCCTGAGATGTTCTCCACAGTGGTTCGTAGCGCTCGACGTATAAAGTCCCGTGAGATCTGTAAGTCTTAAGCGGTGTATTCATGATCTCAACTTGAGTCTTTACGTGAATTTTACTAAATAGTTCCGCAATATGCTCCGGAAAAAGATTGATACACCCTGATGTATTACGCGTGCCGATAAGATCCGGATTGTTAGTAGAGTGAATCAAGTAGGTCTGTGCTGACAAGTGAATAGCATACATGCCTAATGGATTATCGGGGCCTGAATGAACGATTTTAGGATGATCCATGAATCCATTGCTATGTGCCTCAGCCAAAACACCCTTTGGCACATGCCATGTTGGTTTGTAGCGTACCTGCATCACTGCCATCTTGCCTTCAGGGCTTGGATGGTCCAGGCGGCCAACACCAACAGGCCAAACAAAAAGTTTTTTTTCAGTATCATCATAATAGTACAAACGTTTTTCGGGTAGGTTGATGGTGATGGTTTGAGGCCTCAGCTTTTTAGGAAGAATAATTTTATTGGGGATATAAACCAATGTTCCTGGCTCAAACCTGTCGCCATCCGAAAGGTGTGGGTTGGCACTCACCAGAGCGTCATGGCCAACATTATACTGGCGTGCGAGATCGTGCATATTGTTGCAGTTCTCATCAATAATGGCATACTCAAGCTCGCCAACCATGTGCGCTTGACCGTCATAACGATAAGCGCGGCCCTCTGCAACAATACAGATCAGTGTCAATGCGATGGATAGTAACATCGTCAAGTGTGATGGATATTTCATGATACAAATAAGCTATGATTCCAACGGTATATAGCGGCGGCGATGCGATTTGTCAGAATTTTGTTAAAATTTATCAATAACGCTTGTCAGGCCATATGTTTTACTCCATGATATTTCTTATTCTACGTTGTCAATAGAGATGGCTAAACCATACATTCTCGTTGTTTTTTCTTCCGTCACCGGTGCAACCAGCAGCCTGGCACACAGCATAGCGCGCGGAGTGAACATGTGCACCGGTATGACGGCAAGAATACGAACTGTGCCATCGGTGGATGATCTGATCAATACAGGAAAGCAAAAAAAACAAACAGTAGCATTTGCTACAACTGAAGATTTAGCGGATTGTAGTGGCTTAGCAATCGGGTCCCCCACGCATTTCGGTAACATGACATCCGGATTACAGTATTGGCTTGAAAAGACTTCGGGACTATGGTTCTCTGGAGCGCTTGTCAATAAGCCCGCCGCCGTTTTCACCTCCTCTGCCAGTCAGCATGGCGGTCAAGAGACCACATTGATGAATATGATTAATCCACTCATGCATCACGGGATGCTGGTTGTTGGGGTGACCTATCCGTCAGGTCATCTTGTTAAGACCCAAAAAGGCGGCACCCCTTACGGTGCGTCACATGTTGCTGGTGAGGGGCATGGAGACGGTGCATTAACCGATTTAGAGCATACAATTGCCATAGAGCAGGGTAAGCGTCTTGCTGAAATCGCATCAGCATTAGGTAAGTTAAACACAGAAGGGTAATACGATGATACGGCGTCTACTGAGTACGCGTAGCCAATATGGTGTACTTGCGGTGGGCTTTCATTGGGTTTCGGCAGTTGTATTCATCGGGATAATGGCCTCTGGGTACATCATGACAGGCTATCTTCACGGAAAGCATATCTGGTCCTGGTATGCCTACCACAAACAGGCAGGATTGATCATGTTATTGATCGCTGCGGGGCGTATCATAAATCGAATCATTGGGAAAACAGTGCTCTCTCCGCAAGCGCTGTTACACCAGGCTATGTATGCTGGGTTATTTATCATGCCAATCAGCGGCTGGGTCATGTCTAGCTCCGCAGGCTACCCGCCCAAGCTTTTTGGTGTTGTATTGCCTATTGTCTCTGACGGGAATCAGTTGTTAACAGATGCGGCGTGGTATAGCCATTTTGTCATGGGTATCCTTATGTTCATATGGATCATTATCCATGTTACCAGCCTTATCATCAGTTACCAGCAAGGCAAAAAGCGCATTTTCAGGATGTCTTGGTAGCGGGCGAAGTGTATGGTCATCGCCGGGTTTCATACGTGAAATATAGATAATTTATGGCTGCTATTCGTTGAAAGATTGTCTGATATGAGGTATGATATGCGAACTTATTGTTTGCCATGTGCAAATAGTCGTTCACATACAGCGTTTATCGAGTGTTCAAGTAATCGGGTGTCGTAAGATTAGCACTTGTTATCGATAAACGAAAAAGCAACCCGGAGAAAATAATATGGCAGCTACTGTAGACCTAAAAGAGCTCATTGAGCATAGTGTGCATTTTGGACATAGAACCTGTTTTTGGGAGCCAAAAATGGCGCCTTACATCTATGGCAAAAAAAGCAAAGACTTACACATCATCAACTTACTGAAAACCAGGCCGTTATTCCAGAAGGCGCTCAACGAGATCGAAGCTGTTGCAGCAAACAACGGTAAAATTCTACTCGTGTCCACTAAGCGAATCGCTCAGCAAGCCATTGAGCAAGCTGCAGAAAAGTGTGAAATGCCTTGCGTCAACAAGCGTTGGCCGGGCGGCATGCTGACAAATTTCAAAACAATCCTGAAGTCTGTCAAGAAAATGCGACAGCTAGAGGAATTTATTAAGAGTGATGAATTCGATGCAATGAAGAAAAAAGAGCGTCTAAGCGTACAACGAGAGCTTGGAAAACTGCAAGCAAGCTTTAATGGGATCCGTGACATGACAAGCCTGCCCGACATGCTTTTCGTGATCGACGTTGGACATGAGCACATTGCCATCAAAGAAGCCAAAAAGCTAGGCATCCCTGTTGTCGGTATTGTAGATACCAATTGCTCACCAGAAGATATTGACTACGTCATACCTGGTAATGATGATTCACAAAAAGCCATTCACCTGTACACACGTTTGGTCGCCGAAACAATTGACGTTGCGCGTGAGAAAATCCGTGCGAAGCTCAAGGCAGCACAAGTCAAGATGGAGGGCAGCACGCGTGTTGAGGTTGTTAAGAAGTCCACGAAAAAAGTAGATCAAAAGCCAGAAGTTGACACTGTAGAGCAGCCAAGCACAGCAGCTCCAAATGAGAATGCATCTAGTGAAGCAGCCAAGAAGCCAGCTGTCGAGAAGAAAATCATCCGTGTTGTCGCCAAGCCTAAAAAGTCACCAGAGAAATCACCCAAAGTAGAGACGGAAACGACATCAAAGAAAGCAAAATCGACAGCCTCTAAAGCCACACCAAAAGCGGCGGAAAAGGCGGTCGCTAAGAAGCCAGCTGCTAAGAAAACTGTAGCGAGCAAAAAGGCACCGACAGCGCAAGGTAAAGACGCTAAGTCAGAAAAAAGCACTGAGAAAAAAGTGCCGAGCAAAACAAAAGCCAGTGCCACTAAGGCTGCTAACAAAAAGCCAGTAAAAAAGGCGGATTCGGAAGACAGTAAAAAAGCCAAATGATCGATCGATGATCGTGTTCAATACCAAGTAATGTAAGGAGAAACTTGTGGATATCAAAGCAACAGATGTGAAAGTGCTACGAGACGAAGTCGGAGCAGGATTTATGGACTGCAAGAAGGCACTCATAGAAGCCAATGGAGACAAACAAGAGGCGATACGCATTCTAAAAAAGAAGGGCATGGCTAAAGCGCAGAAAAAGAGTGGCCGAACCGCCAGTGAGGGCGCTGTTTATGCTGTCATATCCGATAATAAACAGGAAGCCGCAATCGTTGAAGTGAACTGTGAAACTGATTTTGTTGCCCGCTCTGACGCATTCAAGGCCTTTGTGAAAGCGTTTGCAACAGGTGCAATGGAACAGAAAATCAGCACAGACACAATCGAGTCAACAACCATTTCAGGAAAATCGCTCGAAGATGCTCGCCATGCAGCCGTACTGAATCTCGGCGAGAATATACAAGTTAGACGCGCACAGTCGCTAGCTGCTAGCAACGACGAAGCGATCTACAGCTATACACACGGCGATAAAATCTGTGTCGTGGTGACGCTTGAGAAAGAAGATGCTGCACTGGGTAAAGACATTGCGATGCATGTCGCCGCGTTAAACCCTGCCGCGATAACAGAGGATGATATCCCAGCAAAAATCCTCAACGATGAGCGTGCAATCTATGAAGAGCAACTGCAGGGCAATAACAAGCCCCAGGAAATAAACGACAAAATCATCACAGGTAAGCTCAAGAAGTTTGCCAGCGGGCTATGCCTATACGGCCAACCATTCGTCAAAGACCCAAAAGAAACCATTCACGATTTGTTGAAAAAGAGCAAAAACCATGTTAAAAATTTCATAAGATTTGCGCTTGGTGATGAAGTTAGTCAGTCTGAGTAAGCATTTTTCGACCTAATCAAGGAGCGATCATGGGAAGTCCTTACAAACGAGTTGTCGTGAAAATCAGCGGCAATGCGCTATTCGCTTTTGATGGTGCTGCAAAAGAAATTGAGACAGATGATCTGCTCACCAACCTGCTTACTCAGCTCAAAACCGCTCAACAACAAGGCGTCCAAGTCGCTGTGATTTTTGGTGGGGGGAACATTTGCCGGGGTAACCAGATGGCCTCATGTGGTGTAAAGAGAACCACCGCAGATAACATAGGGATGCTTGCTACGGTAATTAACAGTTTGATTATACGCGAGCGTCTGACAAAAATGGGGGCACCATGTGTGCTGTTGAGCGCTTTTCTAGTCGGTAATATGGCAAAAGCCTTTGAGCCATTTACTGCTGCTCGTGATTTAGAAGCTGGCAATATTGTGATCTGTGCTGGTGGGACTGGAAATCCGTTTGTGACAACTGACACAGCTGCCACCCTGCGTGCTATCCAATTGGATGCCAATGCACTCATCAAGCTCACTAAGGTGGATGGGGTTTACGACAAAGATCCAAACAAATTTGCAGATGCAAGGCGGTTCGATAGCGTCTCGTATGATTATGCCCTAGAAAATCAGCTCAAAGTAATGGATCTAAGTGCATTTAGTCACTGCAAACACTACAATATGCCCATTCACGTTGCTAGTTACCATGAAGCCGATGTGATCACAAGAATTGTCAACGGTGGTAACATCGGGACAACAATATCTAACGAGGTTATGGATGATGCTTGACCAGGTATATCAACAGACTAATACCAAAATGGCTAAAGCCATCGATGGCTTAGATCATGAACTTCGTAAAATCAGAACTGGTAGGGCGCACCCAAACTTGCTTGATCACGTCATGGTTGAATCCTATGGGTCGAAAATGCCGTTAGCGCAAGTCGCATCTGTCAATGTTGAGGGGCCAAGAAGCCTTTTGGTTTCACCGTGGGACAAGAGTCAAGTCTCAGCATGTGAAAAAGCAATACGCATGGCAGACCTTGGTCTCAATCCAGCGACCCATGGGGAAAGCATACGCGTGCCACTGCCTATTCTCACGGAGGATCGTCGCCGCGAGCTTGTCAAAATGGCCAAGGAAATTGCCGAGAATGGGAAAATCGCCGTGAGAAATATTAGGCGGGCCAGTCTACAAGAGGTCAAATCACTCTTCAAAGAAAAGTCCATTAGTGAAGACGAAGAGCGTATGGCTGAAGAAAAAATCAATCAGATTACAGAAAAGCATATTCATCAGATACAAGAGCTACTTGATCAAAAAATAAAAGACCTACAAGAAGTCAAATAATGCCTGACAACAACAGCATCAAACACCTTGCAATTATCATGGATGGAAATGGGCGTTGGGCTCAAAGTAGGGGGCAAAAGCGGATTGATGGCCATGTGCGGGGTGCCGAGGTAGCAATTGATATTGTTGAATCGTGCGTGCGTCGAGGAATTCCAGTGCTCACTTTGTATGCACTCAGTGTTGAGAACTTGCAGCGTGATCCAGCAGAGGTCGCTTTTATTACAAATCTTGTTGTGAAGACGTTGACAAGAAAGCAGGAAAGCCTCATAGAGAACGGCGTTAGGGTGAAAATTATTGGTGACATGAATCATTTTGATGACAAAGTTCAGGAAACAGTACGCTTGATAGAGAAAGTAACCGAAGACAATACCGGATCGTGTCTGAACATCGCATTCAACTACAGTGGCCGGTGGCAGATACAGCAGGCCTTAAGCTTCGCGACGAGCGCAACAAATACTACCGATGGCAAGTCAATTAATCAACGTTTCGAAGCGTACTTACGTCAAGATATGAAAAGTGATCCAGATCTGTTGATTCGAACAGGCGGAGAGAAGCGACTTAGTAACTTCTTGTTATGGCATTTGGCATATACCGAGTTATTGTTCACAGACACGTTATGGCCAGATTTTTCACCATCACATCTTGCACAAGCACTAGAAAAGTTTTCAACGAGAGAGCGACGTTTTGGCAAAGAGGCGCGGCAATTTGACGGGCTCGCTGCGACAACAGCTTAAAGCGTTATCCACTCCGTGGGACCACAAAGTCCAATGCTATGATAAATAAACGATTCACCACAGCAGCGATTTTATCAATCTTTCTAACGATGCTGCTATGCTCCCCTCCCAAGACAGTCTATTTATTAGCGCTGTTGCTTTGTGTTGCGATTCTAACAGAGCACTTTTATGTGGTTTCAAGCTTCTTGAAGAATAGAACGCATATGAGGTGGCACGTCGTGCAAAGATTAGCCCTCCTTGCGATCAGTATCAGTATAATGATGCTCATCAATGGAGTATCCCACGATCAAAGGACAGCGCTGGGGTATATTGTCGTCGGGTGGTCAGGTATGAGTCTTATGATGAGTCAAGGCCTCGTCGCACAACCGCACCTATCGAGCCTGTGGATTATGATGAATAATATCATCATGGTTATGTGCGTTTGCCTCGCAACAAGCGTTTTTATTTACATGCATCAAGTGAGCCTACCTCAACTAGCGCTGGTCATCGCGCTGACAGCACTAAGCGACATCAGTGGTTATATCATTGGGAAATGGATCGGGAAGCGACGAGTTTTTCCATACCTAAGCCCAAATAAGACAGAATATGGCACCTTGGCAATGGTCGGTATTCCAGCAATAGCTGCGCTCCTTATACCCGCTCAGATCTGTGGGCAGTTACGCTTGTTTTACCTAATGATAGGCGCTTTTGCGCTTATGGGAGATCTCTGGGTAAGCCAGTTAAAGCGACTGGTGGGCGTCAAAAATACTGGAGCAGTATTGCCTGGGCATGGCGGGTTACTCGATCGAATAGATAGCCATATGGTCATCCTCTCGAGTTTACTTGCATGGCTATGAAGGATTTTGAATAACCCAATAAGTGCGATTATCATTTTCTCGCCGTCATCACCAACAGTTGAGAGATTGCTTGTAAATAGAAAGTTATCGGTTGTAAACAGGGGCTACTTCCGCTATGTTAGTTCCTAATTGATAATTAGGATGACAGATGACAAGACTATTTAGAAGATTAGTTCGCATATTCCTTATCGCCAACCTATTAACGCTAGGTGTTTACGCCGAAGTGATCCAAAAGATTACTGTGCAGGGAAACAAGCGTATACCTGATAGTACAGTGATTGCTTTTTCCGAATTGGCCACGGGCCTAGATATCAAGCAAAAAGATCTTGAGCACTCCATCAAAAAGTTGAATGAAAAACGCTTATTCAGCCATGTTGCGATCACCATACAGCATGCAACAGTAATAATTGAAGTGACCGAATTTCCAACTATTCGTACAATAGACGTCAAGAAAAACAAGCTTATTCCAGAGGATGGTATCAATGATATTCTCAAAAAAAGCAATCTCCAGTCAGGCGATGTGTTAGACCCAGTCAAGCTACATGAGTTTAAGTTTGGCTTGCAAAACGAATACCAGTTGAATGGCTATCCTGATGTGACAGTTGCAGAGAAAATAGATGAGGTCAGTGACGGAGTGGTCGATGTGTCAATCACTGTGATGAAAGGCAAACAGTACCAGATTCGTAAACTAAGCATCGGTGGCAATTTGGCATTTAGCGACCATGTGCTATCAAAGCAGATGTCGCTGGGCACACCGTCACTATTCGCACGAATTTTTGGCGGAAACTACTACTCAAAAGCTGCCTTCGAAAGAAGTAAAGCAGCACTTACTAATTTTTACATAGATCAAGGTTTTCTAAAGTTTGCGATTGGGGATGCCAATGTGAACTATACTGCAGATGGGCGATACGTTGATATCACCATCGAAGTGGATGAAGGGCCGCGCTTCATGTATAACAGCCTCAAGGTTGTGGGCGACAAAGCAGTACAGAAAGTCCATGTCCCTGAGATAGCAGCAATACAACAAGGGCTAAAAAATGAACAGCCATTGCCATTTGCTAGACGCGACATATTTAAGATGAACCAAGCGATCACAAACGCATTAGAAAAAGTAAATTACCCTGTCAAAGCTATTCATCCGCGTATTATTCCCAATGATAAAACGGCGACTGTCGATGTAACACTTATGGTTGAGCGGGGCACGCCAATCATAATTCGTTCAATCGATTTTTCCGGCAATGTGCTTACCATGGACAGTGTGCTGAGGCGTGAACTTGCGCTCAATGAGGGCGAGATATTTTCAAGTGCTGCACTTGATGAAAGCGTCAGGCGACTCTCCAATCTTGGGTATTTAAAAAATGTGAAGCCAACAGTGACACCCGTCGCAAACAACCCAAAACAGGTCGATATCATCTTTGATTTAGAAGATAAACCAGAGGCCTCTGCAAACCTTGAGATTGGATTCAACAGCGCTGATTATGTTGTGCTCAGTGGCAGTATTAATCACCCAAATTTTGGCGGCACAGGCAATCATGTTAATATGCGTCTTGAGCGGTCACGTGTTCGCACCACTGCATCTCTACAAGGAGATGTTCCCTTTGTGCTCGACAATGGCGCCAGCGTAGGCTACAAAGCTTATTATACCGACAAGAAAAACGGCAAAGACAACACCAATACATCAAAATATACTTGGCAGCAATCGTATGATTCAGAGCGGGTTGGTTTTAACTTAAGCACCACTGTGCCTGTGTCGATCTACCAAAACCTTACGCTAACTGGTGAGCTCAACAAGGTTAAATACGATTATGATCCAAATGATACCAATTTACCGGATAGCATTAAAGATTCTATACAACGCTACGGAGACAATATTTGGAATTTTGTCACAACGGCAAAATGGACGCGCAATACCCTGGACCGCGCGCTCTTGCCAACCAGCGGCAACCGCCAAGAAGCGGCTCTTAGAGTTGGCATGCCACTAAACGAGGGGTTCACAAGCTATGCAACACTGGACACCAAAATAGCATTTTTCAGAAAAGTAAGCTCGTGGCCTATTACCCTCAATCCAACAGGTCGGTTTGGAATTGGAAAGGGTTTCAGCAGTTTTAGTGATATCACAGGGTGCTCTACTAGCGCCGGTAACGACGACAGTTGCAACACCGAACTACCATTTAATGAGAAATTTTATGCAAATCCAACCACACCAGTACGTGGCGTGATGACATTCGGAGAAAAAGTAAATGGAAAAGCTATTGGCGGTGATCTTATCACAACAACCTCTATGAACGTGTTCCTAAAGCCGTTCAATGACGATATGGTTATCCCCAGTCTATTTGTCGACGGAGGGTATACCTATAACGACCACGCTTTTGAATTTGATAAATGGGTGTACAGTGCTGGCGTGCAGTTTAGGGTAATGACGCCGATTGCCCCCATCCTCCTTATATTCAGTTACCCAATCAAAATCGATGATGCAGACTCTGAGTATGGTAAAGACAGATTCAATTATGCCCAGTTCTCGATGCAGGCAAATTTGTATTAGAAAAGCAGACAAAATCGCAGATTGCATCGCGTATGCTTGAGATAAGCAAAAGATGCTGATAGTATATTGTAGAATTCACTGAGGAAAGAGGTTATCTATGGTTTCTGTCAATATCAAAAACATACTCATCACAACAACACTCGTATTATCGTGTCTATCTGCTTCAGCAGCTGCAAAAGCCAGTGTGGCTTATGTAGACATGCGGACTGTGATTGAAGGGTCAAAGCACTTTGCTCAAATGCAACAAGACATGCAGAAAACGCTAGGTCCTAAACATCAAGAGCTCCTCGCAGCACAAAAAGAAATGGAGTCAGAACAAGAGACACTGACCAAGCAAAAAGCAGTCATGGCGTCGGCTACATTCAAGAAAAAACAAGATGCACTGAGCGCAAAACAGACAAAGCTTGCTGAGCGTGAACGTGCGTTTCAAGATGAAGTCATGAAAATGCAAGATGCGTCGATGAAGAAACTATACAGTGCTGTGAAAGATGCAGCCAAAGAGATCGCTACGCAAAAAGGCTTTGACGTTGTGCTACAAGGTGAGCCACTCTATATTGCCAACAATGGCGACATCACCAGTCAAGTCAAGTCACTTGTTGAAAAGAAGAAAATCTAGACCACAAGTTATACTCTGATGCCAGATGTTAACATAGATACCAATCTGGCCGAAGTCAAAAAAATCATTGGGCAAGACAAACAAGTCAAAAACATTGATCAGTCGGTCAGAATCACTGCACTATCATCACTTGAATCAGCAGACAGCCAGTGTTTGGCATTTGGCACGTCAAGAAAGAAAAGCCAACTCGGGCTAACCAAAGCCGGTGTGCTTATACTTGACACCAGTGTCGCATCGCAGTACACCGGACCAGCCAATGTGATTCTGCACAGCAATCCAACCTTAGCCTTTACAGAGCTTCTGTCACACTTTTATCCAGATCAGCAAGCGCAAGCTGGAATACATCCAAGCGCATGTTGTCACCCTGATGCGACCATTTCCAATCAAGCGACTATTGAAGCAAACGCAGTGGTTGATGCTGGTGTACAGATCGAATCAGGTGTCACCGTTGCAGCAAACTGTGTTATTGGCAAGTTTGTCAAAATTGGCAAAGATACAAAGATCCACCCAAATGTGACCATATACGACCGCACCACAGTCGGGCAACGCTGCATTATACACAGCGGTTGCGTTATCGGTTCAGACGGATTTGGCTATGTTCCTCAGCAATCGATGTGGAAAAAAATCAATCACCTCGGTTGTGTCATGATTAGCGATGATGTCGAAATTGGTGCCAATACCTGCATCGATAGGGGTATGCTCGATAACACAGAGATTGATCAGGGAACTAAAATTGACAACCTCGTGCACATTGCGCATAACGTCAAGATCGGCAAACATTGCGCGATTGCAGGATGTGTAGGGATTGCAGGATCAACAACCATAGGTAATCATGTTCGAATGGGTGGCCAAGCGTCAATCAACGGCCAAATCACAATATGCGATCATGCAGTTGTCGGTGGGGGCACATCGATCACCAGCTCCGTGAAGAGACCGGGGCTCTATATTGGCATTGTCCCCGCCCAGCCACAGAAAAATTGGGCTCGATCTGCGCTAGCATTCAAAAAAATGGGCCTAATAAAAACGGAAAAAACACATGATTGATATAGACATTAGTAAGTACTTGCCACACCGTTCCCCATTTTTATTTGTCGATAAGGTGATCAGTATCGACAAAAAGTGTATCACAGCAGTCAAAAACGTAACTCACAACGAGTCCTTTTTTCAAGGTCACTTCCCAGGTGATCCAATCATGCCTGGTGTCATCATCATCGAGGCATTGGCACAAGCCGCAGCTATTCTTGGATTCAAGGCACATGATCAAACCCCAGAAGACGGGTACAGTGTGTATCTAGTCAGTGTCGAAAAGGTTCGATTCCGACAAGCGGTTCGCCCAGGAGACCAGTTGACGCTCAAGGTTGAAATGGCCTATGCGAAAAGATCAATTGGTTGTTTTCATTGCCATGCATTTGTCGGCGAAAAGGAAGTTTGCTCACTTTCATTAAAGTGCACATACCAAAAGCGAGAGGAAGGTGGATAGTTCAGTTCTTGTCAAAAATACACTCACTAATGAGCATAGCGCCCATACAACTGTGCATCCATCGTCAGTTGTCGAGCCAGGAGCCATTGTTCATCCGTCTGTTCGCATTGGACCTTTTTGTATTGTTGGGAAGGGGGTTAGCCTTGATCAAGGGTGTGAACTGATTTCGCATGTGGTCATTAAAGGTGATACAAAAATTGGGAAAAATAATAGGTTCTTTCAGTTTGGCACCATTGGCGAAGTCCCACCAGATGTCAAGTACAATGGCGAAGCCACAAAACTGGTCATTGGCGATAACAATATCTTTCGAGAAGCCGTGACCATCCATCTCGGAACCATCCAAGACAAAGGGCTAACAAGTATTGGTAACGATAATCTATTTCTAGCTTATACGCACGTTGCTCATGACTGCCAGGTTGGGAATCGAAACATATTTTCCCACAACGCAACCCTTGCTGGCCACGTCAAAGTTGGTAATCACGTCAATTTTGGTGGTTTTGCAAAGGTCAGCCCGTATTGCACAATCAACGATTTTGCGTACATCAGCGGTGACTGTAATATAACTAAGGACATACCTTGCTACATTAAGGTTGCACGTGAGCCCGAGCGACCTGCAGGGCTGAATCGTGTTGGCATGCAACGTGCAGGTATAGACGCACAAGACATTGACCTTGTTAAACAGGCATATCGGTTACTTTATATGAAAAAATATACAACCGCAGAGGCTCTCGATGCTCTTCACAAGTTAAATATACACCAAAATGATCATCTCTCACGCTTGATTCATAGTGTTGAGGGCAGCAACAAGGGCATCATTCGCTGATACGCTCATTGCCACCCTAGCAGATTCCAAGTGGCCAAGCAATAAGCAGTGACGAGCTCAGTTCCAAACAGAAAACACAAATGCTCACCAGCTGACGAGCATAGCATCTCGCTACGGTATCAGAGACCGGGTTTCTATTTCTTATCGGTCTTTTTATTACCCGTAACCGCCTTTACGACTTGTTGAAAGCCATCCATGAAGTTCATGGGGATAGGAAACAGTACGGTGGATGACTTGTGATCTGTAATCTCACTGACGGTTTGTAGGTAACGCAGCTGGATAGCCTGTGGTTGTGTTGCGAGGACATCTGCAGCTTGTTTGATCTTTTGCGCAGCCTGGTGCTCACCTTCTGCAAGAATAACTTTAGCACGTCGTGTACGCTCAGCCTCAGCCTGTTTTGCCATGGCTCTAACCATCGTCTCGTCAAGATCAACGTCCTTAATCTCAACTGCGGTTACCTTGACGCCCCAGGGATCAGTTTGGTCATCAAGTGTTTTTTGCATTTCGTGATTTAGTTTATCGCGTTCAGATAAGATCTGATCTAGATCGTGCTGACCAAGGATTGCGCGCAGCGAAGTTTGTGCCAGCTGACTTGTGGCATCGTAGTAATTCTCAACCTGTATCACTGCATTACGGGGATCCATTACTCGAAAATATACCACAGCATTCACTTTCGTGGTGACATTGTCTTTCGTGATAATATCCTGGGTTGGAACATCCATTACGACGGTACGAAGATCGACACGAATCATCTCTTGTAATCCACGGATCACGATGATCAATCCAGGGCCCTTTACTTTCCAGAAGCGACCCAAAGTGAAGATAACACCACGTTCGTACTCCTTGAGAATATTGATAAATGAGAGCAAAAACATCACAATGATGATCAGTGCAAAAAAGAAAAATGGCATAATACTTCCTCCGGTTTATGTGTCTTTTGGTTCTACAATCAGTCTAATCCCTTCAATTCGTTTTACAACAACTTTTTGTTGGGCTTGTAACGGTTGATGGGTTCTTGCTGAATACAGGGCGCCGTCACAGGAGACCTGTCCGACATCATCAAATGCAGTCACGACCAAGGCTGTCTTACCGATCATCTCTGAGCCGCCTGTCATCAGTGGCGCACGAAGTGAGCCAAATACGAAATTAGCAATCACGGCAAGTACTGTGCCAGTAAGCACCGCCATGACGCCAATGAGTACCCTGCTGACACTATAAACAGGGTAAAGCGTATCCAAAAGAAACACAGAGCCTATGATAAATGCTATGAGGCCACCAAGGCCTAGTAAGCCATAGCTGGTGATAAACGTTTCGGCAGCGATCAAGATAATCCCGAGGATGATAAGAAAGAGTCCTGCGTAATTGATCGGTAAAAGATGCAAACCATAGCCAGCAAGAATAATACAAATAAACCCTAAAATGCCCGGGAAAAGAGCCCCTGGACTGTAAAGCTCAAACAAGATGCCATAGATGCCAGCAATAAGGAGTATATAGGTCACATTTGGATCGGTGATGATGCTTAGTAAGCCATACTTCCAGCTTGGCTTAAGCGCAACAATAGCCTTTCCGCTAGGTGACAATGTAAGTGTTTTCCCTTTCACCGTCACTTGATAGCCGTCAAGCTGCTTCATCAATGCGTTAAGATCATTACTGATGAAGTTGATGATATTATTATCCAGTGCTTCACGGGCCGAGAAAGAAGAGCCTTTAGTGATCATTTCAACACCGAGTTTGGCATTACGTTTATGCATTTCGGCCATAGAACGCATGTAAGCAGTAAGATCCTCGATAGCCTTCGTTTGTGCAGTGGAAGACGGTGATGCCGGAATTTTAGGTTGCATTGGATCAGTCTTCCCGGGGCCTGAATCCGGTTCTGGTGGCATTGGCGCGTCGGATCCTAGGGCAATCGGTGATGCAGCACCTATGTTGGTTCCTGGAGCCATACTGGCAATGTGAGCTGAATACACAATAAATGCACCAGCACTGGCAGCATAGCTGCCTGACGGAGAGACATAGACAGCGACAGGAACATCTGATGACAAAATTTCTTTGGTCATTTCACGCATACTAGAGACCAGTCCCCCAGGCGTGTCAAGCTTGACAACAATCAGGTGGCCTTGGGCACGTTGCGCACGGCGCATCGCCGTCTTTAGATAATCAAAGCTTGCTGGTCCAATCGCAGCGTCAATATCAATGACAAATACTGTATTTTGGCCGGCAGCGATATTGCTTGCCGGTTGAGCGCCCACCTGCACACAGCAAAGCAAACACAACATGGGTGTTAGGAAGTAAGAAAAAAGGAGCTGCAGTGACGGCCAAGATGGTCGGGACGTTTTCAGCATACAAAATGCACCAGGATCATTCATATAACATTAAGGCGAAAGCCAATGCATGTCAAGCATGTTTTATAACAGATCGGCAACCACGTGCCCGATAGATTGGCAGTCGGCGTGCTCGGTCATTTGTTGTTTGATGCGTGCCAAATCGGCCATCTGCTGCTCCCGATGGACACCATCAGCCATCAGTTGCTCAAGCAGTTGAAGGATCCGCTCTGGTTGACATTGGCCTTGTAGCAGTTCTGGAATGGCATCTCTCTGCAAGATGAGATTGGGCAAGCCAAACCAGCGCGGCTGAAAAAGCAGCCTTCCAATCTGATAATTAAGCCATTGCGTTCGATAAACAATCACCATGGGCACTGAAAGCATGGCACACTCAAATGCGGCAGTTCCAGAGCAAACAACTGCGGCACGACACCGTTGTAGCTGTGATTGCTTATCAGTGGTTACCAGCTCGATGGGTAAGTTTGCAGACCAGTTTTCTATATGCTCACGTAACAAAGGTTCCTTATCAGGCTCTGCGCAGAAGATACGAAATGTGCAGCGCGGATGATGACGCACCAACAAATAGGCTGTTTGCAGCATAATCGGTAAAAGATGTTTGATTTCTTGTCCACGGCTACCAGGAAGGAGCGCAATAGCATCTGTGGCAGAAGGCTGATCATGATTGATTTTAGCGATGAATGGATGTTTGACCAGAAAAGATGCAACACCATTATCCCTGAAGAATTGTGTCTCAAATGGATAGATCGGTGCAACCCAATTAACGTATTTTTTGAGTTTGACCATACGCCATCGAGCCCAGGCCCACACTTTTGGAGGAATATAATAGAACACAGGTATACCCAGCTGATGTGCTATTTTGGCCACGCGTAGATTCAATCCACTATAGTCAATCAACACCAATAAGTCGGGTGGAGACTGTTGCAGCTGATTATTAATGGTTTGCAGCATGGCGCTAAAATGGCGAAAGTGCGATAATATCTGTGTAAACAACATATCCGGCTTCGGTCGATCAATCTGCCATGGTGATAAGCCCGCTGCCTCTGCCCCTGTGCCAGCAAGTCCTTCAAATTCAGCGTTAGGAATGCGCTGGCGTACTGAGTCGACTAAATCGGATGCATACTGATCACCTGAAAGCTCTCCAGATATGATCGCAATCCGTGGTGATTTTTTTGACATATTACAAATCCTCTAGCTGATGCATCAGCATCTCTGGTGTATTTGCTTGAAACCGAATCTGCTGAATGGCATCAGCATTCAACTGACCGAAGCCATACTCGACCCACGCCATATCAATCCCACAAGCGCGTGCAAAGTGAAAATCAGTCTCGGTATCACCAACCATTAAAAAATCCTGCAAGCGATGATCCGGACGGGAGGGGAGTATGTTGCGTTCAAATACTGTCGGATCGGGCTTCGGTGGGTGCTGCACTGAATCTCCATAGATTCCAGAAAAAAACGTATCGATATCAAACTGCTTCAATGATCGGCGAATGCTCTCAATACTTTTGTTGCTGACAATGATCAGCTCAACGCCACGTTTTGACAACATCGTTAACAACTCAACGATTCCTGGATATAGGCTTGAGCTCTGCGCATCGGATGCACGATAAGTCTTTCGATAAAACTCAGACCATTCCTGAAGCGTCAGATCGTCAAGCGGGCCCAGGTCAGGGTCTAACATATAAAAAGATTGGGTGAGATCGGGGGCAGAAGCAGCCATGCGCGTGATTGCTGAAAGGGTGGGTACTGGCCTGCCAAAATGGGCAAACGTGCCCTGCATGGCCATGATAATCGTGGCAATAGACGAGCACAATGTGCCATCGAAGTCAAAGATCACGGTGCGGTACATGAGAAACCCTGAAAAAACGAATTGGTTAATTGTAGTGTAAACCAAAGCCAATAACAACAAATCACGCACCGCCGCCGCCGAAGATATGCCCTAGCTTGCATTCCGCCACGAGTATGACGTAGGCTAATCAAATAACTGACCAGGATATCATCAAGAATGCAAAAGCAAACACCGATACATACGGTTGGCATTGACGAGGTCGGACGCGGTTGTCTTGCGGGCCCTGTGGTTGCTTGTGCAGTCATTTGGTCAGAGGTCGAAACGCAAGCGCCAACGGTAGCTGATTCAAAAAAGCTTAGTGACATCACTCGAAGGAAGCTCACCAACCAGATTACTCAGGGTGCAGAAGCATGGGGTATCGGCATATGTAGCGCAAGTGAGATTGACAGCATCAATATCCGGCAAGCGAGTCTGCTCGCCATGCGGCGGGCGATGGAAAACTGCTCGGTTCGTCCGCAATACGCACTTGTTGACGGCCATGATGATCCAAAGCTTGCTGTGCCGACAAAAACAATCATCCAGGGTGATGCCCAGGTGCCGATCATTTCATGCGCCAGTATTGTAGCAAAAGTGTTTAGAGACAATCTGATGATCGCTTATGCGCAGGAACTCCCCGGGTATGCATTTGAAAAGCACAAGGGTTATGGTACACAACAACATTTGGTTGCATTGCAAACGATGGGTCTCACGCCCATCCATCGGCGATCATTTAAGCCAGTACACGAAATACAACAACAACACGCATCGACGTTAGCTGACTGACAAGCAAAGCACTATTAATCGAATCAGAATGACAGCGAACTTCGTTCCGTTTAAATAGAGGGCAATAGGCACCAAGACGCTGCGAAGTATCTGTAATGAAGTCATTTTGCCAATAGACATTCACAAAAAAATACCCTATGATACGGTCAAATTTTAAGAAAAAATCGTGCTAAGTCTACAAGTTAAGCAAATCAAAAATCTATGGTTATGGACCTTGTGGCTTACCTTGCCAGTGTGGATGATCATGGTGATTGATCCCAAAATGGTACACAAACCATACTCGGCCTGTGATGAAAAGCTCACGCGCCTCACATTATTGACCGCTATGATGATACAAGTCTTAGCAGGAGTGTGCTTTAAGTTACTAAGAAACCCCCGTGCGCTGGCAACAGAGGTTATGCTAACGGTAGGGCCAAAGACGTTGGTATTGACCATCGCACCGGAAGTCAAGCCAATCAAAATTACCCCTAGAGTACTCACTGACCCACGTATAGATGCTTGGTGGTCAGAACCCATTGCGCGTTTCGCAGATCGTTGCCCATAAAAAGATACCTAGCAAGTCAGTATCTCACACAAAATAGGCTTGCTCTAAGCCATGATTGTCATTGCGCTGGTTAAGCCCAACCGTTATCATAGAATGATGACAAGAACGTAAAGCGCACGCATGACAACGACAACATCATTTGTGCACTTACAAGTGTATAGCGAGTTTAGTATTGAGAAAAGTCTGCTCACTGTGGACGATATCATCGCGCTTGCAAAGCAAACATCCATGCCTGCTATTGCGCTGACAGACATAAATAACGTGTTTGCGCTCGTCAAGTTCTATCAAGCAGCCATAAAAAATGGCATAAAACCAATTATTGGCGCAGAGCTGGATGTTTCTGGGAGTCCTTCGGCGGATCAAACAGCATCAAATTCAGCACAGGCAACCACACCCATCGAGACAAAATCGACCTATCGCTTAATGCTGTTATGCCAGAACCAACAAGGGTACCAAAACTTATCACGGCTGATGACGCAAGCCTATATGACAGGACAGAGGCACGGTCGCCCACACATACTTGAAGACTGGCTTACAACAGAGCACACAGCTGGATTAATCGCAATTGAGCCAGCAAGCCAAGGCTATTCAGCTGTGCATCAAATAAAGCAGGTAGCGCAATTGGAACATTGGCTTGCACGATTTCCAAATCGGTATTACTTTGGCATCCAGCGATTACAAACTCATGAAAGCCGTCAATGGGAGAAGCAGCTTGGAATGCTTGCCAGTCAACTGGAGCTGCCCATTGTAGCCATCAATGGGGTATGTTTTGCCAAGCCAGAGGCACACCAAGCACACGAAATTCGTGCTTGCATACAAGCTGGC
>PBLX01000044.1 GCA_002722435.1 Legionellales bacterium | reverse complement strand
TGCTCTCTTGGTGCGCCATATCTCTTTGATGGCAACCCCAATGCACACCTTTTCCAATCCTTTATATACAAACACCAAAAAAATCAGCTCAGAAAAGGCATTGGCGCAATACGCTCCGGGGAAATGTAGACTCTATTCCCCCCCAGGTTTTTCAAGCCGTTTGTGTAGTGGTGCCCGATTTCTGCGTGTTCTGGCGAGTAGAATGTGACGACGCCCTCGACGACGACTGTGAGCTCCCAGAGCGACCCGAACAAGTGTTTTGATGCGACTGCGATTCCGAGCGGTGTGTATTCCTCATTGTTTACATACTCGCTCAAGGTGGGCACCGGGACGCCCCTGTACGGGATGGCGTCGTCTCTTGTTTTCACCGAAATGAGCTGATTGTGTATTGTTATGCCCGGGGGCACCTCGACGACGAGCGTTGTCGCCATGTTTGCACGGGTCGCAGCGCACCATTTTATACGGTTGTGGCGTAAGCCGACAATATCAATTTTTAATGGGCTCTACGATTGAAAATCTCTAGGAATGTGTTCTGAGCAAGTATTTATTTTTAGGTGACAAGTCCATCATTTTTAAGCGCCTCGATGCGCTCGCATGTCTTTGGCGTGCACTCAACGGCACCATCATCGATTCTACTCCATTCTTGGGCGGTGCTTCGCTCGAGCTCCAGCGCCGCATCCGCGATTCTCTTGCTGATCTCTGGATGATTGTAGTGCTCTACCACCATTGCCACGGCGCGACACGCATCTGCGAGCTCGAAAATCCTATTCAAAAGGTCTTTGGGGTGCCCATAAACCTGACAGTCCTCGAGGGCAGTCAAGAGCATCACCTCAGGGATGCGCAATTTACACTCCCTAAGTTCACGGAGCACAGCAGGCAAAAAATCAAGTGCGTTCCAGATCCGGGTGTCGCTCATCGTGGTGTGTAGCGATGTGTGTGCCCTTTTGATAATGTTGTGTGGGTATTATACATAGTGTATTGTTACTTTCCAAAACAAAACCTGCCTAGCTCATCGATCCTGATATGTGCGAGCACGTGCAACCATATCTCCTTTGGCAGCCAAAGCCCACGAAGCTTCTGGTTCGATAGTCGGTGACCCACCATGAGGACCGTATAAATAGTTATCCGCTGTGCACGCGAAACCTCTGCAGAACACGAAAAATATTCGAAGAGCGTCGGGAATTCGCCAATGGCTGAATAATCATTTTCCAGGAATTCGCGCACATGGGACGGGCCCATCTCATGGCAAATGGCGGCCACGATGTGGGCAGTCAAAAATGTGATTGGTAGTGTAATTGTAATATCGGCGTCTCCATCGGGCCGCGGCGTCGGAAATCGGACAAGACCGATCATATTGATATTGTCGCCCTGGTCACCCGCAAACAAAAGGCGGAGCGCCTCCTCGTAGTCGGCATTGGGCAACTGGTGCCCGGCCTCGAGAAAAGCATCGACAGACCCGTACTCTGTCACAATGAACTCTATAGAGTACAGAATTGCAGAGTCTACTCCGTTGTCATACACAACGAAGGAGCCTCTTTCTTCTAGCTTTTCTCGTATAAGCTGCTGAACCATTCTGGACGAAATTAGGTCAACGATTTCCGCGGGGGCATTGTGACGAAGCCCAATGTCGCGACCCGGTATGAGCACCACATACTGGCGAAAAATACCCCACCAAATGTCAGTGGTGTCCTTTGGATACGTAAAGTCCAACGATGCGCCAGCAGATCGACTCAATTCTCGGACGAAGTGCTCGGGCGGCATTGGCCCAATCATGGCTCAAGGCAGGGAGGGGGTGCGAGCGCGGAGCGGGGCCGGGGTTCTGTGACTGTGACCCAGAGCGAGGCTTTTATGTTACCCGTCTGGCCGGGCAGCGGCATCAGCGAGGTTACCGAAGTCACCTGTTTTTTTCACGAATGTGCAATTTTTCGGCGTGTATACCTGAGCCGCCGAGGTTACTTCAAATATACTCACGTGCGCTTGTATTCAATCACACCAACAAACGAGCCAGAACCAAGATTGCACACGAAGAAACTACGCCCGCTGCCGAAGACGTTTCAGTTTTTTGAGGCGGGGGCGGGGGCGATGGCAACAGCTGCGCACACGCATCCCTGTTCTTGAGCAACACATCTTGGACGGGCTCAACGGCGATATTTGAATTGTTGCGCACGAGCACGAATACATCGTTTTCGACTCTGAAGTCGGTGATGCGATCTGTTTCTGCGGCGAATGTGGCGACACACTCTTTGCCTGTTTGCGTATTATAAAAGTGAGCCCCATTCCGATCAACTAGATTGGTAATCACATACCCGTCGCTGTGATATTGTTTCCCGGTTGTGCTCGGGAGTTGCACTGTTGTGTTTTCATCGAGATTGAGCAGTGTATTGTCGCTCAACACAATACTTTTGCCATCAGCCGACACTGTTGTAATATTTGTGCCCGGGTCAATGGTTACGGAGTGCACGCATAGTGCATTTGCAGCTCCTGACTCACAAGCACACTTGCACAACCCATCATCCTGAAACCGAACGAGGACGTCTCCCGTGTCTTTGATGATGGCCACGAGATTTTTTGGCTGTGCACTTTGAGTCTGGCACGACACGATCTGGCAAGAATCCTGGGAGTGTACAATATTGAAATCTTTATCCACAAATGTGTAATTATTCTGGGCCGATATTGATGACTTTAACACCTCGCACGACCGTTTGCACGAAACTTGAGTTGCATCGCCAGTAACCCTTGCATTTGTATAAACAACAATGTACCCAGATGGCGAAGTAGCCACATTATTTTGAATAAAGGTTGAAGTTGGTTCTTCATTAATTTCAACATGCATGTCATTTATTGTCCACTGCTCGGCACTGGAGTCTGCGGACGATGGATAACTATTTGATCCCTGTATCGACCATTTCACAATTGTAAAGCTCTGCCCATCTGTGCTATTTTTCCAGCCGTATACCAGATCTGTTGCGACGACTCTGAGATCGACGGTGCTAATCAGATCGTCCTTAACACTGTGATGATTAAAAACGGCCTCGCCGCCATAAAGCCCCGACCCAATCTGTCCTTGCGCTTCTGCATCGGGTTGTTCTGGAGCGTTCCCCCATTCCGGATTTGCGTCGTCGTACAGCGCGGCGTAGTCGGATGCGTCGTCGCCCGACCCCGACCCCGACCCCGATTCGAGATCGTCTTGGGCCGCGACACCTCTTGTGACAACGACTACGAGGGCGCACCACGCGCGCATACCCCTCCCTTCGAAGTAGTGATCCAAAGCCTTTATACTTAAAGCATCACTAAAAATTGATTGAATGATTGATTGAATGATTGAATGATTGATTGGTTAATTGATTAGTTGATTGAATGATTTAATGGAGATCGTATTTTGATTCGATGGCGGGCCTGCACGCGCTTTCTCCGGGCTTTAAGCAGCAATTATGGCACGCCGGATCTTTACAGAACAAAGGCACGAACATGATTTTTCGTTTGTAATCGACATGCTCAAACACATACCCTATGACGAGCTGGTCCCGTGCGATGGCCCATTTTGTCAACACGGACGGCACCGATTCCCACAAAGCCACGAGATCTTTGTCGTGTGTATCCATGACCCACACATTTGTCCAAAGCAACGGGAATCTTGGCGACGAGTACTCCATGACGTGCCCTGCCCATTTCTGGAGCGGGTCGTGATTTTGTATGTCTTTTTTCTGGAACACTGTGTGGATTTCCTCGAACATGGTGTTGCGCCTCGGGTGGTGCCTAATAAACAGAGACGTTCCATAATGGCGTTCGACGACATGCCGCATATTCCATTGCTCTATGAGCTTGTGCATTGCCTTCAAGCTGTGCGGGCTCATGTCGCTGTGCCAGACATACCTAAACCTTTTAACGAGAGGATGAAACCTAAACTTGACGTGTTTCGCTGCGGATCTCGGTGTTTCTGCCGTTCCGAGCGGGACGTAAATGGCGTGGCACCCCGGAAAAACTGCACCAATAACGTCGCTAAACGCAAAGCACCGTATTTGATTTTTGTGGAGCGCTGCGACGAGCTGTGTAAACTGCTGTTTTGCCCGTTTCAGCTCATTTCTAAAGTTTCCAAAGTTGTACGTGATGAACACGTGGTTTGTATCGAACATTGTTGCCGCGCACTCGTGTTCGTCCTTTTGATTCATGACACCCGTTGCCCTGATGCGTTTACTGCACATTTTTAAATTCTGCGCGACTGGCGTTGGACGCATGAGCCAATGCAAGAAGTTTTCTGAGCGGAGCCCCCAGTGCTGCGCCGTTTCCGACTGCATGTACTTTTCCACATTCACAAAGCGCTGGGTGGCCCACCTTTGGGCATAAGGTTTGTCGCCGTAAAAGAAGCGATCGTTTAGCGACGGTATTTCAAATGTGTTTGCAATCGGAACCACTGCGGGCTCGGTGGTGCTAATGTTGATTGGGGCGCTGTAAAGCGTGTCGCTTCTAAACAACCCGATCCGTTTGTACGCCCCCGCCCTCTCCATTAAATCCCAGACGCGCTCGATCGACGTCCACTGGTGGATCATGTTGTCCATGGAGGACGGAAAGTCCCACCCCGCCACTTTCGGGGGAAAGTATTTGTGGTAAATGGACGTGTTCCCCACAATGTCTGGCGAATCCACAAGCACGTTTTCGTTTTCGGTCAATGCAAACAGCATCTCTGGATGGAGCGGGCTTTCCTGTTCCCCGTTCCTGGGCGACGTGATGTGCGTTGACGAGTACGTGTGGACAAACACATCGCACGCTTTATTGTGATTGATGATGTAGCGTTTAATGTTTGGAACTGTTTGTTCCGGGGACCGAGCAATCCCAAAGAAAAGGAGGGCGCACTCTGGCCTTTTTCGAGTTGTTGTGTATAACCTTGGAGCTTTGATGCGCTCGGGTTGTGATGAAGGCACAAAGACCATATATCCGACTACAAATAAAACAACGGCTGCCAGCACGGGCTCGCCATAACGTTTAAAGAAGCGCCCCATTTCAGAAGGGGTTTGCCCAGAGACAAATACGGGCACGCCGCGTTTGCATGAATGACCCCTCTTCGCTTATCTCTATCAACGCTGTTGCTGAACAGCCACGTTTCTCTTCGTGGGCATGACAACTCAATTCATACTGCGCCACTATGTTTCCAGTTTCCTAAGACCGGATTAGACACGTTGGGTGCCGTCTTGCACAATTGGAGGTATCAACTTTCCGTGCTTTACACTGTCAAAACAATGGCACGCGTCAATCGCTCGATTCAAATTGTTGTTCCGAGCATGTCAAAACACGAAACAAAGCGAACATCAAAAGGCCCGCAGGTATCGCTTCTGGACTTGTTTCCGGTGCAACACAGCGAGTTTGGCCCGCCTGCCTTTCAGTTTTTACGCGTGGCTCCTCCTTCGTGCCTACCTGGCGACGAAGAGCTACGATTCATCCATGCCAATGAGACGGTTTCGTGCACCCAATCTGGCAGAAGTGGGTTGTTACGCTGTGCTCCACGCCTTCCGGCGACACCATGTCGCTTCTGCCAATACACATCGCGGGATTTTTTAGCATTGGGAACTGGCGTGCAATCACGCTGCGCATATTGGTTTATCCGCCGACCTCTGGATGTTGTTGATGCCAACGTACATCTTGTCATGAGCAATGCAAAATTTCACGCGCAGTGGTCACCCGTGCCTCTGCATAAGATTATTGTGCCCCTTAGGTCCCTTTTTCGACGCTTTGACATAAAATGCCTTGAAGTGAACGTAGTGGGCACCAACCACACCATCGGCAAATTGTTATCGGCATTGAAAATGGGGCTTCCGGACGATGTTTTGATTCAAAGGCGTATGCGACCGCCTGGAACTGCAAGTAACGCAGCTGAGATGCACGTGGCGGCAGATTCCAGGCTTTTCATTTCCGAAATTGGAACTCTTTGGTCTGACGACATCCTTACTCGTCGTTGTTGCCTCAAAGGCGCCTTTCCGGCCATGATTCTAGAGCACAAGAATACGTCCAATTCCAACAGCACAGTGAAGATCCACATAAACGCACATTGCACAGGCAGCCGTTTTTTTCGCGGGAATGAGATTTCAGTATGCCACACTGCCCTGCATAATATGTAAAGGTTCTGGTGTGTGGCTCAAATCCATGCTCATTTGGATGATAACAAATTAAACTAACCAATGCAAACACAACTCTTGCCTATTTGCACGTTACGTAATGCACGTCATTGTGTTTGAGTATGTTTTGGCTACGCCTCGTGTGCATGGGAGGGGCCCCGCTCCATTTTCAAACCGCGCCAGATCTTGAAGAGCATATGCACAAAACGGGATCGCGTTTTCTAGACATTGGCTCAAGCAAAGGAAAATCGCGACAACTCGTTGAAAGCATTCTGTGGCGCCTTGGAGTGCACAATGATATCAACCACACATTTCCCATATCTATTGGCGTGGATATTGACGATTCTAAAATTGAGCAGTGCAATGCGCACCACGGATGGCCGCCTCGGTGTGTTAAAGCGGATATCCGGGCGCTTTCATTAAATCAAAACAACTTTGTCGACGGGGTTACCATGATAGACGTTCTCGAACATATAAATGTCCCCACGACATCATATGTTCCTCCGTACCGACGACGAGGCGTGGGCGCCGTTGTGTATGACACTGCCGATCACCGGGCGTCCCTTGGTGTTTTCAAGTCTGCGTGCGCTGCTGCCCGAGATTTTTGTCTCATGGCGGGCCCCGCCTTTGAACACGAGCGGCACTTGTTGGAGTGCGGGTTTGCCCCGTATTTTTATCGTTGGGTGGGCCACCGCAGCCATGTGAATTCGACGAGTATATCCGACGGTATGAGCGACATTGATGCACCCATTAAGGTAGTCATACTTGCAAACCAAATCCAAACAGCGGGCGACCGACGAATGGTCCGACTATCCAGCCTCGACCGTTTGAATGGGTGCCAATCCAAACTATTCACAGCGCAATATCTTATGCGCCGTGGGTGCGAGCGCCACGCGTATTTAAGTGCAGAGGAAAACGTGACGCGTGTGCCGTTTCCCCGCGTCCCCCTCGGGCGGTACACAAATCTCAACGAGAGCGCCATCTACGAGCGGATGATCGCCTTTGTATTTAAACGGAGCAACTGTGCGGAGGGGCTCGCAATTGTCGGGCACATCTTACGCAAAGTTACAGATATTGCCGTAGTACAGTGTATCGTTAACAATCAATTCTTTGAGCCGCATCTCTGTGCGACTTTGGTTGGGTGGGAGGCGCATTCTAAACCTCATTAACAAACAACGTGTCTCCGTATTTAACTTCAATCGTTTGGCCCACCTCGTCCGAGCTCTTGAGTTTTTCAATGGTAAACTTCTGTTTCAAAATTTTCTGCACATTTGCCATTTCCAGCACCGTTTCTCTGGCCACTTCCTTTGTTTCCGGCGGCAATCTGGCGTAATACTCGACGCCGTCTCGAATGATGCTGAACAGCCGCGGAAAAGTCTGCGAAATGTCTTTGAGGATCTCCGTTTCTTGTTGAATTTTGAGACCACACACTTTGTTATATGTTGCCTGAATAAAGCGAACGGCTGTATTAATCGATTCTGCTGGGATCGCGGTCAAGTCTGTGGGAAAGAGCTGAAAGTAAAAATACAGCGCGTTTGAAGAGCTCCGGGTGCGCGGTTTTGTGATATTGATGACCTCGCTGCATTTTGCATTTAGTGTCACGAGCATACCACTCAAAACCGCGACGGCGCACTTGACGAGTGTGGGAATGTGAACGTTCTTTTCCTCTTTTCCAAGCCAAATGCAAAGAAAAACACCTTTAAACACGTCGCTGTATTCCACACTACAACCGAAACGATTAGACGAGGGGAGACGGTCCTCCATAGCCGAGGGAGACGGGTTGTGAGCGCTCTGGCGTTCTCAATCTTTTTGCGGCGTCACAAAATGTTAGGGGCACATTCGTCAATTGTTCGCGCTGTCAGCACTTTTCCCACAACCACCACAGTGTAGTGTTACCGGCACGGAGGGCCACGCCAGACCCGAGCTCGCCTCCTTGTGGCACCCCCCCCCTCCCATACACTTTTTTCGTTCTTAGGGTTCATAATTTTTAGCGCTGTCCGTCCATTTTGGAGACAACGACACTCCTACCTTCGCTGACAGTGATTTTGTCCGTGCCTGCTTCAGCGACACCCCGGACCACGTTCGCAAGGATGGCGCGACCCCTGGACTTTGAGAAGGTGCGCAACGATTACCCGCCTATTCTGCATGGTAGCCACAAGTCCGGTGCGAATGGATTCGATATGTTGCGCTATGGCAGGGTCATTCATGTTAACAAGAACTGCGAGATTTCTCTGGATCAGAAGAAGGCTGTTATCTATGATTTTGCGACCGCCACGTATCCCGGCCACGACGACAACGACCCTCCCGTGCTTTATGTGATGTCCAGCGAACTTGGCAACCTTGAATATGATCTGAAGTGGACAACCGCCTCCGCCCTTGCCGATGACGACGACGACGATAAAAACGACGTCGTCACGATCAAGGCCGCGCTTGGCGAACTTGAAAAGATCGAAGAAAAGCTTGACGACCTCGACAAGAATAGGATAAGCTCGGAATCACGTCGTAAGGAGGAGAGGGCGCGGTGCGCTCCGATTCTAGAGTACTTGGGGTGCCCGGTCACCACTCTAGAATTCGGTCTGATGTGGCTCAACGCTAAGCTTATGCGAATGAGCGATTGATGCGGAAGCGCGCTTGCGGTGCCAATTTCGTACTGTGTCAGATTATAATTCTTGAACAAAGATATTTTTATGTAGAATTTGACACGTGGCAAGAGTATGCGTACTGTAATCCCGGCGAGTACCCGTACGGCTGGCACAACGAAGACCCAGGCGGGGCAGATCTTCTGTCGTATAGCGGGCACCTTTAAACACATCGCTGTTTTTTTAAACTTGAACTGAAATAATTAGCCGAGGGAGACGGGTTGTGAGCGCTCTGCTTTGAGCCAAGTAACTTAAATGTGCATTAACGACATGGATGCATTCAGCGGGTAGTACGTGTCATCCGTAATCTGCAAGACCCTTTCATGTTCATCGTATCCGTTGGGCTTGAGCCCAAATCCCCACATGCCATAATAGCCCCCCTTTCGAACACGCTCGGAAGCACGGAGGGTATCGTCGCCTCCTTCTTTAAACGGTTTTGCTTTGCCAATTCGAGACTGTAAATACATCTCGCGCGCCACTTTATTCCCCATAAGTTCCTTTGATGTAAGGTCCCTTTTATTCGACCATTCGTCTCTGAGGCGTAGGATCAAGGGGAAAAGTTTTAGGTCAAAAAACGAATTAAGCATTTTACATGCATTGACAATCAGATCCATGGTGTACCCAACCAACGACCTGCTGAGCTTTTTTTTGAGCGCCTCTTTAAAAGAAAGGCGCTCGTTATCATCAACTCTAAAAAAGAATGAAGAGAGGTAAAATGAACGTTCCGCATAAATACACGAAGCCATGCATTTCCTGTTGTAATATACATTAAAACAAATCTCATCGTCACCCGATGTATCAATTTTAAAATCAATGGTGACATTTGGCAACGGATACACATTGGCTTCTTTAAAAAGGGAATTTAGACGGTCTTCAAGCGATTCTCCAATATCGGGGATAACTGTTTGTCTGAGAGCCCATTTCTCGGTGTGCCCTCGAAATGCAACAATTGATTTTTTGTCTTCCGTGTTTTTTAATGCGTATTTAAAATCGTCATAATTGGAGTTCATGCTATCCATAGTCAAGCAAATATTTTGCAGTGTTTCGTCCTTTATATTTTTAAGCATATGTACATAGTTGTTTTTGGATACAATGTCTTTTAACTCAATGTCGAGTGAATCCAACAGATTAAATTCGTACGCCACGAAAATGATTTTCTTCAGTGTGTTATTATGTGCAATGTTGAGCGCGATGTCTTTACGTTCGCTCAGGCTCAATACTTTGATCACAAAGCCCGGATCCTCTCGCAATCCCGGGCCAACAATTTCATAATCGTTTTTAACGGCATCTGGAAACAAGCGGATAAGATCCAAGACAAAAAGAGATGACTCATTCATTCCGTTCGTTCCGATTATAGACAACATAAAACCCCGCGTTTTTACGCTGTCGGCTACAAAAGAATAGCATAAACGATCGATCTTCACTGCTTCAGACATTGCAATTGGATCTGTAAAAAATTCTTTGTTGATGTTTTCCCTTTCAAAAAGGGTGCGCAGTGCGCTTAGGTAAGGTGTCCTTTCATAATACTTGTGCACAAGGCCCTTTAAAAAGTCACATTTGCTCATAATATCGTCCCCGAGCTTTTTTATTATGTTCTCCTGATCCCTTAGCGAAAGTTTAGGTAAAAGGGCAACGATAAATTTCGGATTATTCAGCAGCATTTCACTTTTTTCCAGTTGCTCTCTTGTATCTTTATCACTTTCTATGGTGCCGGGAGTTTGGTCTATAATTTTGTAGATTTGCTCCAAGCCCGAATCAGACGCAAAGTCCATATTTAGCAACGATGCGAGTGTGACACTTCTGGCTTGTCGTTTGGGGGATGCGGCAATTGCATCATCGCCACTCTCGCGTTTTTTGTCATTCGGAACTTCTTCGCTGCCCGACGAATCGCTCTCGCTATACCGTAGCACAAAAGCCATTGTGTCCACTCTTTTTCCTATGGAAATGGAACCACCATATACGTGTGCAGCGCAAGATATAAAGGCTTGTTTTTAGGCACTGTAAAAACAGAGGTACAGAATGCGCACTGCTCACGATGATACAATCCAGATATGCCTTAATGCTCCATTTGGAAAATCGGTTATTGGAGGTAAAAGTACTTTAAGAAACACTCTAGGAAAAAACCCTGCTGGCAAGAAAACCAGCGGCACGGCAACAGATTCAATAACTCTTTCGGACGATTCGCCATCGGGGCCGATACCTAAAATTGGGTACAACAGAAAAAGGCTAAACGAGGGCGAATGGTTAGACGATACCATCTTAAATAGGTACAGAGAATTGATTAACAATACGTGCGCCGAGAAAAAAATAAATGCGTATGTGCTAAACACACAGTTTTATACCAAGCTCCAAAAAAACGGAATCGATTCTATTAAAAAACAACTGCAAAAAACAGATAAAAAAACAGATGAAAATAGCTTTCGTAATAAGGGCCAGCTACTTATTCCAATCAACGTTTACGAAAATCACTGGTGTTGTGGCGTAATCGACTTTAAAAACAAAGTGATATTTTGCTACGATTCCCTTGAAATGTACAGTGGACAAGTTACCTACGAAAAATTTTACATCACCATGATTGACTGTCTCAAAACAATGGGATGGATTACACCAGACGAATGGGAAAGAGGCGTAGATATTATTGATCCCAAGCAAACAAACGGCGTCGATTGTGGCGTATTTCTTTCGCAGTTTATGAAATATTACAGCGTGGGCAAGCCCCTGCATTTTACACAAGCTCATATAAATGGCATTCGCGCACAAATGAGGCGTGAGCTCGATGGCAAAAAGCTTGAATACGAACTGCCGAATTAATCATATATCTGCTTAACCAACAACCACACAAAACTAGCCTCTACTAAGCATGTCCAGCGTGGCGACGCCCAGTTCGAGGGCATCGATGAGATTTGAAGGAGTGGATCCAATCGCCCACGAGTGGTTCCCGTCTCCCGGCGCGTAAAACTCAATGGGCCCATTCATCTCGGCCTGGACTTCGGCGTCTGCAAAGTACGTTTTTTGCTCCATGTCATCGGTTGGAACTAGAATAATTGTGTTATCTGGAGTAAACAGCTCTTCGGCGCGCTCCCGGGCGTGGGCTCTGCATTGCTCAATAAACGCAACTGTGTTCTTATCGGATGCGTCTCCGGCGTACGCCTTTGGCCTGACAAAAAGCGATTCGAGCTCCGGGTGCTCAGCCGGCCACCCTTTGCCCTGGTCCGCTGCGACGCGGCCCGCCTCGCGGTACACATCTTCGCAAAACGCCACCGCTCTGAGTGTACTGTGAGGATTATATTCCGGAAACTCGCACCGATCAAAGAAGCGGTTCCCCGAAAACGCTGCAAATGTGAGCGCCTTTTCGGATTCAATAAAAACAACCTCTGCACCTTTTAGTAACTTGCCTGGCTCTGTGCATGGTTGAATCGCCTGGGGCAATACTGGGGCCCATACGCCGTTGATGCACACGGCAACAATGATTTGGTCTTTGTTGTCGTCATAGCAATAAAACGCGCCGTTGGGCTTTTCGACGTAAGTGAATTTGGTGTCGTCGTCCAATTTTGTTACATTGCACGTGCCCTTCACACAGTATCCCGCCCGTGCGGCGTGGTCAAATTCTTTGCAAGTGTAGAGGAGCTGCGGCAGCAATGTGTACGTGTTCCCATCGGGCGCGGACTGAATCTCCGTAAGCAAATTGACATACGATGCCCCCGTGCAAATGGCCCCGTACGTTTTCCCCGCGATGCAAACCTGGCGCGCATCTGGAACCGGGAGCGCAACACGCTCGGCCCTTTCGTTTTCTTGCATGAAATACTCATCAAAGAGCATCAAACCGCCGTCCACCGACGACAAAAACAAAGACGGCTCGAGCGCATGGAGCGATTCTTTGCTTTCGTCCGCTGTAAATGTCCCAATACACTGCGGCCAATGACCCTGTGTTTCGCTCCAATCGACTTCCACGACATCCAATTCCTCATTTGCTTTCAAAATGGACCAGCGTGACACAATTTTGAACCGTTTCCGGGGCACCACGAGCCCGCTGACGGCGGCCACCACGATATCAACAAAATCGGCCTTGAGATCCGCCAAGGACATTTCGCGCTGCATGATTTCGTAGTCTTGCGCGAATTCTCCAAAGTCTGTGAGCGCTTGCGTGGCTTCTTCTGGCTTTCCGCGCCGAATCTGTTCGTAGCGCAACCCCCCCTCGAGCATGTATTTCCGTGCACCGGATCGGCTATTAAAGCCCTGATGGACCACATCGATTTCGACGGCGCGCTTCCGCTTGTTTGAGGTGCTCAGGGTTTTGTACAGAGCAGTTATACCCCCCATGCTCATGGCATTTGAATCGGCGATGTTCCTCCAGAACCCAAATTGCTCATCCTTGTTGCCGGCAGACGCGGCAGAGTTGTGTTTGTACAGCCTAAACACCGCATCGCCCGTCCCATCTTTATTTTTTTTGAGGACGAGCACGTCGTTATTGTTTTGGCTACACAGGGCATCGAGCTCGTCCAGAACGCGTTGGCGTTGCATTTCGCGACCATCCTCTTCAACAGCAACGGCAACATCGTTGTAAAACCGCCGGGTGATCTTGGATAGAGAATGCATAGCCCATAATCTGAACACATCGACGGCTCTGAACCCGCCAAACCGCTCAACAACCGAATTCTCAGTCAAGAAAACAACGGTGTTTCCGTCATCTCTAATGTCGCAGCGCCACCCCGACAAACATATGTTTCCGCCGCATCCCCACCCAGGGTACAGCGACATGCTCTTTGCCCTTTAAAGTTATTTCATTGCGCCCTCCTGCCTTATACTACGATTGCACATGTTGGCGATCCCCATTAAAAAATGAATATTGGCGACTTTACGCTCGGACTAATTGCAGATGTGACCGAGGCAGCCGACAGAGTGCATATTAGTCTTGGGGGCGGCGCCGGCTTTTCCGAAGTAACCCATCGCAACGCGCTTGCGGCCGAGCTCGGCCAATGCCAATGCGAAGTTACCCGCCCCGTTTACCACAAATTAAAAGACGGGCGCGCCGTCGCTGTGGGAACCGTTCGATTCGATATTGTGTACTATAACATAATCATCGAAATCAAAGTGTACCCAACCAAACGGGCGTGTTCCATGACCCCGCAGCTCAAGTCTCAATTATGCGCGTACAAGCGCCTCCTGTTTGAAAACGAGCACCTTTGCTCCGTTTCGTTTTATTGTGATCGTGTGTGCGTCCGTGTCATGCCGTGAATCAACGTTGCGCGCTGAAAGGCTGCTGCTGCTTCTTTGGGGTCTTTGGGGGCATGTGCAGCTCGAATGTTACCCTTCTCTCCGCTCGGTTCACATGCATACGACCCTCAAGATGTGGGTAATCGGTTTTTTGTACTGCATCGAAGATCTCGTATCCAGCCAGCAAAACACGCGGACTGGAAATGCCTGCCTGGCTCAATTGTATTTCCAGGGTTTCCGAACTCATTAATTTCATAGGCATGGTTAAATTTTGAGGGGGGTCTTGGTGCGCGGCTCTGGTGACGTTGTGAGCCCCGAGCGCCCACGGCCGCCCTTTTATAGCCCGCGCCCTTTTGCTTTCGCCCAGAATTGCCGATGAATTACGGTTTCACTGTCGCGTCGCCCACTTTTTTGCTTTGTTGATTATATTTAATCCTAAACACGTTTATGCCCCCGCCAAAGTTATCTATGGGTTGAAACACATTTTCCACGGTTGCGTCTGTCACATTAGGTTTGAGCCTTCTAACGTTGAGTATTCTTGTTAATTCCTTCGCAATTGACATTTTGGCCCACTCTATACAGCCATCCTTCGTCACTTCTTTGGGATATTCATCGATTGCAAACCCCAGCCCGCGCATCATTGCGCCAATTACGTCAATCTCTTTAAATTCGAGCCAATTGCCACTAAACGCGCCTTTAATAAACCCCAATAACAAATGAGTCTTAACTGCCACTTTAACAAATTCCGATATTGTGTACTCGGGGATTATGCCATCAGCGCTGATTTCCTTTAAATTTTTAGAAAAGTCTGGATAAAATTGAACATAGCTCTTGGGCGACATTTCATATTGTTTTGATGGGTAATATTTCTCGAGAACGCCCGGCAGCAAAGCAATGCCGTCTAAATCACAAAGTCTAAACTGTGTTTCCTGACCGTTTTGCATAAAGCACAAAACGTTCTCTACTTTAAAGTCAGACATGACGAGATTATTTTTTGCGAGAATGTTAATTGTATTGGTGCACCATTTAGAAAATTCGGTGATTAAAGTCACCCTTGCGGTTCGGTCTTGGGCACTATTGAGTGCAGTTTTAAGTGGGACGAGCTTTTCCATAACTTCGTATGTGTGCTTGTCGGAGCTGGAAATGAGGGTGGCACTATAGACAATGCATTTTTTCAGATCGTCATGTGCATTTAATAATTTTTTTAAAACCCCCTCTTTCAAGGGGAGCGGCGACCCCCCCTCTTCGGAGACTTTAACAATGAATGAAGGCTCATCCTCCCTTGTAACAAGTTTGCCAATGTCCTGTGTTGTTTGGGGCAAGTCACCGCCACTGCCCTCGGCGGGGGTTTCGCCTTGATACACAAATTTTTTATAACCATCGCCTTCTTTGACATAAAGCCTAAACTTGTATGGCTGATCTGTTTGGGGATTCTCGCGCACTAAATTTAGGTCGTACACTTTTCCAAAGCCCCCATTTCCCATTTCGTCACCTTTGGCATTTTCATAATTTCCCGCAAACGGGCCGGTGTTTCCTTGGCGCGCGCTACAAGCACTCATTATTGCAGCACTTGATATTAATTCAATTCCTTTATAGGGAGGAATGTGTTTAATTCGTTAAAATAAAACTTGTGTTGGCCATTACACCGCCACAATGTTCAATTTATCAGTTGCGAGGCTCACTGCAGTGTCTACCGCTCGATTAAGCTCGCCTTGCGTTATTGCGCGCACCAACCCGCCCACCCTGTCGTATATCGTCAATGTGATATCGTAATTTTTCTGTCTCCACCTTGCCAGCGTATTGCCAGTGGGTAATTCGTCGTCTGGGCCAAATGTCCTAGTTTGCCTTATTCCATTTTTGACGTTTTTGACAATGAGATAAGCTCCGTTTTGTATAGCCCCATTTATTTGCCCTATACTATAATCAGGAACCGGCACGCCTTTTTGCACAAAACTAAATTCTAAAAAGCCATTTTTGATAATGCCTTGGATGGCACCCAAAATCACTTCAAAACCGAGCAACCTGTGATACATGTCATTATTATCCGGCGTAAAATTATTTGTAGGTTCTGTCGTAAGAAGATCGCCATTCAGAAGTATTGGATGAACACTTTTTTTCATTATAATTCCCCAGATTGGATTAAGATGGTGCAATAATATATTGTGCTTGTCAATTTCCGATTTTTCTAACATAATCATATCCTTCTCGCGTTTAAAATATTGCTTTGATTCACGAGTCATCACTAGTTTTGCTGCTTTAAGATGACAAGGTAGAAGCTTAATATCCTTGATTAGTTCATAATTCTCAAGCACCCATGAGCAAAAAGGGCTATCGTCATCTAAGTTCAAGCTCCTCCATTCTTTAAACCAACGAATTGTTTCGCGTATGCAATTATCATTATAGCTTTTCATTCTCCTTTTTGTGTCGCCCCAGAATTCGGCATGATCATATTTTGGAACAAAGAAATCTACGAACTCTTGCACATCTGCATTTCCTTCAGCCGCATGTATGTTTCCGTCAAAGACCATATAAATGATACGATCGATATTTTGTGTAGTATAGATTTTTGTGTCGATTATGCCCATTGTATCATCATATTGCAATCTTGGCCTTTTGGAAACCGGGATATTTGTTGGCGCTTGGAATACTCCACCGAGCTTGTCCTTAAACCATCGCCGCGGAACACCATATTCTAGGTCGTTTACCTCTTGATCTTTAAATAAAAGCCACAAAAAAAACTTGTTTTTTATAGACCGGTCGCTCAAGGTTTTCATGTTAAAGTCGAATAGGTTATTCGGGTTGTACATTGAATTTATGTTTACTTTGTTCAAATCTTTGGCTAACAATGCATCAAGAGCGTTTTTTTCCACCTCCAACCCTTTAATGCAAGGGTCGTCCATGGCTTCATCCACATTTCCGTTGTAAATAAATCTTGTGAGAATTCTTGCTTGCTTGTAATCATCGTCAATGTCAACATCAAGCCAGTCATCTTCACCTGAGTCCATTGCATCACTATCTTCTTCGGCCCCTTGCAAAAGGTATCGTTTTTGATAGCCCGTTGTGTTTTTCCATACATCCTTTTTTTTGTATTCTGTCGGAAGCGCTTCTCCAAAAAGTTTTGGATAACCACCATCTACGCGCAAATAATTGATTAATTTAACCGCCATCCCTTTTTCTTGTTTATCATCTGCATCAAGATAATACTCCCCCAATGCATTTATTATTAAACGCCTATCACCGTCATTGCCAATTTTATAGTCGCTATCAAAGTATGTCATTAACACGTTTGCGGGCGGCAAAACGTCAAATCGGTGCTCGGGCGAACGAAGCATGGTGTCAATAATGATCTGGCCATCGTTGGCTTCCGCCGCCATGTTGCTTTCGATGCTACTATTTACGTATTTTCTTTATACTGTTATGCGCAATCACAACCCAAACACACACCATAAGGTTTTTATTGGCAGACCAGATACAAAATCAGAGCAAGTAAACCTAATACAATCAATACCATGACCAGCGCCGCAATCCGATAATCATACTCATTGTCTGTGCACACGTGCTCGTCGCCCTTGACATAGACAACTGTATGATCCGTGAGCCCAAACGGTGAAAACGTGTCGTCGCAGTCGCCGCCGTCTAAGTAGTAACATCGAAGGGATTCGTCACAGACATCGTTTCCCAAATTCGAAACACCGACACATTTCCCCGTATCACATTTTTGGATCTCCCCATTTTCACAGCTTTCTTTAGCTTTAGTATCCATCAACAATCCGTCCGAGTACTCGGCTGCAATCATCTGGGCGTCGTGAACCGAGAAGTTTTGGACACCACCAACATGATATTCTGGCTGTGAAATGCCTTGCGCCTTGAGCAGCGCCTTTCCGACGTGCTCGGTCGGGGTCATCCCGCCACACTGACCAAGGGAGTAGTGCATAATAGACAAAAAATCATAGGGTGTCGTTGTAACGGAGAATCGTCCCTGCCGTTCGCAATTAATGTCATTTTTGCACGTGTCATCGGCCTCGCAGCCCTTGGTAATGTACCGGCTTGAAAAGGGGTGCTGGTGCTCGTGCCATAAGCCAAGCACGTGTCCAAACTCGTGTTTTACGGTCGCCTCTGACCCAAAACACCATGGTGCACGAAGATACATCTTATTTTCATGATCGGCGTACCCGTTTTGCTTGCCTCTGTGCCCGACAGTGGCTGCGCAATTCTTTTGAAGATTTGTAATCTTGAGGTGCGCGCCGTCATAACCATGTGCTCGCGACGCAATTGTCACATCCACAAACGAAAGATTCACACCGCCGTGTTTCATAACCATGGCCGCAAGCTCCGCGGTGGCAACTTTCACGCTCCGGTCCGCAATTTTAAGGTTTGAGGGGCTCCAGCTGTCATCAAAATAGTAGTGCACCGTCTGGTTTGGCCACCTGTAATCGACGTGCACGTTTCCGTTGCCGACACCTCTCCGCGCCACATGAGATTCCGAGGCATTGTAATCAATGGTGCAATTTACAAGAAGAGCGAGGCTCGACACGGATGGCATTGCCTGGGGGCGGAGTATTTAGGAAATACGAATCGCCTTATACTGACCGGCCGGGATGCGGGCCGCCACCGTCGCCGGGGCCTTGTGGCTTTTGGGGGTTGGCGCGCAGCCGGAACCTCGGTACATTTGCTTAGAGGGCATACAAAGCGCGGCGGAACGTCAACAAAATAAAGAGTTTTGCGAAGCGGCCGAGGATCAGTGCTTTGACTTGTATAATGCAACTAGAAATGAGTCGGATATTTTGCCGTTTGCATCTTGCGAAAATGGTGGATGTTACTGTGGCGGTAATCAGAACGACCTTAAACGTTATGTCCTAAAAGTTGATTCTATGCCAATCGATTTTAAACTGGGCAAGCAAACCTTTCTCGGCTTACCTATCACCGAAAAGAACTGGGATTTCAGTAGTCTAGCCGCCCAAAGTAATTACTGCGTCCTCGCAAGCGACGTGCACAATTACATTTCACAACTATCGGATCCAACCACGGTCCAAATGAAATTGGCTGCCATGGCTCTGCCGCTAGTTGAATCCGCAGGATCTCCCTCGTTGCTCACCAGCACAAAATTCAAAACCAGCACCGGCCCTTTGCAACACGGCATAATCACCGAGGGAACCAGCATCATGAACCTCGCAACGGGGCTTCAGCCTGCAGGCTCGATGGCACTACTATTTATGTCCACGACGCGACCAATCACGTACGTGGTCAAAGGCGACATATCACTGCCTTCATCTTCAATTCAAACCCCCCTCAAGCCCGGGGCAACCATCGGCTCGGTTGAAATCAACCCTGCGTCTACCGGAGGCATTGATAGCCTAGCACAATGCCAAAGTTTAGAAGGCCTCAGTGTGAATGCCCTGTTCACCGCGCCAACTGCGCCATCTGGAACGGCCTACATGCTCAAAAAGGGATACTTTTTTGACATAAAGAGCTGTTTGAATGATCCGCTCCGGTGCCAAGACGCAACATTTATCTACAAACAGTGCACCCCGTGCGACGACAGAACGGAGATCAAAACCGTGGACTGCAATGTTTACAACGACACGGTATGCGTTGGGCGACCGACCCTAGCGGCGAGCAATGTCGCCTTAATGCTGACGGATCCTCCATCTCCATCATCATCTACGGGAACTATCACGGCCATCATAATTACTTTGCTCGTGTTAGTTGTTTTAGTAATTGGCATCGCCATCGTTGGCCCAAAGATAAAGCAATGGCACAGAAAAAAGGATGAGAGCGCCACGAAGACACCGCGCCTTCAATCACAAGGAATAGGAACACACATGTATGGATCCACGAACATGTATATGTAATGTATGCTTATCCAATAAATTCAATTCAAAGTCCGATTGTGGTGCTTTCAAGCGCCCTGGTAATTTCTTCTACGCCATCGTCGTTTGCGATGGGTCTGAACGCGCAATTATTCATGGTCGCTAGTAGCTTCCGTATCCGAAACATCAGTCGCGGGTTTTTGATGTCCTCTGGAATGTGATTATCATCGATGCACCGCGAAAGTTCGTGCTCGGTGCATCCCGATGCTCTCCCAATAGTAAAATAGGTGCGAAGTTTTTCAATTAGAGTATCCCGAGTAGGGGGTGTGCCCTCAGACATGGCACCGGCGAAGTGAGCAGCCCGAGCTTGCTCGGTAAGAGGCGACCGGGCACGGCGAGGTTACCCGTGCCAGCTCATCACGAATTGTACTGAATCGACATATTAAGGTTTATTTCAACAAATCCGAACCCTCTTGAATTGCACAAGGCCGGGTTTCAAATGTGTGGACGCCAATTCTTTGGCCGCGAGTGTAGTAATTTTGAGCAGATCGCCCTTTCCGTCGTCATCGCTGAACGAGGGAATGTTCTCGGGGGAGGCCACCGCCTCAATTGTGGACCTCAGCGTTTTTCTAGAAACAAAATTGGTGATTGGTAAGCGGGCGTTGCGAAACTCGGGCGAAACCGCGCCAAGCGCGATTGAAGGTGCAATCTTTTTGATGTGCCAAATTCCAATCGACGCTATCCAATCGCCGAGGGACGTCTCGTTAACAAAAAAGGCAACAACGCAACCCCGCCG
>PBLX01000043.1 GCA_002722435.1 Legionellales bacterium | reverse complement strand
GACTAGGATCAATGCGTCTGTTGTTTGGCGAGTTATGTGTGTACTGGAATAGTAGATCACTGCGTCCTGTACGCTTGACATAATCAGTAGTTTCTGCTATACTTTTAACATTACTACCACTTATGCTAAGGATATAGAATTTTTCATCTGAATTAGCATAAAATATCTGTCCACTGCTAAACTGCGCAAGCACTTCATTTATTGCAGCCTGTGTGGTATAGCGTTGTTCAATATCTGTACTATCAACAGGCGTGTATGTTAAATAACCGCCAGAACTTGTGCTAGTCTGATAGAACACTATTTTCTGTGTAGGATTAACATCAGGGCCAACAACAATATCAAATACTTCTGGATTGTCCACTACACCATCACTGTCAATATCTGGGAATGTAACTTTTATTCTGTTTGTAAGAATAAATCCGTCTGTTTCCGTAATTACATCATCCACTTGCATAGCATAATCCACTGCTAAACTGTTCGTGCTATCCGGAAGTGCATTTACTTTTAGGATGTTAATCTTATCCTGTATAGTCTTGCCAGTGCGTGGATCAAATATTTTAAGATCATTATCAAAATAGAAACGTGTCTCCAGTTTACTTTCGAATATATAATCCGTACTACGGAAGTTTACTGTGTATGTAGATCCATCATTAGTAAATTTAAAGAACCAACTGTTGTCAAGATTAGTTTGTGTGGTGTTTCCAGTGTTGGTTAAACTAAAAGTTGATGCTTGATTAAGGTCTAAATTTTCTATTATTGCCCAGGCTTGTGTATCTCTGTCATAACGCAATCCAAAAGTTTTGAAATCACCAATAAAATCAATAATACTATTTCTTACTGTGCTTGTCAGTGTTGTGTTCCAGGGTGCAATAACTTGGTTAAGTTCTGCGTCCTGTGGGATAACTTCACTAAGTGTTACAGGCCCAACACCTGTATCTAGATTTCCAACACCCTGATTGGTTCCGTCCGTAACAACGGCCGTAATACTTGTCCAGATAAAATCGCGTGTGTTAATTGTACCACTAGTGCCGTCTATTAGATTGTTGTTAACATCAAACACTTTACCACTAGGCGCAGTAAATTTAATAAGTGCGCCAACTTTTGCATATTTTAAATTACTAGTTGCAAAGTCACCTATTTTAAGTGGAGCATCAACATCATTCTTAAAATATCCTGTACAGGTTCCGCTAGTTGAAGTAGTAAGATTCCAGGAAGGATTTAGACTGGTTACATTGATACCACCATAGTTTTTAAGATAGAAGTGTAGACTGCTATTCTTTTTAATGTTAGCCTCTACCTGCGTGCTTATTATATTTGATATTTCACTGTCAGTAATAAACGTAAACTGGAACTGTTGTATATCCTCTGTGCGATATATTATGCCATCTTCAGCAACAATATTTGTGCTAGAATATTTCCCTGTTGTGTCACGAACGTCTAGATAACGACTTATGCCGCTGGCTGTTCTATTGATTGCTTTACTTTTTAATATGTTGCTAAACTTTGTATAGGGCAGTATCTGATAGTCTTCACCTGTAATCATACGATCCTGAGTGTAGTATTGCTGTTGTGCCTTTAATTTAACATCACGCAAGTTCTCTCTTGCTGTTGCATTTGCTATCGTGCTTTGCAAACTTAGACTCACTGTGAGATTCTCTATCTGATTTACATGACTGATATAAGGAATAACGAGTTGTATGTTACTCATATCATCTGGAGATATCTTGTATGTTGTGCCAGCGCCAGTACGGAAATATATACGGAAATTTCCTGTAGGAATATTACTAAACACGTCGTCGCCAAACACTAGACTTATCTGATCGTCTGCACGACTGCGTACACTGAATAAATTTTTATTGTTTGCACTTAGACTGTTGTATATAACGTTGTTACCGCTAATAGCAGGTACTTTTTCCCAGCGTGTAGTTTCTACACCCTGATCATTTACTTGATATAGCCAAACATCATTGTTATCAATGTTATTAATATCCAGTTCAACTGTTCTATTGGGTAATTTTTCATCAATACTAAAGTCTGCAGTCTGTAGGTTACCCTGTTTGAAGTAGAAGAAGAAACCAGTGTTAGCACTGTTAAAGCCTCTGTTATCATTGCGGTACAGTATATTTGTAGTATTTGTAGGCTGAGGTGCAACTTCATATACAAAATCTTCACCTGAATATGTGCCCTTAACTAGTTCAAACTCTAAATTTTGTGCGCCCACTTCACTCTTAAAGTCATATATAGGAATAGTGCCATTGTTAATTTTAATCTGATATTCTTCAATGTTAATACCGCCCACTGTGGTTTTTAGTGCAGGATTACCAAACTGTTGAGTACTAACCATAGCAGCATTTACAATAGTTGTAAACTGTTCAAGGAAGTCACTGTTTGTGGGATCGCCCCAGGATATTTCTGTGTCCCGTAGTGAATTGCCGTTCGCATCAAAGATGTTTTCTGTTGTTTCAACACTAACAACTTTTAAAAATCCGCGGGAAATCTGCTGTCGCTTGGGAAAATAGTTTAGCATACGAGCAAGACGTAGTATGCTGTCTCTGCGTTCTGCTGTCTCTAGGAAATTTTCACGGGCATTTAAATCCGCACGGAAACTAAGACTCTGACCTAAGAATGCAATTAGATCAATTAGTGCAATATATTCACTGCTTTCAATAAAATCGTTGAAGTCTTCTGGATAGTAAGTGCGGAGATAATCCACCATACTCTTACGAATAGTTTCGTAGTCATAACTCTGAAAATCTGCTTCACGGAATGTTTGATATACTTTTTTCCAGTCTTCCGCAGCAAATAGGTTTGATTGGCGTGTACTTGCAGACATAATTAGTTTCCTATATTATTACTGCAGTATTTATTCACTGTATAATGTATGTATATTATTCGGCTTCGCGATCAGGCCTGTCAAATAGTATTTGTAGTGTTTCTACTTCATTTGTAGTAACATAGCGTATAGCCATTTCAATCTGTAGTCCATTTTCAAACTCATCAAGAGTAATACCATCACTTACAATACGAGGATCTGATTGTATAACAGTGTCAACTTCCTGAATTACAAGATCTTTAGTTTCATCTGTTAGAGGATCCATTATTAAATCACGCAAACTAGTTCCGAATTCTCCGTTCATTAGTTTCTCACCCTTGCGTATTGCAAAGTGATTGAGAAGATCTCTCTTGATAAGTTCAGTGTCAGTAATTTTGGAGCCACCAAAATTATTGTTTATTGTGTTAAATCCTCTGTAAACTGCTAATGCCATACTTTATTTACTCCTATGCTGAATCTTTGACTAGTAGGTCTCGTTCAGCACCCAGTGCATTAATCTGTGCGCGAGCCTGTTGTTCATATTCTCTAGTTGCAGTTCCATCTAGTAACTTACTAAACAATATTTCTTCTAAACGCATAACAGTATCATCAATACTTTTAATTCTTTGGCCGTTTTTACCCTGATATATATCCTGTCTTGCATCTCTAACCATACGTCCCTGTCTTGCATCACCAACTATATTTGCAGGTCCTGCTGATGGTGCAGAATAAGTCTCTCCTTCAAACTGATCAGTTACTGTCTCTGTAAACTCAAAGCCATCCTCGTCAACGCCAGTTCTTACAACAGTTTCTTGTGTAACATTTCCTTGGTCGTCTCTTACTGTGTCAATTACATTTACATTCTGTGTTGTTGGTTCTTTAATCTTTTGGGCACGTTGCTGTGCAGCCGCTCCTGTTTGCATAGCATCTTTTACTACACTAGATACGTCCTCGCCGTCAGGTATATTTGTAGTATTTTTAAGTGTATCTTCAATATTTGAAAATCCCTGTCTTACTTTACTTGCAATTTCAGGAGAACTTATGTTACTTGCAGTAAGCATACCCATGATTTCTTTTTTGCCATCTTGTAATTTTATAGCACCTGTGTTAAACATTTTCTGATAGTCAGTGGCTACAACTGCCTGTTGTACTTGTTCTTGTAATCCACTGTTTCCTAAAAACTTGTTTAGACTGTTTGCACCGCCCTTACCAGTCCATACACTAGTATCCGCAAGTTGATCATTAAATATTGCATCCGGACGAACAAACCCCTGACTCTTTAACTGATCAACATTAAAGCCGTATTTGCCAACACTTTTTGTTATACCGTCTATAAATTTAGGATTGTTTAGACTGCCCACTTGTTTTACAACTGCAGCATTTAGGCCCTGCATATCAAAACTATCCAGCGCACCTATACTAAATCCTGTGTTTACCTGTGCAACCATATCCGTAACAGGAAACTTTTTAAGTGCTGGACTATTAAGAACACTGGGCAACGCATCCTGTAGTTGTGGTGCTACTGTGCTAAGAGCACCCTGAATATCTGGCAATCCAGCACCCAGACTGTCTGCAATGCCTGTAATTTTCCCTGTTGAATCTGTTACTAGTTTTCCTAGATCTGCACCTGCAAGTTGACTAGTTACACTACTGAGTTGATTCTGTATATCACCTATAGGCAGATTACCTAATTGACTAGTTAAATCCCCTATAGGAAGATTGCTTGTTATACCACCTAAACTACTTGCTATGCTATCGAATCCTGGTAAGTTTCCACTGCCTATTGTGCTAGTAAATGTATCTGCTAATCCAGCCAGTTGCCCACCTTGTAAACTAGAAGTTAAAGCACCTAGTGGATTTGCTCCGCCACCTGTTAGTTGTCCTAAAACATTGCCAGCACCGCTACTACTAACTTGGCTTAAAACATTACTTGCAAGGCCTGAACTGCCTAGAACATTTGTTGCTTGAGATAATATATTACCTGCACCGCCACTTGTTACTGCACTTACTGCTTGAGATATTGCACCCCCACCACCTACACTTGCTGCGGCTGCTGCAAGTCCTCCATCTAATCCTGTTGGAATTGCTCCACCTGCAAGACCGCCAATAACACTAAATGCACCGCCCATACCTCCTCCACCGCCTACTAGACCGCCAGTATAGGGACTGGTTATATTTTTTTGTCCGTGTGCTGGAAAAGGTTCATGTGTAACTATTCTATCCGCTGTAGTGGCGATTTCTTCTCCTGCTTCAAAACCTGACCCACTTGCATAGGAAACATCTATTTTCTGAAGTTCGCTTATGTTCTTTGCAGTTTTTGCTTTAGTACTAGGACCCTGCAATAGGATAAGAGAACCTGCTATAGACATGTTACCGCCAGCATTAAGATAACTTGCTCCGCCACTGCTTGCAAATAATTCGCCAGTTGTGTTTAAGTGTAGACCTTTCTCTCCAGTAATCCCTGCTTCACCAGCACTGTTCATTACCAGTTGTTCTTTGCCTTCAACATGCATTTGTTTCTCACTAACAAACTGTGAGTATCCTTTACTGTGAAACTTTATATTTTCATCCGCATGAAAGTTTAAATTTTTGCTGCGAAAGTTTATGCTGTCAAGTGCATATACATCCATTGTGCCTTGACTACCCAGTTCAATCCATGCAGTGCCTTCACCATTGCCCACATATATTACACCTTCAGAGTCATTAAGCAGTATTTGATGTCCAGTGCTTGTGCGTAAACGTATCTGATTGCTATTGCCATCTATATCACCATCGTCAAGTGTGATGCTATGACCCTTGCGTCTGCCTGTAGGCCCAAGTAATCCATTTAGTATTGTTTTGTCTGTGGTGTTAGGATCTTTAATTTGTGCGTTGTATGTAAGTGTAAAGTCCTGACCTGCAGTGGTTATACGTCTGCCCTTGCTACTAATACCCAAAACTTCACTTGGCGATTCGCGCATGTAACTGCTGTTGTTTAGACCACGCACTGTGTCATCAACAAGTCCAGCACCACTAAGTTGATTGTTAGTAAAAAAATCTTGTGGTCTTGCCTGTGTTTTCCAGTTAGTTACTTTTTTACTACTGCGTTCGCCTTCAAGGTTATCATTGAATTCCCCACTTGCAACTCCGTTGTATAGTGTTGCTTCCGGAACAGTTTGTAGCATAAAAGTATCAGGCACACATGCAAAGTAATAGCCTTCAGCATTACGTCCTTCAGGAAAAAATGCCAATACTTTTGTGCCTATATCAGGCGGTGGAGTTACAATACCGCTAGTAACTTTTGTACCGAAGTATGTATCTCCCACACCCTGATTGTCTACACGACTGTAAAAGGGTGTGCAATATCGCACAGTTCGATACTGTGTCTTGTCATCTGGATCTGTACAAAATGTAGGCACCCATATTCTAATGACTCCCATGTGTGCGCCGTGTACATTTGCTTTAACAATACCCGTAACTATGCCACGTTCTTCACGAACGCCTCTTAGACTACCAGTATCATATTGGCTGTCTCCTCCTTTGGAATTTGCTCTGGACTGATCTACTGCCATGATTTACCTTTAGATTAATGTGTTTCCGCCGAAGCGATCTATTAGAACTTCATTGGCTTGTGGTTGTATAAATTCTGGTCTAGCATCCTGTATAGTAACATTAAGGCCGCCAAATTCTCCGCGCGAATCACCGCCTGAAAACTCATTTGCTGTCTGTTGCGCAAAACTAGGTTGTCCTGTATCGAATTCGCCTGCTGGATCACCGCCTGAATATTCGTCTGCTACACTTTGCGCAAAGTCCTGTGTTACTGTTGCTGTATTATTAGTTATGCCCTCACCACGCTTCTCACGATAAATGTCCTCAGGGCCGCCATTTACTTCTGCACGATCATTATCCAGTTGTGCCGCGACACGTTCCTTGTTGGGTGTGCATCCTCTATCCTGTTTACGCTTGTCTTCATCAGGTTGTAGTGGTGCTCGTAGTCCTTTTAATCGTTGCTGAAATACACCTCCGCTAAATGTACTATCCACACTAGTTACTCTGTACACACCGCTAAAACTACTGTTACCAAGACTAGGACTAGGATTTGCTAGGCCTGTTACGTCATTATAATCTACAGGTGTCCGTAAATTAACCTGTACAAAAGGTGCTGTTAGATTGTAGTTGATAGTTCCATCAGGCATAAATGCTGTGGTGTATGTTTGACCTTTTCTTGCTTTATCATAATAAAATGCATCGCTTGTTGGCAAGTATGCAGGATCGCCAATAATTTGTAGATTTAGTTCAACAAGATCTAAACCATCGCTCATTACACTACTGAATAAATCCTTTGCTCTAGTACGAACCAGACTGTCTGTGCCGTTAATAGTGTTACCCTCTGCACTTGATGAAATTTCTTTTGTAGTGGGACTAAATGGTGTATTTGCACGTTTGTTAGCAAAAGGAGAACCACTGCCCGCTGTCATCACCTGCAGGAATGCATTTCTAAATTTTAGATCAAAGTCCAACACTTCTGTATTCTGTCCTGAGAATATGTAATTGTAAATTTTATGTATACCGTTTCCTGTTGGCTTACTCTTCTTTGCCCAGGGAAAATCGCTGTAGTATATGTTACTCTTTTGCACAGTAAATGTAATATGATATTTGAAACGTCCGTCCTTTTCATCATAACCTTTGCCAGGTCCAGTAGCAGTCTTAATGACTGGTACTACTTTAAACCATTTTACAGGATCACCACTGTTCAAACATTCTGTAGGTGTCTCCAGTATATTCCTATCCATGTAATCACTGTGCAAAATAATTAAATTTATTAGTTTAGTAATATCTGTACCAGCATTAATCTTAAATAGATTTGTTTCCTTATCCAGTGTAACACCGCCTGACAAGCCTTTTACATATGCTCCGAACTGACTGAGATCGCTCTTGTCTTTCTTGGTGTCTTTCTTTTTGCTTTCTTCTGTGGGCGCAGGAGTGTTTAGTGCATCATACAATCCACTTAGGTTAAGTTTAGCGTTTGCTATCTCACCTGCAATAAGGAAGTCATATGTGTCATAAAGTTGTGCGGCTGCAGGTATAGGTTGTTTTTTAGTATCCGCAGTTTTTTCAGTTTGGGTTTGTGTTTGCTTTGTTCTGCTTTTCTGATAATCTGTAAGTACTTCACCTAAATTTTTTGCCCTTATCTTTTTCTTCTTTTTAACTTGACGTTCAACTGTCCTATCTGCGCCAGGGCCGCCTGGACCAGGAGGTCCTTCCTGAACACGTTCTGTTTCTGTAACAGTAGTTTCCAGTATAACTCCTGCATTAAAAATGTCTCCCACAGTAGTTGCCTGAAGTTCTATGTTGTTAGGTATAATACTGTTCACTTCACCCAGTGTAAAGTGTGCAAAAGGTATTGCTGTTACTCTATACTGTGTGCCCGATGTTGTTACTTCAAACTGAATGTCAGTGATACGAATAGGAATATATTTTGGCCTACTAGGAGCAGGCATAGGCCTACCCTGTTCATCATAGCCTTTGAATTTTATTTCCAGTAGATAGGGTGCAGAAATATATTTCTCTCTAGTGCTTACTTGAACACTTGCCGCTGCATCCTGTAATTTTTCCAGTAGCGTAACACCTCGGGGTTCAGTAATAGTAAATTTTATATCAGTTGCGTTAGTGTTCTGCTTAAACTTATCAGGTCCTGTTGCAATGTTTGTAACTTCAAGATCATCAATAAAGAAATCGTTGAAAAATCCTGTGCCCTGATTTTCCAGTCCTACTCCTCCACTGCGCATTAGTAGCAGTGCATTTCTATTGTTTGGATCTGTTGACAGTGCCTCTTCAACTGTATCTGGTGCGTTAGTTATGTCTACGTAACTTCTACTGTTAAGCATGTAAAGTGCTAGATTGTATGTAACGCTACTAAACACATTGAGTTCATTAGGACGGGGATCAATTGCTATCTTAGTTATATCTTCATTGAAAGCACCATCATCAATACCTTTTGCATCCTTGGCTTCGCCTATTTTTGTAACGCTATCTTTACTAGCGTTTTGGCCTTCAAATTCACTAGTATCACTGTCCTTAAGATTGTTAACTCCACTTGTTTTACTAAAAACAAGATCACCTTCGTCTTCTAAGCCTCCGTCACCGTAAAATTCTTCTGGTGCACTACTGCTAGGTTTTTTATATGGATAACTGGTTTGATCAAAAGCAACAGGTTGATTAAAAGTATCCGCATAGTCATTAAGCCCGTCATCCACTGCAACGTCTGACCAATCAACTTTTGCAGCGTCTGTCACAGGTTGCGCTGCTGGTATCCTTACAGGATCTGGTGGATCTTGTGGAAACAGGCTAAGATCCTGAGGTGCTGGATTGTTAAAACTGTTATTGTAGATAGGTTTTCTTTGACTTACAAGATTGTCGTTATCGTCTACATTATAAGAAGAGATTATATTAAAGTAAGTTTCATTTGGCAGTGACTGAAGTTCATCACTGTTAATGTTTTTTCCTTGAAAACTATCTATATACTGTTTCTGAAATGGATTTTGCCTGTTTACAGCCATATTAGATTCCTAATGCTGATTCTATCACTTCCAGTTTAGGTATAAAGAATCGCTTGCCTTGACGAAAATCCCAAATAGGATCCTCAAATGCATTTGGATTGCGTGAAGAAAATACCCACCACAAATTACTGTTTTTGTATAAGTCAAACGCTAGTAGATCAGGTCTATACTGATGCACTTGTGTAAGAGTATGTAGTACATCGTCTCGCTTCGGAGGAATACGTCTGGGTGTAAGCACATCCAAATAAAAACTATACTGCTTGGTTTGTCCATATGGACTATCTGCACGATAGATTACTTCAGCCATTAGATAAATCCTCCAGGCCCATTAGGCGAACCTATAAGATCTCCTCTAGCAAACTTTTCCAAACTAAAGTTGCCTATCTGACGCTTACTGTAAATTGGCATTAGACTTAGTGTAAGTGGTAAAAATGTTGGTATCATTGTTTTAGTTGCAGCATCTGGTGCAGCCGCTAGTGGAACTTCAATTAAATCTCTGTCTGCAGGCATTATCTCTGTAAAGTTTGTTAAAACTACAGGCATACTATTATAGTTGTAAGGACCATAGCCGCTTAATCTAAGTACAGGAGGTGGTGTTCCTCTTAGTCCGTCTGTGCCAAAAAACATCTTGTACGCACTGCGTAAGAAGTGTAGCACTGCAAATACATAGCGTGCTTCGTCTGAAGTATTTGCTGTAAAATAACCATCTATACTAATTGTGTCCACTGCACTACTATTGTAACTGTGTTGAATGTAGTTGCTGTGTGTTGGTTGTGTGCCTGTATATCCTGCTGAATGACTTACACTTATTGTGGGTGTATAGGGAAATAGCACACCATTTGTGTCAACTAGCGGTTGTAAAACTTTATTTTGAGGATCTTTGTATAGAAATGCGCCACTTCCAGGGCTCATACTTAAACGCACACGAATATCATTGTCTCTGAATACAGTGGCAGCAACGTCCCTAAATAAGTCACTCTTAGCACCAGCAAAGTCTAGCCCTGCCTGGATAAGTCTATTACCGCTTGCATCCAGTACACTGCGTCCTATTTTACTAAGAGGATCATTACCCGGAAGAGCATTTCCAGCAGCATTACTAACAAATTGTTGTGCTTTTCTCTTAAATTTACTACCTAAACTAAACGGCATTTAAAAATCCTTAAAAAGTTCTTGCATAAGTATATTTATAGGCTGTATAATATACGCATATAAAAGGAATCTCACCACATGATAAAAAGGAAAAATTATCTCAACAACCGAGACTTGTTGAAGGAAATACACCTAAGTAAAAATACATATAGTAGTTTTGTTAGCGAGGGCGATGATGTATATGATATTATTCTACCCAACGTAGAAAAGATTAACATACGCACTATTGCACAAGCAAAACGCAATCAAGCAGACAGAATACAAAAATACAACTATGAACTTGCCCGCAGTGAAGGCAAAAAAGTAAAACAAGCGGACTTCGCAGTGGACTGGAAAAAGATAGACAAGGCAGATATTGTGTTTCGCATCATGACATTTGATCATGTACCTCTTCATCCAGGACGCAAAAAGAATCCTAAAACTGTAGCGGATCATCATATACAGTGTAACTTTCCTCCCTTCCAGCATTTTCGTTTGGATGAAGATGGTGAACCCTATTGTGTGGGTAAGAGTCACTGGTCAGGCGGACTAGAGAACGGCAACTTCAGCAAAACGCATGGCAAAACCACAAACAAACTTGCCCGCATGTATATGAAACTGTGCGAACGCTATGGCACTCGCAGTAACTGGCGCGGTTATACATACAATGATGAGATGCGCAGTCAAGCACTGCTACAACTTACACAGATTGGTTTGCAGTTTGATGAAAGTAAGAGTGAGAATCCGTTTGCTTACTACACTGCGGCAATCACAAACAGTTTTACTCGTGTACTGAACTTGGAAAAAAAGAATCAGAGCATTCGAGACGATATACTGGAGAGTGCAGGACTGAATCCTAGTTACACAAGACAAACTGAAAATGAAATGCAGATGCAAAAAGATTCTGTTTCTTGACAACTATCATCAAAGGCACTATACTTAATACATGAGTTTGTTCAAACGGGCCGCCGTATTCACGGATATACACTTTGGCAACAAGAGTAACAGCCAAACGTTCAATCGCGACTGCTTGGATTTTGTAGTTTGGTTTTGTGAAGAAGCCAAAAGACAGGGTGCGGAAACCTGTATCTTTATGGGAGACTGGCATCATCAACGTGCAAGCATAAACGTTGCAACACTAAACTTCAGCATACAAGCACTGGAACTACTGAACACTACATTTGATGTAGTGCATTTTATTCCTGGCAACCATGATGAATACTATCGTGACAAACGCGACTACAATAGCATTGCGTTTATAAAAAAGTTTGAAAATATACAGTTCTACAATGACATCACAACTGTGGACGGTGTAGCATTTATACCCTGGCTTGTGGGCGATGAACACAAACAGATGCGCAAAATAAATGCTGACTATGTTATAGGACACTTTGAACTTCCGCACTTCTATATGAATGCCATGGTACAGATGCCTGATCATGGTGAACTTAATGCCAGTGACTTTGGACGCTGTGGCACTGTGTTTACAGGACACTTTCACAAGCGACAGGAAAAGGACAATGTTGTGTATACAGGCAATGCTTTTCCTCACAACTACAGTGATGCCTGGGACGATGACAGAGGCATGATGATATTAGATTGGGACGGCACAAAACAGTTTATTGCTTGGCCTGAACAACCTCGCTATCGTGTACTGAAAATAAGTCAATTACTGGAAGGACCTGAAAAATATCTAGCATCCAAGACATATGCCCGTGTTAACTTGGATGTTGATATCAGTTACGAAGAAGCAAACTTTATTAAAGAAACTTTCATGGATGAATACAGTCTGCGTGAAATGAGTCTTATTCCGCTTAAAGTTGAAGACATGGATATGACTGTACAGGGTGAAATAAACTTTGAAAGCGTGGATACAATTGTTACCAGTCAACTACAACAGATTGATAGCCAGCAATATGACAGCAAACTGATGTTGGACATTTATAGAAACTTATAATCACATGTTTAAAATAGATACTCTCACAGTAAAAAACTTTATGAGTGTGGGCAATACCACACAGGCAATAGACTTCAATAGAAATGATCTTACACTTGTACTGGGTGAGAACCTGGATACAGGCGGTGGTGACGCGGGTAGTCGTAATGGCACTGGCAAGACTACTATAATCAATGCACTAAGTTATGCACTGTATGGCAATGCTCTTACTAATATTCGCAAAGATAATCTAATTAACAAAACAAACAGCAAAAATATGCTGACTACAGTTGAATTTGAAAAGGACGGACTGCAATATCGTATTGAGCGTGGACGAAAACCTAATGTGCTAAAGTTTTACATCAATAACAGTGAACAGGAAACAGACGACAACGCACAGGGCGATAGCAGAGAAACACAACGTGCTATTGAAACACTACTGGGTATGAGTCACGACATGTTCAAACATGTACTTGCACTAAACACATACAGTGAACCATTTTTAAGCATGCGACAAAATGATCAACGTGCTATCATTGAACAGTTATTGGGTATAACAATACTAAGTGAAAAGGCTGAAAACCTTAAAGAAATAGTGCGTGTAACAAAAACAAAAATACAAGAAGAAGAGTTCCGTATCAAAGCAGTTGAAGATGCTAACGGAAAAATTACAGAACAAGTAGACGCACTAAAACGTAGACAAACACTATGGCAGAATAAAAAAAGTGATGATATTGACAGTTTCAAACGTGCTATTGAAGATCTTGCACATGTGGATATTGACGTTGAACTGAGAGCGCACACGGAACTTGCAGACTGGCGTGTCCTGGACACTGAACAAACTCAACTACAAAAGGACATTGCCAGTTTGCAAGCACAAGAGAGTCGTGCAGAAAAAGATGTTGCAAAAACAAAAAGAGCTCTGGAAGGTTGGCAAGACGGAGTGTGTCATAGTTGCAATCAAAGTATTGAACACTTGGACAGTCATAAACTACAAATTGAAAAAGCGGAGAAAGAATATGCAGAAGCAAGTGGTTTCCTTGGAGAACTACAGACGGGAATACAGGAACTTAAAATTAAACAGACTGATGTCCCGCCGCAACCACGAACTTTCTATGATAGCGCAACTGATGCACACAACCATCGTTCAACCCTATCAACACTGGAATCACAACTACAAAATAAGCAGGATGAAAGTGACCCTTACGCAGAACAAATTGTAGAAATGGAACAAACTGCAGTTCAGGAAGTTAACTGGAACACTATAAATGAACTTACAAGACTACAGAATCACCAGGAGTTTCTGCTTAAACTGCTAACTAATAAAGATAGTTTTATAAGAAAACGTATTATTGATCAGAACCTCACATACTTAAATACGAGGTTGGAACAGTACTTAGGCGCAGTAGGGTTACCTCACACAGTGGTATTCCAAAATGATCTAAGTGTTGAAATACAAGAATTAGGAAGAGATTTAGACTTTGATAATTTAAGCAGAGGCGAGCGCAACAGACTGATACTAAGTTTAAGTTGGGCGTTCCGTGATGTTTGGGAAAGTCTGTATCAACCTATAAACCTGTTGTTTATTGATGAACTTGTAGACAGTGGCATGGACAGTGCGGGTGTTGAAAACGCTATGGGTGTACTAAAACGTATGAGCCGTGAACGCAACAAGAGTGTATGGCTTGTGTCGCACAAGGATGAACTTATTGGGCGTGTAAACAATGTTCTTAAAGTTATCAAAGAGAATGGCTTTACAAGTTATGATACTGACGTGGAACTTGTATGAACCTAGCATTAGAACACTGGCACATTGAAGTTAGCAGTATTTGCACCCTAAAATGTCCAAGATGCACAAGAGCAGAAGTACCTGAGACACTGCTTAATCGTCAACTTACACTGGATTTTTTTAAGACACAAATAGGCGAACAGCGTATAAAACAAATGCGTAAGATTAGTTTTTGTGGTGACGATGGAGATCCAATATACGCAAAACAGTTTCTGGATATTGTTGCATGGATAAAGAATATTAATCCAACTATACAGTTACTAATTATTACAAATGGTAGTTACAAGGGCACTGAATGGTGGTATACACTTGCTAACACACTAAATGAACATGATGAAATACACTGGAGTTTAGATGGCTGGGATCAAACTAGCAATAGCAAATATAGAGTAAACTGCGATTGGTCCAGTATAATGCTAGGCATTATAACTTTTACAGTTTACAACAAGTCCACCTATACAGTTATTGCTAGTATTGCTTTCCGCTACAATGAACACGATTTGAATAGAATAAAAGCCATAGCAGAAAAATATACAGACTGTTGGCAACTAACAAAGAGTACCAAGTTCGGGAGTAAATATCCACAAGCATATGGAACTAAAGATTTATTGGAGCCTGCAAATACAGCACTTGTAGCACAAGGACATAGATTTCAACGTGAACAAACTTTAATCACAGATAAAACAAGGCCAGGTGATGATCTTAAACAGTTGTTCTGGAAAAGAGCACAAACATTACAAAAAACTAATGAATATCCTGCACTGTGTTACATAGGAAACAAGGGTGTATTCCTAAAGTCAACAGGAGAATTTTACCCTTGTTGCTGGACTGCGCTTAGATATCCACACAATGAAAAGATAACTAAACTAGCACGCACAAAATTTAATTTGAAATATAAGGATTTAGATAGTATACTAGAAGACGAATATTGGCAAACAGAATTTAAGAAGTTTGATAACACAGAGTGTAAAACTAAGTGTGTAAAACAAAAGTTATATGATAAGGATCATGTAACAGAATGGTAAGGAGACAGTAAATGTCATGCACAACACATCACAGTATTGAAGAACAATACGAAATTTATCTTAAGGAGCAGGAAGCATTTGAAACCAAGGGTGTCAAGGCTGCCGCTACAAGAGCTCGCAAAGCACTGGGAGAAATTGGTAAATTAACAAAGGAACGCCGTAAGGAAATCCAGGAAAAGAAGAACAGCATGTGATTCTGTATATATACAAAGTACAACATGACATGGTATTTCAACGACATTGCAGTGGAAGAGATGCCTGAAGGGTGTGTTGGCTTTGTATATCTCATTACAAACACAACTAACAATAGAAAATACATTGGCAAAAAACTGGCACAATTTTCGAGATCAAAACCACCGCTTAAAGGCAAAAAGAATCGCAGACGCACAAAAGTGGAAAGCGATTGGCGAGATTACTATGGCTCAAACGATGAACTAAATCAGGACGTACAAACACTAGGCCCAGATAAATTCAAGAGAGAAATACTATACTACTGCGAGAACAAGGCACAACTAAGTTATATAGAAGCAAGAGAACAATTCAATCACAAAGTATTAGAATCAGATCAATATTACAATGGGCACATTCGTGTAAGAGTACACGGCAAAGGCATTATCAATAAACAACTCAATGGCTAATATAGCGTCACAATACAATTCAATTAAGCGTTTACGGTCTACGCACTAAACCGTCGCTGACGCAAGTAAAACCAACTTTAGGCACAAAAGATCGCGGCTCTGAGAAAAAGCAACCGCAAACTGGACATATATTGCTGTTATGATATGTGGAAGGTTCCGAGACTATTCAGTGAAGGCTGAAGTAGGGGGTTAGCGGGTCTCCGCCTCCGTGCATATGCAATCTTCTTATAACAGATGAGTGAAGGACTCGTTAGATGACCTTTTCATTGCTTCGCCCGGAGACGGGTGAAGTATGAGCTCGGGTCTGTTAGAGTAACCGAAAAAAAAAAGAAAATAGTTCGAACGAAGTGAAGAACTAGATGAACGCAGTTCATCTCTAAAGAATTAACTGTTTGGCTTTCTTACTCAATTCCATGTTCTCATCAATAACATCTGTGAATCTACTGATATCGCGTAAACACATTTGCATAAGTTGTTCATAGGTAACACCTCCCCGCATGTACCAGGATAGTTTTGCAATATGTTCTTTGAGCCTCTTAACTTCTTTTTCATATCCCTCAAGCATCTGCTCGATTTCACTATTGTTTAGAGCTAAGAGGCGAATTCGAAAAAATTTGATTGATCAAATGTGAAGGGAACTTCAAACTCATTTCCGCATTCTGAACAGGTGTTGTTAACACGTTTTTGAGGCATTGCTTCATTTATTTGTGTTAGTTTTTCCTGTAGTGCTTTAAATAGTTTACGTTCTGCGTTCTCAACAAATTCAGCGATATGTATATGATTGTTTACGGTTACACCATCAGGAGTAACAATATGACTTATACTGCCTGCAATATTACCAATTGTGTAGCGTGTCATATTTTTGAATATTTCATAGTAGCGAGTTTGTTTCTGTTCTTCACTTAAACTACTGTCATTAATAACACTAACCATTCTAGCCTGTTCATATTGATCCAGATTCTGTAGATTTATAGTCTGAAATGTAATAGGCCGTAGATGTATCTGCATGCCCTTGTATTCAATTGGTGTTTTGAACAGGGATAAATCTATATTCATATCCAAAAACTGGCGTAGGTCTATTTCAAATGTATCTGTATTAGCACAATCTTCCTTAGGGCATGTGCTAGTGTATTCCATTTTTTCACCATAACTTGCAATACGGATAGCAATAAGTATTGCGTCCACATCCATTGCGGGTGTAAACCAAGCATTTTTAATACAGGGTACACAACTGTGAATTACATCCACTACACCCTGACCGTTCATTAGTGCGTCCGGAGTGTTCAGTGTTATTTCGTCTCGTGTACTCATGGGCAGAATAGGAAGTTCGCCACTAATAGGCATGTCTATACTGCCCTGTTCCCACCATTCTCCACCACTGGGTAGTTTAAGATGTATTTCCACAGTTCTTAGATATTGTGCTAATGGATTAGGTGTTAAGTCATTAGGCATTGTAGCCATGTTTTTCTCCTGGTAAATAAGAGTATAAATATGATACTGTGTATATTTATATGCGCATATAACTGGGTATTTTTTAAATGGCTGTAACAGGTGATCTAGCAGGACAACCAATTACTCTTGATAACGCTGCAAGTGAAGCAACGCTATTGCGTATCGAAAATATAATGGCTTCACAATCAACAGGCCCTAATAGTGCGGCACAACAGGCGGCGGCTGCTCAAGCCGCAACTAATTTTGCTAGAGAAACAGGTCGCGCTGTGGGTGATGTTCAAAACCTAGGAGCAGGTGCTGGTACTGGTGCAGTTGCACTTAGCGGATTAAGTAGATCTGCAGGACAGTTTTCTAGAATGACAACCCAGGCTTCACGACAACTGACTGGTTTCGGACAGAGTATATCTAGATCCAATCCTTTCGACTTTGCAAAGAGTGTTATTCAGGCTGGAGGATCAGCACTGGGCTCAGTACTTGAGCATACAGCAAGTAAAATCCCAGTGCTTGGCAATGCCCTAGGAGCAATGGGAAAAGCGGCAGCAGGTCTTGCTACATTTGCACTGGGTGCATTGGTTGGCGCCCTACAGACTACTGTTCAAGAATTTAATAAAGTACAACAGGCTGGTGCAATATTTGGTGGCGATCTTATGCGCTTTAGAAATATATCCAATGATGCTGGACTTAGTATGGCACAGTATAATGGTGTAATTCAAAGAGCAGGTGAAGCAATGGCCAGTTTTGGCGGTGGTACTACACGTGGCGCACAGGAATTTGCAAAAGCAAGTAAAACTTTTCAAGCGGGATATAGTGAACAGATGATGCGTATGGGACTTGATTATGAAAGTCAGGGGGTTGCTGTTGCAGAATACATGGAGAGACTACAACTTAGTGGACATGCACTAGGTGAAGTTGGCGCTACCAGTGGTGATGTAGCCGCTGGTGCTGCAAGACTAGCCAAACAACAGAAAATGCTTGCTACTCTTAACGGAGAAAGCATAGAGAGTCAGAAGCAAAGACAGAAACAAATGCGCACAGATGCTGCCTTCCAGGCTGCCATTCAGGGAATGAGTGTTCAACAGCGTGACGAAATGCAAGCACTTATAACACAGTTTCCGCATCTTGCGCAAAGTATAAAGGAAACAATAGTAACTGGCGATGCTGTAAGTGCTGAAGCCATAATGGCTGTACAAGCGGCAGGCACCCAGGGACAAATAGTAATGGAGGGTGTGCGTAATATTGCTGAAGGTGCTGATCCAACCGCACAGGTTTCCAATGTAATGGCTAATATAGAAGCAAATTCTGCGCAGATTCAAAGTGAATTAAATGACAGTGCAGAAATTGTTAAAATGGGTATACTGGGTGTAAACAGTTCATTTGTTAATGCATATACTGAGCAGTTTTTACCATTGCAGTCTGTAGCAATTAAGGCAGGTGCTAAAACATTTTCAAATGTTGAAGCAGACATGGCCCTACTAGAGCAGAGTTCCAGTGCAGCTCAGGAAGCAGTAGTCAAAATTGCAGTGGATTTTCAAAACGCTCAGCGTGAAATTAGTGACGGTGTATCTTCACTATTGGATAGTAGTTTTGGTGAAGACATTGCAAGATTAATTACACTACCTACTCGTTTAATGGCAGGGGCAACACAAGCAATATTACCAGATGCAGAAACTAGAGCTGCTCCTACAATCACTGCGCCAAATACTCCTACACCTACTGAACTTGAAATGGATGCACCTACCGCTCCTCTAACAGGGCAACAATTGGGTAGCGCATTTGGATTAGGTGATGTAATTCAGAGTCAGGCTACTAATACTAGTTTAACAGTGGATGCAATAAATTCTCTTAAACAAGAGTTTAGGCGCCGGATTGTTGATCTTGCTGAAGTTATTGGAAAACTTTAATAATAAATTAGGTAAATACACGATAAGGTAGTACAATAAGACATGAGCTGGAAAAAGCACTTTACACTAGCAAAAACAGATAGTCCTCTAACAAATACAGGCGGAACAAGAGACAACGGTACACGCTACAGTCACTATGCAAGTCATCTTCCTGAAGTATATATTGGACATCCCAATCGAACTGAACGCTATGGACAGTACGAAACAATGGATATTGACAGCGAGATCAACGCTGCACTGGATATTCTTGCGGAATTCTGTACACAAACAAATACAGAAAACGGAACAGGATTTGATATACACTTTCACGAAACACCCAGTGAAAGCGAAATAGACATTATCAAACAGCAATTAGTTAACTGGAACAATCTTAATGATTTTGACAAAAGACTGTTTAAGATTTTCCGTAACGTGTTAAAGTATGGCGATCAGTGCTTTATTCGCGATCCAGAAACATTTGAATGGTACTGGACTGAAATGGGTAAAGTCACTAAAATTATTGTTAATGAAAGTGAAGGCAAGAAGCCTGAACAGTACATCATTAAGGATATTAACCCTAACTTCGAAAACCTAACAGCAACAGCAAACACATACAACGACTATGGCAACCAGGGTGATCTATACAAAAATCGTGGGTACATTCAACCCAGTAGTATGTATGACGGATCAGGAGGCGCAACTGCACAGGGACGTTTTGATAAGGCACTTAACGAAAGAGCAATTGAAGCAGAGCATGTTGTACACTGTAGTTTAACAGAAGGTCTGGATGCTAACTGGCCATTTGGAAACAGTATACTTGAACAGGTATTTAAGGTATACAAACAAAAAGAACTACTTGAAGATGCCATTATAATCTATCGTATCCAACGTGCTCCAGAACGCAGAGTATTCTATATTGATGTGGGTAATATGCCCAGTCATATGGCTATGAGTTTTGTAGAGCGTGTTAAAAATGAAATACACCAGCGACGTATTCCTAGTAAAACTGGTGGCGGTGTAAACATCATGGATACAACTTACAATCCACTTAGTACAAATGAAGATTACTTCTTTCCACAGACAGCAGAAGGACGTGGCAGTAAAGTGGAAACACTACCTGGCGGTACTAACCTAGGTGAGATCGATGATCTAAAATACTTTACTAACAAACTGTTCCGTGGCTTGCGTATACCCAGTAGTTACCTGCCAACAGGCGTTGAAGAATCACCTGCAGTATACGCAGATGGACGTGTGGGCACTGCACTAATACAGGAAAAGCGTTTTAATGAATACTGCATGCGTTTGCAGCGATTAGTTGCTGCTACGTTTGACAGACAATTTAAGATGTTCCTAAAGTGGCGTGGTGTTGAAATAGACAACGGCACTTTTGAATTACGTTTCAATGAGCCTCAAAACTTCAGCAGTTATCGTGAAACAGAAATGGATCAGGGTAAGATTAATACATTCCAAGCACTGGAAGGGTATCCTTACATGAGCAAGCGTTTCCTAATGCAACGTTACTTGGGTTTGACTGAAGAAGAAATGAGTGAAAACACAAAGATGTGGCGTGAAGAAAATGCTGATGTTAGTGTTGAAAGTGAATTGCCTAGTATGCGCAGTGTAGGTATCACGCCTGGTGCAATGACTGCAGATATAGATGCATTTGAACCTGCAGCAGAACCAGTAGCAGGAGAAGATCCAGCAGCAGGTGGCGGAGAAGAAGGTGGCGCAGGTGAAGCAGGTGCAACAGGTGATGCAAGTCCAGTAGGCTCAGCGCCGCCGGCAGGAGCCGAAACATAATAAATACGCTATAGGAGAAACTATGGCGTTCCGTAAACTATTTTTCAAAAGAGTGCAAGGTATTCGTGACAATTACTTGTTGCAAGAAGGTGATATTGCGCTTGATGAAAGTGATTTTCAGTTATATCGTGGAGATGGTAGCACTACAGGTGGTATACGAATATCAAACGATAGTGCTACGTCTGATATTGTAAATGATACTACACCGCAACTTGGCGGTAATTTAGAATCTAACGGCAATAATATAAAAATGGCTGACAACGACAAACTGCTTTTTGGCGACAGCGATGACCTAGAAGTTTTTCACAATGGATCACATAGTTTTATTAAGGACAGTGGTACAGGTAGCCTCAAACTACTAAGCAACAATTTTAATGTACGCAATGTTGCAGACACAGAACATGGAATAACATTTACTTCAGGCGGAGCAGTTGAACTTTATCACAATGGTACCAAAAAGTTTGAAACAGCATCCACTGGAGCAACAGTTACAGGCATTTTTAATATAGGTGATGGCAGTGTTAGTGACAACTATATTGGACTTGGTGCTGCTAATGACTTAAAAATATTTCATAATGGAAGTCATTCAATAATAAGAGAAACAGGAACCGGAAGTCTTTATGTACAAAGTGATAACAATGTTATTCTTGGAAGTGACAGTGGTACTGAAACGTATGTAAAGGGCATTTACAATGGATCAGTTGAACTGTATCACAACAATGTTAAAAAGTTTGATACTGGCAGTCACGGCGTAGATATAGTTGATGAAGCACACATAGAAGGTGCTACTCCGCATCTAACAATCAAAAGAACTGATAATGCAAATGTCCCAACAGTGCGTTTTAAAGGCAGTGGCGGAACAGTTGGTGCAACAATAGAATTTGATGGTACTAGCGGCACTGCAAATGAACTTATATTTAAGACTTTTCCAGGACTTACCCTTACAGAAAGATTCAGAGTAACATATACAGGTGCTAGTGTACTGGGCAACTTGCAAATGGGTGAAAGCAATACAAATACCACTATTACTACAAATGGCACAGGCGACTTAACCTTAAACACTAATGGTGGAACCGATTCAGGCTTTATCGAAATCAAGGATGGAAATAATGCAAACATCACAGTAGACACTGCTGGCAACGGCGACATACTATTAAAAACAGATGGAAGTGCAGGTCGACTAGGTATAGGAACAGTGGGTAATCCTGACACAGCGGTACACGTTAAGTCAGCGGCGTCAATCGTTACACTACAAAGAACTGATGACGCAAACACACCTGGTTTAAGTTTTCAAAACTCTAACGGTAATGTTAGAGCAACAATTAAAATGGACGGTACAAGTGGAACATCCAAAGAACTAGTGTTCCAAACGCATGATAGTTCACTATCAGAAAGATTTAGAGTAACTCTATCTGGATCTAAAGTAACAGGCAACCTAGAAGTGACAGGTGCTCAAATAGATTTTACAGCATTGCCAACAAGTGATCCAGGCGTTGCGGGAAGATTGTTTAGATCAGGAAATGATGTAAAAATTAGTACAGGATAAATAGTTACATGTTATTATTTGAATTAGATCAACCAGCATTTACACAAGTATCAGCACGAGTTGATATGATGAGTAAAAATCCTGATGTTCCTACACGTGAAGTGGGAAACAAATCTCCTGTGGAATCACACGCTGAAGATAAGGATCCACCAGAAAATATTCAGGATACGAGTGCGGCTATGAAAACAGATACCCGCAAAACACGTCTAACTTTAGAACAAATAAGCAAATTGCGTAAACTAAGTGATCTAAAAGCAGCAGAATACCAATCAAGTATTAAAGAAATAAGACGTCAATTCGCACCTGCACCTGCTGCCTAAATACTATATCTTATTTTTTGAACCAAAAAGTATGTATTTAATAATGTTTTTTTAGTAAACACTAAATAAAACTACAAATGCCTTATGAATATAGGAGTTTTTAAAATGTCAGAAAACAAATTTGAGCAATTGATTGAACTGTTTATCGCTGAAGATGAGCAGGGCGCAAAAGATTTGTTCCATGAAATCGTGGTTGAAAAGTCACGTGATATCTACGAAGGTTTAGTAGATGAGGAGCAAGTTGAAGAAACTGCAGAAATTGAAGAGAACGATGATGCAGAACTAGAAGAATCTGATGATGATGTAGAAGAATCAGATATGGATGAGACAGAACTAGGTGGCGATGCTGCTGACGATATGATTGACGACATCGAAGCGGATGAAGAAGGTCTATCAATGGAAGCAGATGACGATATGGATGATGACATGGAAGATCGTGTTGTAGACCTAGAAGATGCTCTAGACGAATTAAAAGCAGAGTTCGAAGCACTAATGGCTAAGGACGGCGATGACGACGACATGGACATGGACATGGATATGGATAAGATGGACATGGACAAGATGGACATGG
>PBLX01000042.1 GCA_002722435.1 Legionellales bacterium | reverse complement strand
TTAAAATTTTTTGACTCTGATATTCGAGATACTGCGTCTCTCATCGAAATTCTCGACGAGGTAAAAGCCTCTAGTGTGATCCATTTTGCCGGCTTGAAAGCTGTTGGTGAATCAGAAACAAATCCGATGGAGTATTTTGATAACAACGTTGGAGGAGCAATCTCGCTCTTCAAGGCGATGAGGGAGACAGGTGTGAAATCTTTGATCTTTTCGAGTAGCGCTACCGTCTACGGACTTCCGGAATACCTGCCAATAGACGAGAACCATAAAACTGCGCCGACGAGTGTTTATGGAAAAACTAAACTACAGGTTGAAGAGATTTTGAACCACCTCTCGTCGGCCGATAGTTCTTGGCGAGTGATTTGTTTGAGGTATTTCAATCCAGCCGGGGCTCATTCAAGTGGCTTAATAGGAGAGTCACCGCGGGGAACCCCGAATAATTTGGTGCCATACCTAGTGAAAGTAGTGTCAGGCGACTTAGATCATCTAAAGGTCTTTGGGGATGACTATGATACGCCAGACGGTACTGGAATTAGGGACTATATACACGTGTCGGATTTGGCAGCTGGCCATACAGCAGCTCTGGAATATTTGCGGAATTCAGCCAGTTGCTTCGAAATATTCAATTTGGGTACTGGGAGCGGTCACAGCGTAATGGAAGTAATAAAGACCTTTGAAGAGATATCCCCTGTACCTATTTCTTATGAGATCGTAGGAAGAAGGCTTGGAGACGTAGCTTGTAATTATGCTGATGCGACCAAAGCGAATGAAATTCTGGGATGGAACTCTCAATTGAATCTCAAAAATATTTGTGAAAGCGCTTGGGCTTATCAGCGCAGCCAGATTGAAGACAAGAAACTAAAAAGCTAACAAAAACAACAAGGATTGAGTAACAATATGCGCAATAATTCTCCAAAATCTATGGCATGATTGCACTACGGAAAGGGCGAAGGTGACTTTGATGAAAGCGCTAGTGACAGGAGTGACAGGGCAGGACGGATCTTATCTTTCAGAGTTCCTGCTCGAGAAAGGATACGAGGTTCATGGAATTAAGCGCAGGAGTTCCTCTTTCAATACGACCCGTATAGATCATATTTTCGAGGACGCTAAAGGTCCCGATGGAAAGTTCCATCTTCATTATGGTGACCTAACTGATAGCCTTTCCATTATTGGCTTGATCGAGGATATCCGACCAGACGAAATTTATAACCTAGGCGCGCAATCGCATGTGGCGGTATCGTTCGATAATCCACTCTATTCTGCTGATGTCGATGCGCTTGGAACTCTCAGGATCCTTGAGGCAATTAAAAAACTTAACCTTCAGAAGTCTACTCGCGTCTATCAAGCATCTTCGTCTGAATTGTATGGATTGATACAAGATCCAATTCAATCGGAGAGCACTCCATTCTATCCACGCTCTCCCTATGCCGTATCCAAGTTATTCTCTTACTGGATCATTAGAAACTACAGGGAGGCGTTCGGTCTTTTTGCAAGCAATGGAATTCTTTTTAATCATGAGTCACCGAGGAGAGGTGAGACCTTTGTTACACGTAAGATAACAAGGGGATTAGCGAATATTGTGCTTGGAATAGACCGTTGCCTTTACCTTGGCAATATGGGTGCCTTGAGAGACTGGGGCCATGCGAGGGACTATGTCGAGGCGCAATGGTTGATACTTCAACACGACGAGCCAGATGACTTTGTTATTGCTACCGGTAAACAGATAAGTGTAAGAGATTTTGTTCAAATGGCAGCGGAAGAACTCGGGCTGATGCTCGGATTCGAAGGCGAGGGTCTGGACGAGAAGGGTATAGTTTTGGAAATAAGAGACAAGGCACGTGAGTTCAAAATCTCCGTTGGAGATGTACTCGTAAGAGTTGATCCAAGATATTTTCGACCTTCGGAAGTGGAGAATTTGATCGGTGATCCCTCCAAAGCAAAAAAAATACTCGGTTGGAGTCCGAGGACAGATATTGCAGATCTTTGTGGAGAGATGGTTCAAGAAGACCTGCGAAAGGCCAGGGAATTTGCATTGGTCATGGGTGCAAGAGAGGTTCAAAAAGGATGAGTCGTCCGTGAGAGTGTTATTAACTGGTAGCTCGGGATTAGTGGGTTCTGATTTGCTTGGACTGCTGCAAAGAAGAAAGTTTCAAGTTATACACCCCTCAAGCGCGGAGGTTGACCTTCTTAATCAAGGATCCGTCAATGAAATGCTGGAGCGGATTAAGCCAGACGTTGTCATTCACTGCGCAGGAAAAGTAGGAGGAATACAGGCCAATATTAACAACCAATTACAGTTTTGCTTGGACAATATGTTAATGGGAATCAATCTCATAAGATCGTCTCTGGAGTGTGATGTTCCTAACTTTGTCAATCTCGGCAGCTCCTGTATGTATCCGACTAATGCCTTAAACCCCCTCAGTGAGAGCGATATCTTAAGTGGACCTTTGGAGCCGACGAACGAAGGGTATGGAGTTGCGAAGGTCGCGGTGGCACAGCTGGCAGAATATTGCGATGAGTCAACTCGAGGGACCTACAAGACGATCATTCCCTGTAACCTATTTGGAGAGAACGATGATTTTGACCCTAAGACATCGCATATGATCCCAGGTGTTATCAAAAAACTCTATGACGCAAAAGAGCAGGAGGCGCCCCAATGCGATATCTGGGGAGATGGAGAGGCTCGCAGGGAATTTATGTACGTGGGCAATCTTTCAGATTTCATTGTCTCGCACCTCGACGGGCTTGAAACTCTACCTAAGAAAATCAATGTTGGGATGGGGGAAGACTTCTCTATTAACGAGTACTACCAAATTATAGCTAAAGTTGTTGGTTACAATGGTTCCTTCTTCCATGATCTTCAAAGGCCATCTGGGATGAGGCAAAAGCTAGTAGACACAAAACAACAAGAAGCTCTTGGCTGGAAACCACCGATTTCCCTTCTAGAAGGGATAGAAAGAACGTACAAAGCTTTTTTGGCTTCCAAAATATGAAAGGGCAGTTGTTACCTCTGGCCACCTCGAGTTGGGATCACCGTGAGATCGAAGCCATTCATGAAGTGATCGCTAGCAATCAATTCACTATGTCAGATCGTGTGAAGAAATATGAAACTGAATTTGCAGAGAAGATTGGTAGCAGATTTTGCATAATGGTTAACTCCGGCTCATCAGCAAACCTTCTTGCAGTCGGAGCTCTTCGTTTCAGCAAAAGCTTTCCCTTGCATGCTGGCGATGAGGTCATTGTGCCAGCTGTTTCCTGGTCGACTACCTTTGCTCCATTGCAGCAATATGGGCTAAAGGTAAAATTTGTTGACATAGACCGTCAGAACCTCAACCTTGATTTGGATCGCCTGTCGGAGGCAATTACTTCCAAAACGAGGGCAATTTTTTGCGTCAATTTATTGGGTAATTCAATTGCGTATAGGGAGTTGGAAAATATTATAAAGGGGAGGGATATACTCCTTCTCGAGGATAATTGTGAATCCTTAGGAGCTACTTTTGAAGGGAAAAATACTGGAACATTTGGGCTCCTCGGCACCTTCAGTTCGTTTTTTAGCCATCATATCTCAACTATGGAGGGAGGTATGATTGCGACAGAAGAGGAAGAGTTGTATGAAATTCTGCTTTCTCTCAGAGCTCATGGTTGGACGCGGGATCTTAAGAAAGGGAATTCTTTAATTGAAAAGAATAAAGTGAGTTTTTATGATTCGTTCCGCTTCGTGCTACCAGGCTATAACTTGCGGCCACTCGAATTTTCGGGAGCGGTGGGGAGCGTGCAGTTATCTAAGCTAGACGAAATTGTCGATGGCAGAAGAAGAAATGCTAGGGAATTTCAAAAACTTTTTGCTGACAAAGAAGGTATTCGAATACAAAAAGAAACGGGAGATAGCAGCTGGTTTGGCTTTGCCATAATAATCGAAAAACTGGAGACGGCGAGAGATGAATTGGTGCAAATTCTCGAATCGAAGGGCGTAGAATGCCGCCCTATTGTCTCGGGCAACTTTGTGCGCAATGCCGCAGTGAAGTATTTCGACTATGAGGTGAGTGGGGCTTTAGAAAATAGTGATGAGTTGCACGACAACGGGTTCTTTATTGGCAATCAGCATTATGACATTACCTCTGAACTCAGGGAGACAGAAAAAATTATTTCGAGCTTTCTGCATAAATGAACAATCAAAAATCTAGATTGATAAGCATTATCGGCGTTATTCGCGTGAAAAGTTGCTATCGTAGTATGGAAAAGTGCTCGTCTGAAGAAACAAAAACAGGCGCGGGTGTCTGCCGTTAGATATAAATATTTGGGATATTATGTTGCAGAGGCTTTCCATTCCTGATGTATGGGTTTATTCACCGAAAATATTCCCCGATAATCGGGGTTTCTTTTCCGAGGTTTATAATAAGAGAACGTTACAGCAGGTTGGTATAGATCTGACCTTTGTTCAAGATAATCAATCCTTCAACCACGAAAAAAATATTATTCGCGGCTTGCATTTTCAACGTCCGCCTTTCGCCCAAGAGAAGCTGGTCAGAGTCAGTGCCGGCAGCATCATAGACGTTGCCGTTGATATCAGGAGGGGTTCCCCTCACTACGGAAAATATGTAACGCAGATCCTGTCCTCAAAAAATGGACAGCAACTTTTCATCCCTGAGGGATTCCTTCACGGCTTTGTTACGCTGGAAGAAAATACAGAGGTTCTCTATAAATGCACTGAACACTATTCGCCAGAACACGAAGTTACCGTAATATTCGACGATCCAGATCTCGATGTTGATTGGAAAACCGATACTCGACAATGTCTGGTATCGGACAAAGACAAACAAGGTGTAAGCTTTTGTGGCCTGCAGACACCCTTTAGTTTCGGGCACGGATCATGAGGATATTTGTCACCGGGGGAGCAGGATTCATAGGAACCTCACTTGTAAAAAAAGCGGTCAAGCGTGGACATAAAGTGATCAATTTGGATTGTCTTACCTACGCGGCTAATATAGAAAACCATTCCGATTTGGTGGGCAATCCTAATTATGCACATGAACAAATCAGCATTTGCGATAAAGAGAGTTTAACCAAAGTTTTCGAGAAGCATTGTCCAGATAGTGTTATGAATCTGGCCGCAGAAAGTCATGTCGATCGATCGATTGATAGTCCCGATAAATTTATCGAGGCGAATTTGGTTGGGACGTTCACACTACTCGAAGTATTCAGAAAATATTGGCAAACACGAGAGCACAGCAATAAGATGCGTTTTCTCCACATTTCCACCGATGAAGTTTTCGGATCCTTAGGCGTCGATGGGAAATTTACTGAGGTCTCTAGATACGAGCCTAAATCCCCATATGCTGCTAGTAAAGCTGGCAGTGATCACCTAGTACGCGCTTGGGCAAATACTTTTGGCATACCCACACTAATAACGAATTGCTCAAACAATTACGGACCTTATCAATTTCCGGAAAAACTCATTCCATTGACTATTCTCAAAGCGCTGGGTGACGAGAGCCTACCTGTGTACGGAGATGGTTCTAACGTCCGGGATTGGTTATTCGTCTCAGATCATGTGGAAGCGCTCTTAAAGGTGTTGGTTCAGGGTGAGGTAAACGAGAGCTATAACATCGGTGGAAATAATGAGCTTTCTAACCTCGAAGTCGTTGAACGCATTTGTAGGCTAATGGACAAAAGAATCCCAAAGAGAACTTCTCACTTACGGCTAATCGAATTTGTTGAGGATCGCCCTGGTCATGATAAGAGATATGCGATCGACTCAACCAAAATAAAAGAGAAGTTGGGTTGGTCTCCCTCAGTTTCCTTTGATGATGGGCTAGAGGAAACTCTAGATTGGTATTTGCAGAATAAATCGTGGTGGGAGAGATTAAGGAGTAGGGGGAGTGATAAACGACGGGGTCTTAACAGGACAAAGCAATCGGAGAGCGACTAGCACCCCCAGATTACTAAACCGCCGTTTTGAAAATTTCGATAATGCGTCCAATCGTCGCAAATGACGACTCTAATTCCAGAGGCCCTCTAACCAAGAGACCATAGCAGACCAAACCTTTGGAGACGTTTTAGATGAGCAAAAGAAAAAGGGCGGTATTTTTAATCCTTTCCTTTGTGCGAGATAAGTTTCGATTCAGGAGGACACTAGATTTTTTCCTAAGAAAATTGAGAAAGAGAAGTTTCGCATCATATCCAATTGAGCACACGACCATATCTATTACACAGGTGATTCTATTTTTAGCTGGGAGAAAAATAAGAAGAAAGAGCTTAGGCGTCACGCATGAATCTCACGTCGATAGATTAGCTCTAAAATTTCCAGAAATTTGTTTTATATCTCCACAGAGGATAGAGGACGTTGATTTGACAGAATATGAAGAGATGATCTGGCTCACCGATCGAGCAGATTGTCGTGCGCTCGCTGTTCAAGAAGCCATCAATCAAGGTCTTTTTATAGATGTTTTGCCGGAGACAGGTCCAGCCCGACCTCTCTTTCACGATCCGCGAAAAGAAAAAATTTTACGAGAGGAATTTGACGCTCAGTCTCTGGAAGGTATCGAGAACTTCGGATATGGAACTGGGGCCGACTTTGAAAACCTTATGCAATTGATCGATCAGACCGGAAATATTGCTGGCGATATCGTTGAAGTGGGCTGTTTCAATGGGTCTTCTGCTTGCGTCATTGCCGCTTATATGAAGGAGACGAATTCTACGAAAAAGCTATACGTTTTCGATTATTTCGATGGTTTTACGTTCCCAGAAGCAAAGACAAGTCTGGATTTTTCATGGTTTGGAGGTCATAAAAGCGACGGAATAGAGGAGGTGAAAGCTAGGATAACTAAACGCAGCCCTCCCACTAATTCACCATTCGTAATCAAACGTAATATATGTGAAGCTGCAGGGCTCAAAGAGGTAACAAGAATAGCGCTCGCTAACATTGATGTAGATATGTTCGATGCAGTTTACTCTGCTCTCAAGCATGTCCATGTAAAATTGTCACCGAACGGGATCATCATAATAGAAGATGCAGGCCATACACCTAGATTAATTGGAGCCTTAGGCGCTTTGCACAAGTTTCTGAATGAAGTGGGTTATGAACTCTATACAGTGCTCCAACTCAACAGTGGTCAATATATCTGTATTAAACGAGGATGAATGAAGGGTAATAAAAAATTTGCGTGGGTGCGCTAAGCTTTACTGTGTGGTCAAATTTCTACCTCACGATAAAAGTAGTATAATCCATTGTCGGTGGACTGTTTTTATATCAGAGAAAGAAAACGGGTTAGATTTAGTTAAAGATGCGGATATTGGTGTTCGGAGTGAACGGGCAGCTGGCAAGGGAGCTGGCGAAATACCCCTGTGTGTACAACGTGGGTCGGCCAGATGTGGACCTTCTCGATTTTGACAAATGTAAGGACAGAATCCGTCGTTCGAATGCTTCTGCCATAATAAACGCGGCTGCCTACACACAGGTTGACTTAGCCGAGAAAGAGAATGAACTGGCTGAACTTATTAATGGCGAAGCTCCTGGAGTTCTTGCAACTAGTGCTGCGGAAACCGGCATTCCATTTGTACACGTCTCAACGGATTATGTATTTGATGGATTTACTCAAGAGAAACCTTGGTCGCCGGAGCAGCGTTCAGAGCCGATCAATGCGTATGGTCGGTCTAAACTTCTTGGGGAGAAGCGAATAGCAGCAACCGGAGCAAACTTCGTAATATTACGAACGTCTTGGGTGTTTTCAAAGTTCGGAAGAAACTTTGTTCGTTCCATATACGAGAAAGCTACAACAGAGAACAGCGCAGAGTTGCAAGTCGTTGCGGATCAGTGTGGAGGGCCTACACCGGCGTCGTCTCTTGCTTCGGCCTGTATAGCAGTAGCCATGAGGCTTATGGTTTCTGATTTGCCATTAGCGGGGACATATCACTATGCTGGATATCCGGATACAACGTGGTTTGAGTTTGCTAAAAAGATAATTCGCGAACTAGATCTCGGTACGTCCGTGACACCTGTATCTTCGACAGAATTCAAAACTACTGCCTCTCGCCCGCTGAACTCTAGTTTAAATTGCGAAAGTTTCGAAACGGCTTTTGATATCAAGAGACCCTACTGGCCAGATCATGTAAAACCAACGTTAGATTCGCTTAGAAATGGTCAGACAACTTAGAAAAGGCATTCTTTTGGCAGGTGGATCAGGCACTCGTTTGCATCCCATTACAATCACCACCTCTAAACAGTTACTCCCGATCTACGATAAGCCAATGATCTACTATTCATTGTCGGTTCTCATGGTGGCGGGGATCCAAGAGCTCGCTTTAATAACAACTCAAGAGTCTCGGACGCAGTACGAAAGTTTACTGGGTACCGGAGAGCGATGGGGAGTTTCAATCAAATATATCGTTCAGCCGTCTCCGGACGGCCTTGCACAGGCTTACATTTTAGCGGAGGATTTTATCGACGAGTCTCCGACTTTAATGGTGTTAGGAGATAATATATTCTATGGGCACGGTCTTTCAGATCTGCTTTCCGAAACTCCAGCTGACAAAGGGGCAACGATTTTTGGGTATCATGTTGCGGATCCAGAAAGGTATGGGGTAGTAGAGTTAGACCCATCTGGAAAGGCCCTGCGGATAGAAGAAAAACCTCTCCAACCTTTATCGAATTATGCTGTTACCGGGCTATACTTATTGGACGGATCCGCGCCATCAAGGGCGCGGCAGGTGAAGCCCTCCAGTAGGGGCGAGCTAGAGATAACTTCCATCTTAAACAGTTACCTTGATGACGGACTTTTAAGCGTCAGCGTGATGGGGAGAGGTTTTTCTTGGCTAGATACGGGAACACATAGTAGTTTGCTGGACGCAAGCAACTTTGTAAGAACTCTTCAAGAAAGACAAGGCTTACAAGTGGGGTGTCTTGAAGAAATAGCTTTTAGAAATGGTTGGATTAGCTTAAAAGAGCTCGATCAGGCTGCTCTTGGTTATCCGAATAATTCTTATGGTCATTACTTGAAAAGATTGGCTGATAATTATCGGAACTAAAATCACGATGTTTTATTGTTTTTTCTGGAGAAATAGTAATCAAGGGTTTCTTCAGAAATATTTGATTCAGGTAAATTTTCTAATTCCATTAAAGAAGATATTTTTGGAATTTCAGGAATAAGGAATTCCTCGTTACCACACAAATATTGAATCGTGCGTTGCTCGTATAATAGGGCCTCAAAGAGGGCGGAGGAGTTGAATCCTACACATGCTTTATAAAGGGTTTGTGCCAAGCTGGCAGAAAGGGATTTACTGTCTTCTATCTGGATATTAGAAAGATAACGGCTCAAACTGCGAACTTGGGAGATAGAGCCAGGGTGGGGACGGACCGTGAAGGATAATGAGCTCTCTGCAATCTGGCGTAGTATTTTTCCTATTTCTTTCCGATAGATCCATCTAGGAAGCAAAACCAAAATGCAATTCGATAGGCAGCGCTTAGCTCGAGTTGTCACGTTCCTAGGATAATTATCCACGACTAAATTAACATCGTGAGGAACGGATGCTTCGATTTGGTCTAATGAGAATTGCCCCCAACAAAAAAGTGTTTCTGCGCAGGCATTCTCATAGTTGATTATATCGAGGGGCGGATCGTTTAAATAATCGAAGTACATGGCATGTTGCAAAGAGCCAGTAGGTACTCCTCTAATTCTAAAATAAAATGTTAGGAAAGACTCCATTAAGTAGGCACTGTTGAATGCTAAGTATTCATTACAATCCAAATTTTGGTCTTCGAGCTCTTCTATGGTTATGTGCGCTATAGAACGTAAGTAACAGAGAATGAAATGGTCAACACAGTTGACGTCGTTTTTTTTGACCAATTCGGTAGCAAATCTTTTACAGAAATCAGCATAACCCATTGGCTTTCTAAGAGTGGGGGTCAAGAATACAGTCTGGGATTTTTTATCTCGAGTTCTAGTCTCGAAGAAAGAGAGGAGCTCTTTATAATCTTGGCGGCTTCCTTGAGTAAAAGTTATAAGTAATTCAGTGTCACACTTTACTTCGTGTCTCCATCGAAGCAGAGAGACCAAAAAACGTATTTTTCCAAAGACTGGCAACCACACATATAACGCGAGATGAGAACCCAAGACGCGGTCCAAAGGATATTTTCGAATAAACTGGCCGGACAAGAGCTTTTTTAGCCGCCTATATTTATAATAACTGCCCATGGCCTTCAACGATCCGAGAATTTGGTTCGGTTTAACCGAACAATCGATAGGATGAAGGTTAGGAGTGTGGCATCGAAAATTACTATGCAGAGCAACATCGTGTTAAGGCTGATCCAACCAGCTAAGGACAAGGACAGAAACGAGACAAAATAGGCTAAAGACGCCATAAATACCGAGAGATTGGATAAACCCTCCAAGTCAACTGCCGTAAGGGCGGGATACGTCCAGTAGGATGAAAAGATAACCATAGCCAAGGAGCAATATAAAAGTAGACTGCTTCTATGAAGCTCCTCAGTGCCAAAATCAAAGATCTGCCCGAGTATCTGATTACCTAGGAAAACGACAATCGGCAAGAGTAGGACGTGAGCTCCCAAAGACCATTTCGTAACCCTTTTGAGAACTTTGAAGTCCTTTGTGAAATTCAAATGTGTGTAAAGCACGCCTCCGATCCGGCCTATTAATGCTGCGCCGAATTTATATAAATCGACAACAATTGAATAGACCGCTACTTTGTCTAATGAAAGTACTAGCGAGGCAAAGTAGGTGCTCCCATGAGCGTAAAGGTTCAAAAAGATTCTAGAAAAGTAAAAGGGGAAAGACTTCTTGATAACCTTTTTGAGAAGGTCAAGATTAAGTTTTTGAAAATTTATCTTCATATTCGTTTTCAAGTACACCATTACGATCAACGCAGTAATAACCGTTGCTGCTATATTCGCATAGAATAGCTTTTCCAAGATGTTGGCTCCCCCCGCGATTAAATAAACCATCGCTAGGAAAAGAACAGCATTTAGCGCGGTGATATTTGCTTGAGCCCGATACCTCTCTAGGCCGGAAAGAAAAATAGTCATATCGGCGGCTTTAATTATCGAAAAAATCATCATTAAACCTATGATATGTATTGTTTGGTCAATGAATACAAAGAGCGATAGCGAAAGTAGAGAAGAATATGCCAATTTACTGAGCACAAAGATGGAAAGCAGCTCAGACACATAGGCTGTCTTGTTCCTATTTAATGAGACTTCTTTCGAGAGAAACAGTGTAAGCCCTAAGTCTGAAATTGCTACGAGCAGATAGCAGAACGAGATCAAAGCGGTATAGTTACCGTAAGCTGATAAACCTAGTTCCGACGTTAGCAGAGAGATTACCGCCAACCTCGATCCCAACGTTATGAACAGCGAAATGATGTTCGCCATTGAGTTTATGTAAAAAGTCATACTTTTTCAGGGAAGGCTTTTCCTGACTACTATGGGCGGCCTCTCTTCAAAAACTTCCGTATTTTTGGAGCAATTCACCTATCGGTTCTCCCTTCGCAATTCCCGACAAGATATTGTCCTCAACAGTTAACTTCGTACTAATTTCCTGAAGTGTCTTTGTTTCGATTTCTTTAGGTATAACCACAACACCCTCTGAGTCTGCAAATATAAGTTCCCCAGGTGTAATAGAAACACCTTGGATTTTTATCGGCTTGTTTATAGAGTCTACTGTGGCTCTTTTCCTTACGTCTTGGGCGCAGAAACCAGTAGAAAAAACATGGAAGTCAATGTCAGGTACGTGGGAACTATCTCTTGTCTTACACCCGAGAATTGCTCCCGAGGCTCCGGCTCTGATTGCTAGGTTCGCGTTCAGTTCTCCAAAGTAGGCGAATTCAGGTGTTTCGCTCTCTACCACGACAATGTCATTTGTTATGACGCTCTCGTAGCTTTTATAGGCTTCATATATGCCTGTAAAGTCTTCGCCGTCTCGGAGTTTCCTCAATCTGAGCGTTTTTGCTCTTCCTAGCAATTTGGCACCGTTCCTTATAGGGGACAATCCATTGAATACCTGATTAGGGTAACCCAGATCATCCAAGACATCGGACAGTATCGCACTTGAAGCCCGAGACTTAATGTTCCTAAGCAGTCTGCTCTTTTCTTCTCGCAATCCGGCGGCGATTAGGGAGGCCAAAGCAAAGTCTTCGGGCCAGTTAACGTCTATAGCCTCTAACGGAGAGGCATTCATAAAATATGGTTGCGCACCAACACGTCTTTTGAGTTTTTTCGCAGTATGGTCTTTTACGATATACAAACCCATGGTTTCAATAGTAGTGTCAGCTAGTGAGCCACTATTGGGTATTTCGTTGATGTTGTAATCTGGGGAGCCGTCTTGCCAAGTATAAAGTTTCTCCTTTCGAACCAGAACTGCAGAATCATATGCTGGATCTTGTGTTATTCGTTCAATACCTAGTTTGATCGTTTCGATTGATATAAATGGGCTGGTGCAGAGTACTTGAACATAGATATCAGCCTCTGCGTGGGCTATCTGATTTGCAAAAAGTTGATTACCGTCAGTGTCGTTGGTCGCTAACGCGGGATCACGCCTGAGAATTTTACACTGGATTTCTTTCGCTGCCTCAACAACTTTATCTGACTCGGTATCTAGATACACCTCGTCGAAGAGTTGAGAGTCAACAAGCTTCTCTAGAGTGTGAATAAAGAGTGGTTTGCCGTCCAATAGGCTTAGGTTTTTATTTTTTATACGGGTACTGACCCCTTTGACAGGTAAAAAAGCGACGACTTTCATTCAACCCTTCTTTAATTTGTCTGCGATAGCACGTGAAAAGCCCGGGCAAAAATTATAACTAATAAACAAGTTTGCGCCTAGGCGAATATTCTGATGACGCAATGTACTCGAGTATTTTTGGCGACAACATAGCCTTGAATCCCCTAATAAACTGGGGTTAAGATCTGCTTCGCGTATCTAGTCTTATCACGGATTCAAACAGGAAATTTCCAAGGAAATGCATGTCAGAAGATTCTCCATGAAAGATCGTTTGTCGCAAAGACAAGTTGTAATGCAATCCGTTTGCCCTTGGATACTCTTCCCCCTCTATGTAGGCCTAATGGGTTAAATACAATAAGGTTTGAACTGCGAAAGAAACTCTGCTTGGCAGAAGAAATCATTAAGCCCAGTTCACTCTCGCTCGCATAGTCCGAGAACTCATTTTTTTCTCTGGCCCATTTTGGAAGGCACAACAATCTCAATTTGCTTTCTTCGTCTCGATTGATGGCTCGAATTTTTTTTAACGCCCTGCGCAACACTAGTTTTAGAGGAGAGTGTACCTTGTGTGAGGCGACAATGTACTCGAAGGCACCGTTCTCAACCACTCTCACCTCGCTTAGATAAATCATTGCTTTCACAGTAAAAAGGTTGGTGTCGCAGTGGAAAAAATTCATTTTCTCGTCAGGTCTATCTTCCTCTCCGTGTTGAAACACGAACCTGTCGGACTCTTGGTTTATGTGCAGGTTCATTGCTACTAATCTGACATCCTCGACTTTCCGGAAATAAGAGGAAAGGGCCGTCTTTACTGAGAGGGTGGATTTGACATCTTCTTCGATGCGTCTTAGGAGTTCTTTGTTTCTTTTTCTAGAGTAATGTCTAATGCACGTTTCGAAGTCCCTTAATTCTATATCTTCATTTGCTATAGCTATCTCAAGTTGGGCAATCTCGGTCTTCATCAACCTTGATAACTTCTCTTGCAAAGCTTTATTTCTCTCAGCTAGGACACCACCTTCAGAGAATTCATCTCGGTCGACAAATTTCCACCTACGGTGGCCGAATAACAGCTGGGACACGGAGACCGCTAGGAAAGAGATTACGAATTGAAACAACCAGACTATGAGGGTTTTAATTCTTTTCGCCATTGATGGGCTGAGTCCTCGGTAAGAAGGGTGCAGATCATAATCAATGTTGAAAAGTTTCTCTGGCATACGTAGGATGGCGCGGCGAGTTAAATATTCTTCCAAGGTACCACCTTTAGGGCGCAAAAGCAGGAATCATTCGTATGAACCAGGAGATTTTCAAGTACATTAACGTTGATAACTTTTGCGTTGGTCTTAACGATTTTTCGGAGGGGCTGCCTTTCCCTTCCTGCGTGGTGGATGACTTTTTTCATCCATCTATTGCCCGGGAGCTACTAAGCGAATTCCCCGCTTTTGATTCCAAAATTTGGCACCAATACGACAACGCTATTGAGATCAAAAAGGTTTGTAATAATTGGAACGTATTCCCAGAAACAACATATAAGGTTTTCTCTCTCTTAAATTCTAAAAATTTCATAGACATTATAGAAAAAAATTTGGGCGGTGATAAAAAGCTATATCCTGATATTGGCTTAAACGGTGGCGGTTGGCACATACATGGAAGAGGCGGCCTATTGAACACTCATTTGGACTACTCTTTGCACCCTAAACTCAAGTTGCAACGCAAGCTTAATCTAATCGTTTACTTGAACGAAGACTGGAAAGAGAGTTGGGGCGGAGGGTTAGGTTTTTGGGGAAACGAAAGTCCGTCTGAACCTGGCGAATTGAAAAGAAAAATCAGTCCAATATACAACCGAGCGGTATTGTTCGACACTACTCAGAATAGTTGGCATGGCCTTCCAGAGGCCATCAAGTGTCCTGCTAATCATTTTAGGAAAAGCTTGGCTGTTTATTACCTCTGCCCTGCAGCCGACGACACGGATCAGAGAGGTAAGGCGCTTTTTTCGGCGAGAGCGGATCAAAAAGGGGATCTCTCTGTGGCGGAACTTATTAAAAAAAGAGCGAGTGTCGATAGAGCGGGGGATGTTTACCGTTAGTTCGGCATCACGTTTAAGTTGAAGATCTTGGTTGCTCATCTCAGGCTTATCCGCTGCGTATAATCGGAAAACAAGTGGGATTAAATTGAAGGTAGTTGTTACTGGTTCGAACGGTTTCGTTGGAAAAGCTCTAGTGAGAAAGCTGTCCCGGTCAGATAGGTTCACTATAGCCACCATAGAGAGAACTCCAAACAACCCACCAGATAGTAGTGGTTACGTTTCTGAAAAAATGTTTTGTGACTTTACTGACGAGAACGCAATAAGAGCCTTAGATCTCGTCGGATCGGAAGTTGTTATTCATGCCGCAGGTAGGGCGCATATTCTCAATGATGTAGCCAGCAACCCTTTGGAAGAATATCGGAAAATCAATACCCTAGGAACGCTTGAGCTGGCGAAAAGGGCGCTTCGCTGCGGTGCCAGGGAGTTCATCTTCTTGAGTTCAATAAAGGTCAATGGCGAGGCTACAGTTTATGGGAGGCCGTTCACTGAGGCGAGCCTTGCTCGACCTGTTGATGATTACGCTCAATCAAAACATGAGGCGGAGCTCGGGCTATTAAAGATTGCACAAACATCTTCGTTAGCTGTAACGATAATAAGACCACCCTTAATTTATGGCCCAGGAGCGCTAGGGAATTTTGGGAGAATCGTTCGACTGGTTAGATCTGGGATACCGTTACCCTTCGCGAGCGCTGATCTCAACCTCCGTAGTTTTATCGGGATAGACAATCTAGTCAGTTTTATTGAGGCGTGTCTTTCGGTACCCGCGGTAAAACATAGGACACTTCTTGTGAGCGATAACCATGACCTTTCGACAAAGGCCTTAATCGATCTGATCGCTATGTCAGAAGGACGAAAATCGAAGCTTTTTAAAGTACCCATATCTGTTCTACGGTCGGTCTTTGAGGCATTTGGAATGAGACCCATGGCGGAGAAACTTTTTGGTTCATTACAAGTAGACCCCAAGGAATCAATGGAATTGCTTCAGTGGGAGCCGCCACTTTCGGTCGCATTAGGTTTTGAGAGATTGGCGAAGAATCACTCAGATCAAGGTTAAGGGATGGTACGCCCAGGTAATTTTTGGGGAGGATTTAAATGGACGTGTTGAAATTGGTCGGTAGAACAGGAAGGCTCTTTGAGAGCGACTTGGAAAAACATAAAGATTTTTTGGAAGATAGTATACGCGGCTCGAGGTTTCTAGTTTTAGGAGGCGCTGGATCGATTGGGCAAGCTGTTGTGAAAGAACTTTATAAGCGTTCACCGCTAGCATTACATGTCGTTGACATTTCGGAGAACAACATGGTCGAGCTCGTTCGAGATATTAGAAGTACTAACACACGCGAGAGTGGGGATTTCCGAACCTTTGCCTTAGATTGTAATAGTCCCGAATTCGACGCAATGGTAGATGTAGAGGGCCCTTATCAGTTCGTCCTCAATTTGTCTGCGCTCAAACATGTAAGGAGCGAGAAAGACCCCTATACATTGATGAGAATGATTGGGGTAAACGTATTTAACGGCAGACACGCTTCTAGGCTCGCTAGATCTATGGACTCTAGCAATTACTTCTGTGTATCTACCGATAAAGCAGCAAATCCTGTAAATATGATGGGGGCAAGTAAGAAAATAATGGAGATGTTTCTGATGCGGGAGAGTGAGTCGCAGCCGACCTCCATGGCGAGATTTGCAAATGTCGCTTTTTCAGATGGATCTCTCCTTCATGGTTTTAATCAGCGGTTTATGAAGAGCCAACCTTTTTCAGCGCCTAGTGATGTGCGTCGATATTTTCTCGTCCCCGAGGAATCAGGGGAACTATGTTTGTTGGCATGCATGTTAGGAAAGAATAGAGACATATTCTTTCCAAAGCTCAGCGAAGAGAACCACCAGAAAACATTCTCTGAAATCGCCACGAATTATCTAGAACAAAAAGGGTTCAGCGTATTCCTTTGTTCTTCCGAGGATGAGGCAAAGGGAAAGATGAATGAGCTGGCTTCTAAGAAGAAATGGCCTTGCTTTTTTTTTGAAAGTGACACGACAGGGGAAAAAAGTTTCGAGGAGTTTTATACGGATAAGGAGGACCTTGAAATGTCGTTGTTTGAAGATATTGGCGTCATCAAATCCCCAGCCATCTACGATAGTAATCAACTCGACGAATTTGAAAGGCAAATCGATGCTCTGAGGTCAAAAGGGAAATGGACGAAAGAGGAAATAGTGGAGCTATTTCATTACTTAGTTCCTAGCTTTCAACATATTGAAACTGGGAAAAATCTTGATCAGAAAATGTAAATATGGAGAGATTGTTCGATATATTCTTCGCGTTGGTGGCTTTGGTCGTTCTTTCGCCATTTTTGATCCCTATTGCAATCGTTCTCAGAGTGACTGGAGAGGGAGAGGTCTTCTTTTTGCAGAGCAGAATAGGTAGATACGGGGAGAGATTTCAACTTCTGAAATTTGCAACGATGCTAAAGGATAGCCCTAATTTAGGGTCACGAACTGTTACCGTTAAGAATGATCCGCGTGTACTTCCATTGGGAAAGCTTCTTAGGAAAACGAAGATTAATGAACTACCGCAGATTATTAATATTCTAAAAGGGGATATGAGCTTAATTGGACCCAGGCCCCTGACAGATGAAACATTCAACTATTACACCGCCGAGGTGCAAAAGGTGGTTCGTGATGTTCGCCCTGGCCTATCTGGTGTAGGCTCGATTGTATTTCGAGGCGAAGAGGATATGATTTCTGGTGAGCAAAGGGCTCAGGAATTTTATCAAGAAATTATAGCGCCCTATAAAGGACTTCTGGAATCCTGGTTCGCAGTCAATCGTCGGCTAGATCGATATTTCATATTGATTTTCCTAACGATAGAAGTCGTTTTTCGACCGAAAAGCAGGCTGATATGGAGAGTATTTAAAGATCTCCCGTCGCCGCCTATAGAGTTAAGAGACGACCTTGATTATCCCTCATTATCGGGATGAATAACTTCGTATAATATATATTATGTTAAATAGTGTGCTCTCGCTTTACGACAGTCTGTTCAAGGTTCTTTTAAGTTCATGGACTTCGTCCTCGTCCATGTCGTGAGTAGACGTACCAATTATGTCAAAGTCGAAACCACCTTTCTTTGTAAATAGGGGGAAGTAGTATGTGATTTCGTAAAGGTACCACTGGAGAAATTTATACAGATTTTTCCTACGAGCATCATATTCCCTCTCAAAATTTTCGATTGTAGTTCTAGACTCACGTAAAAGGCTATAATATTCTTCCTTAGTAGAAGGCTCGAATCCAAATCCCGATCCCGCGTAACGTCCTTTAGCGCAAGATATAACTGGCGTCTTTAAGTAACATAGCTCGAAGGAAATCATTCCATCATAGACGATCCCGACATCAACGTTTTGTTTGATGAATTCATAGGTTGACAATCCTTCACTAGAGGAAATTATTGTGACATTTTCTATGTTGTCGATTTCAGGTATTACCTTTCTGATTATCGTTTCGAGCATCTCGCTTTGATCTATTTTAGCGAAGGATGTTGATGCTTCTGCCGGGTGACAGCGCACCACAAGTATATTTTCTCTTTGCGTTGCGAAATACCTAATCGTTGATGTGACCCAATCAACGAGATCCTTGAATAGTGCGTTTCGTTCCTCTATTGCTCCGTCGTAAACAACATTCGGGAACATGCAGAAGACTTTTTGATCTTTTTGTTTTTCGATGACTCTTGAATGGAGCGCTTCTACACGGTAGTAATTTAAGTTGTCCTTGCTCTTATATCGGATTCTTTCCTCCAGTAGATCGTCGATTTCTTTAGCTCTTTTGGGTGAAATAGTCGTCTCAGGTGATGCGGCATGCAGATGCCAACTCGGCTCCTCCCCTGCCCTTGGGATTGCAAACTGGGTGAGCCAAAACATTTTGGTCCTGTAAGGACAATCAGAATAAACACACGTCTCAATATTCATTTCTTCAGCCACATCACAAAAAATCCCCCAAGTGGTATAGATCCCGTGGCTCGTGATCAATTTCTTAATCCTATATTTCTCAAAAGCGACAACAGCGAGTTGTCTGGCTGTTAGTGCATTTTCCTGGCTCATTTTAAAGTAGCTAGTGTCTCGAATCGAACCATCGTTCCACTTCTTGTAATCGGAATCGTATCGTCTTGCCGATGAGATAATGTGTCTTTGGTCGTGCTCCTTAAGGTTGTTTTCTAAAGGAGAAGTCCGCTTGTGAAGCTGGGAGTAAGCGACAGTTTTAATTCTCTCGTGTTGGTATGCCTTCTTAACTAGGTGACTAAGAAACAATGTGTATTTCGATCGTACCCAACCGTCTTTAAATGGAGAAAGCGCCCCTCTTCCCGAGACCTCCACTTTCCTAATTGAGTCCCAATGATCCAAGCATCCATCGTCAAGAAAGATGAAAACATTATGCCCTCTTAAAGCTAGAAGATAAGCAATGAAATATTCGTAGTGAAGTTGTGGCGTGTAGTGCCTCACAGTATTTATTGCTATGTTCTTTCTTTGATTGGTCAGATCTTTTGTTTTATCGCCGTGATTTTCCCTTATTTCCCTTGCGTGCCTAAGCTCTCTTAACCTTAGGGCAAATATTTGCAGATCTCTAAGGTAGGCGATTTTCGCCAACATTTTTTTGATCATCCTAAAGTCAACCTATTAGTGGATGTAAGCTAAGGGTATGCATTCTCTGAGAGGAGACTCATCAGCGCTCACGCAAGAAGCTTGAGAATAGTACGTGTAGATACCGGAAAGAACAGACCGGAATAATGCAAGAAGTGAGGAGGTACATAAATATCGTATATGTTCTCTGGCACTTCCGGAAACAAAGGGGAAAATTCTTTTCTTACAAAGAATGCATTAACACCTGTCGCTGCGTTGCAACAAACTAATGAATATTGGTGCTGTTCAAAAAGGTCATTAAGTGTTTGAAGGGACGCTCCATAATAGTCGTCTTGTTTCCATTCATTATTCTCGTCATAGTCTATTGTGAATTTTATTGGGGGAATAAATTTGGCGTTATACTCGACAATGAAAACCTTCGGATAAATACCTGCCTCTAAAATCTCGCGGCAAAAATAATAGTCGTTCCCATCTAAATCCAAGGATATTAGGTCTAAGTCCGATAAGCTGCCTGTTTTGATGCTATTTGCAACTAACTCGACCACGTTTTTTCGAGTTATCCAAGTTTTCCAAAATGAAAGTCTTGAACCCTTTGGAATTATATAGTCTAAGTCTTCACCCCCAAACCAAGATCCCGACCAGCCCTGGGCGAGCAGGTTGAGCGTGTTGTTCTGGATCCCTGTTCCAACACCCAGCTCTACAAAGGTCCCTTTGGTTATCTCTAATCTTTTGATAATTTCATTGGTCAACCCATCTTCGTCTGCCTGACTAAACGAATGCGCTCCATAGCGAACAAAGCTGTTTGGATGCGCTTTGGCCCTATCGGAGTAACTCTTTTCCAAAGACAGATTATAGATAAGAGTTGGTTCCTCTAGAGATCTCTTTAACTTGATCAAGTAAGGAAATTGACGTTTAAGTAATTGCTTGATCATTGCCCCTGCTCCAGTGCAAAAAAATGGAATTTACGGTGAACTAGTTTTTTTTGAAATATGCGTTTGCTTTTAAGATTTGATCTTGGAAATCAAAATCGGACCTATTGCTAAATGGTTCAAGCCCGATGATGTTAGGGTTCTTAGAGCATCGTTAGGCGTGTGGACATTTGGCTCACCGTGTAAGTTGAAGGAGGTATTAAGTAATCCGTAAATCCCTGTCTTTTCTCCAAACAACCTTATCAACTTATGGTAAGCGGGGTTCCAGCCCGAGTCGACCATTTGAATCCTCATAGTTTTATCATAAGGGTGAATGGCTGCGCTGAAGTGCTCGCGTCCAGTTTCAGTAGTGTCAAAAGTCATAGCCATATAAGGGCTGTTGAGACCTTTCGGATTCTGAATGTAGCTGTGCGCTTCTTCAGCAAGGATAGATGGCGTGAAGGGCATCCAAAAATCTCTATCTTTAATCATTTTGTTTATTTGGGAGATCGTTTCTGGATTTGACGGGTGTGCTAGGATTGATCTGTTGCCAAGGGCTCTAGCGCCAAACTCTTCCCTACCAGCAAATCGTGCGACAATTTGGCCTTCGCTCAAGAGCTTGGCGACCGCATTTTCAATGTCTCCGGCGACATTTTTCACTTCTAAGTCGACTGAGCCGACATTCTTCGCCCATTCCAAAAGTTCCTCGTCGGCGAACTCTACCCCTAGATAGAGGTCAGATAGCGGATTAAGATTTTTGCCGCCCTTCTGACGACTTATATAGTTGCATACACCAATAACCGTAGTTTCATCTCCGGAGGAAGGAACAACGTAGAAATCTCCAACCTCGTGGAGAGCGCTGATCCTTTGGCTCGCTTTGACGTTCATAAAGGTGCCGCCTGAAAGTGCCAAATTATGTATTCCCGTTTGTTTAATCCAACCGGATATCCATTTTGTAACTGTTTCTTCGAGTGTTTTTTGAGCAGCTGCAGCAATATTATCAAAACGTTCTTTGTATAACATTGAGCGAAGCCATTTTTTATATCTCCGCGAAACCATAGACACATTGGCCACGTAGTTTAGGCCCTCAAATCGAAACAGACCGCTTAGCTTTTTATATGCTCGGAGGTACTGATCTGTATTCTTACGCACATAGGGTTCCAAGCCCATAACCTTAAACTCGTGTTCGTTTGGTTTCATACCTAAATACTCAGTGATCCAAGTATAAAAGTAGCCTAAGCTGTCCCGGCGTTTAATTGATGCAAGCTTAAGAATGTTGTTACCTCTCACACTGTGAACTGTGCCACTTTCACTATCTCCCTCCGCGTCCACTGTAAAGATAAGCCACTCTTTGGATGCGTCTAATGACAAGACAGCTGACTCAGCATGAGATCTGTGGTGGTTAACTAGCACCACCTTTTCCACTGGCACCTTGAGGTATCGAGCATAGTGGCGTCGCACCAAAGACTTGGGCACTACCAGGCTTACGATCTCCATATATTTTGTCGCCACACGGGAAACAACAAGTCGAAGTGCTTTCCCAGCAAAAGACATCTTCTTAGTTGGGTCCGGTATCGCCCAGCGAAAAGCTAAAAAATCCCCGCCGTGGTCTCTGTATATTCCGAAATAATCTATGCTGTCTTTATCAGCCAAATTGTCATAAACATGGTTGATGGCCTTGATCGGCATGCCAAAATAATTTTTCTTCCTTGTTGGGCGCTCTTCGCTTAGAGCGAACTTTATTACTCCATTCTCCGTTAGGCACACGGACGCATTATGACCATCGTTGATGCCAAGTATTCTCATTTCATTCTCTCAATGAACCAATTTTTTTTTCAGCATTAGCTAGTGATGCCCAATCCTGAAGCCATAGATTCTACAGAGTAGTTAGCCTTTAGGTAAGAGTTGTATCTTTGCAGAGTTTCTATGTAGAAACGTTCGTTATTCAAAACGGCATTGAAATAGTCAGTCATTGATTCAATATTCTCGAAGCTTGGAAGTGACAGCGAATCGATGCCTTCTGCCCCAACAGGCGTGGTCAAGACTATAAGCCCATTATGCATTGCTTCAATAATCTTCCCTTTAACGCCGGCCCCAAATAAAAGAGGAGCTAGACAAAAGAGGTTTTTGTCGTAAATTTCCTCTAAGGTTTGATCGCTGACTCGCCCGTGGACAATCGTTCGGAACTCACGAGAGCTAAAAGAATCGCTTTCGTCACTCCAACCTTCCCCTACGAGGTTAAAGACTAAATTACGTCCAGAAGTTTTAGCCAAAGCTGGAAGTACCTCTCTCACACAGTATTCAACTGCTGACTTATTGGGTCTATTTCCGATTCCTCCGACAAATACCAACTGGATAACATCTGCCTCTTCGATGCACTTTAATTTACTCGCCGAGGGCTCTCTGAAAGAGGATAACGGCCTAGTTGGTAAGAGAATAACGTTCGGATTGAAAGAGCCAATTGTTAATCCCTCATCTCTTCGGTTGACTATACAAGCTCTCGCGCCCCTCCAAATAGATGGTTCTAGCAGTCTCAGAATTTTTCCCATTATTAACGCTTCCGCTGCTTTATTCGTCGAAAATTCGTTCTGGAATCGTTTGTAATGAATGTCGGTTGCGTAATACACGAGCTTATCGGCCAATTCAATAGATGAAAAAATCA
>PBLX01000041.1 GCA_002722435.1 Legionellales bacterium | reverse complement strand
GGTCGGCTACGCGGCCTACCAAGCGTTTGTATTGACCGGTAGTAACAACTTTGGATTCAGGTGGGTGGAAATACTAGGCGTATCTAACCCTGGTGTAGAGATGTTCGTCGGTATTGGAGCAGCCGTCGGCGCCATCATGTAAACGAAAAAAAAAATACAGAAATAGTAATTCTTTTTTTTTACCCAAACGTGCTCTCCGACGCGTACTTGCAGTACAGGAACCCGTCCTCCTCGTCCTTCATCTCCTCGTAGACCTCCGCGATGGTCTTCGAGATCGGCACCAAGTGGTCTTTCCCGATAAAGAGGAAAATGGCATCGTTTGGCTGGCATTGGATCCGTTTGCGGATGATGAAGATGAACTGCCCGAACGAGATGGTATTTGGAACCAGATATTTGTTCCGGTCGATCTGCGGCAAGTTTTTCTCCGTCGCCACCCTTTCCACGATGATCGGGGCTCGATCTGGGTACTTGCTCACGATCCGTGTCGATTCTTCTTTTCGCTTGCTCAGCGTGTATCGGTCTTTGAAAGTGGTCATTTTTATATTTTGTATACACGGAGAAAAAAAAAAGCACCGCGTTCAACCGACCCCTCGCGGAAAGAAACAGTCAACAAACATGTTGGATCATGCCCTAAAGTACCTGTACGTGAACGGCCCACGGATGCTGGGAGGCTGGGAAGGGACGCGGGAAGCCGCGATTTGCAACCATTTGACCAACGTGGAGATCTGGGACGCCTTACCGAACGAGTGCCACCAACTGATCATGCGAAAATGCCACGCTTACGCTACCTTGCTGTATTTTGCGGGAGGAATCTACGCGCTCTGTAAGTGCTCCTCATTGCTTCCATCGATGATGGCATGCAAGACACATGCAAAACGTCGTCATCGCCTCGTCGGCGCTACGAGTCTGGCGCTGGTAACTCTCGACGCGCGTGGATTTGCAACGGAAGCATTGAAGTAGGCCCTCTTCCTCGTCGTCCTCTTCCTCTTCCTCCTGCCGCGGTTGCTGGTACTCCTCCACTTCCTCCAAGTTCCCGGCGACCAACGTCTCCAACAGGGACATGTCGAAGGGCGCGTGTGTGCGAAGGTGGTGGACGCACCGTTTCAACGCTCGCAAGTAGGCCACCGGATTCTGGTAGCGCTGGAAGGCATAATGCTCCATTTCGCGAGCCCACCCAATGTCGATACGCACGAAGGTCGATATTTTCTCCGCTACCAGAACGCGGTATTCCTCGGTTCGATTCACGTCTTCCATTCTGTTATTTTTGTTGTTGGGCGTTGTTGTTACATCAATGCATGAAACATATTGTTTTGGGTGGTCAGTGTTTGTGCAACAGGGCGGTTTACCGGTGGAACCTTTCGGCGGTCGCAACAATCGGTGCTGTGTGCAAGGAATGATCGGCATACCCGGCACTTCACCAACGGGCACCGATTGACGGTATGCCCGAGCCTGCCGCATTTGTAGCAATGGCCGTAAAATTGAAAGCCTTCGCGGGGCGGGGTCGTCGTGTTCAAGTGCCGGTGGTACTGCCAGGGTATTTTCTCTTTTCCGTAAAACACGTTGTTCTCCATCGCTTCATTGTTTTGATTGGTAGGGTGGAAAAAAAAATATCCGCGTTGGAACTGACCGAGTTTTTCACCGACCATTCCATCAAAATGACTACCATCGTATCCAACGCATTGAAAACCGCCGCCATCGGAGGGCTCATTGGATTCGGAGTCGGCATGGTCTCCGGGATGGTGAAGAAAAAGCCACAAGACACAGACGGGGAGGTTGCCATTTCGAAAGACCCGGAAATCGAGCAGATGGGCCACCAACTCCATGAGTACGGGAACTCCCGGCCCGTCATCCAGTCCCTGTATACCTTGTCGCAACTGGAAGCAGCGGAGCCCACCATGTCGCTGCCGCAGGAGGCGTACGCCATCAAGCACGAGATCGACGTGGAACTCGGGGCGATCTTCGACAACACCGCTGCCGACCGCCAGGGCAAATTGAAGGAACTGATCAACGAGATCGTGGAGTACGTGGACGGAAAGGTGAAAAATCTCGTCTTCGAAGTCCAGGAAACCATCACGGATTAAGAGCCGCCGCGGCTGTTGCCCAAGTTCGTTTTTCTCGCTTCTTTCAAATACAAAACGAGCATTGCAAAGATGATCAATAGGGCATGGGTGTGTTTTTATTGAAAATTTATTTTTTTTCTGGTACAACGAATATATGTAATCTTGATTTACAAAAATACTACATCAATAAGTAAACGGAATCACAGGCACCTATTGACAAATTACCTCGTGTTGTGTGGGCCTTTAGGTGGCGTCTTCCCACCATTTCAACTGGGTGGGTCTCATGATCAATATAAATGCAAAAATTACAATTGCGTACATGGCGATTTGTTCGGTTTTCATGGTGTGTTGTTTTTGTTTTTGTAATAGGTTTACATTTTTTTCTGGTCCAACGAATATATGTAATCTTGATTTACAAAAATACTACCCGACACACCTGAGGTTCGTTTTTCTCGCTTCTTTCAAATACAAAACGAGCAATGCAAATATGATCAATAAGTAAACGGAATCACAGGCACCTATTGACAAATTACCTAATGTTGTGTGGGCCTTTAGGTGGACTTTTCAACTGGGTGGGTCTCATGATCAATATAAATGCAAAAATTACAATTGCAGCGTACATGGCGATTTGTTCGGTTTTCATGGTGTGTTGTTTTTGTAATAGGTTTCATTTTTTTTTCTGGTCCAACGAATATATGTAATCTTGATTTACAAAAATACTACCCGACACCTGAGGTTCGTTTTTCTCGCTTCTTTCAAATACAAAACGAGCAATGCAAATATGATCAATAAGTAAACGGAATCAGGCATGGTGTGTGTTTTTATATGTAATTTCACGAGCACAACGACGCAAAGTAGGATCGGCACGTCTGGTCCAGAAAAGCATCCACCACGCTGGGCACCATTTCTTTGATCACCTCATCGAGTTGCTCGAGCGTCGGACCGCTGTCCGTGTTGTCGATGGTGTATCGCAAAGAGTCGATGATGAACTGCCGCTTCTGCTCCCGCGTCATTTTCTTCTTTTTCAACTTGCGGAAGATCAGGCGGAGGATCAGTTTTACCGCTGGGACGAGGGTGGCCAGCGTGAGGCCTTCTGGGTATGCTTCGACCAAATCTTCCCCCACGGTAGTGACATCGGCGACCGATATCGGACTGTCGTCGATTACGCTGGTAACGGTTCGAGGATCAAGGCCAGTTCTATCCATGGTTTTTGTTCTGGTACCTAGAAAAAAAATATCGTAATTTAACTTATTTTTTCGACGCATCCGCCTACATTCAAATCCACTTGAATAGTCGCACCCAACCCCCGCAGAAAATTTTTGTAATGGAGAATGTGATTCATCCCCATGTATGTCACAATATGCAACTTTGTCGGGTCAAACATGGTATACATCGCGTACGCGTCTACCACTAGGGAACCCAAGTTCAAAAACATATCCTCATCGTTTTCGGTGATGCGTCGGTACAATTGTTGAATATATTTGGTTATTTCGACATGCAAAGGACACGATGTTTTGGCATGCGACAGGATTTCGCGTCGCTTCAACTCTTTCTCGTATTTCAGGGTGTTGACGTATTTTTTTGCGACAGCAAGATAATCGGCTCGACTTCGGATGATTGCGTCCGGGCTGTCGATGTACCACAACAACAACTCGTACAAGTCTTTGTCAGTGGTCTTCTCGAACTTCCATAAAATATCGAGATGAGCCAACAGGCCGATGTCATCATAGTCTGGACCCTGGCGAATATCAATTGGATGACATTGTAGCGATGGTGGTGTTTTTTTGATTTTGGTTTTCCAGAAAAACAACTCCATGTCGTACAGGTACGACAAGCGGCCTTTGACCTTTTTCAAAAGATCCTTTACATAGTAATACCGACTTCGGTATATGATGCCGATGCGAGGATCCGATGGATCGACATAGGGATATTCCCCTAGAAAATGGGTGCTGCTTGGTTCGTGTTGTCGCGTCAATTCGAGTAAATATTCGTCCACTGGTACGGAATCGACGCAATCTTTTAGGTTCAATGCTGGTTTGTCGTGGATGTCCCCAAACAAATGGTAGGTTTTGCCCTCGTGTTCGATGTAGTAGTGCAACATTTGGCCGCGGATCATCCCACCTCCTTTAAGGCCCGATTGAATTGTCTTCGCTCGCCTAGATCGCGGCCTCCTGCCAGCCATTCCGATCGACGAATAACTCGTTTCCACGCTTTCATTTTTAGTAGTCATACTTTTTTTCACTCTTTGCGTTGAAAATTGATCTGCGTTTTTTTTCTTTATCGAAAAACAACATGTCGTACCGCATCGTCCCGCAACTGCTGCCCATTGACGACAGCACCAGACAAATGATCGAAGACCTCGTGCATACCAAAGGCTCCTACATCTTCAACCCCGATCGAAAACGGTGGCAGACCCAACTGAAACCGTCCCACCCCTTCCACCACCAGTTTGCAACCGCCTTGGAACATCTAGGGGTGGTCCGTGGCCGAACGATCGGGCCGATGTTTGCGCTGCACTCGAAGGCCGGCTGCAAGCAGCAGCAGTGGCACTACGACTACGATCCCGCATTGGTGGAATCTGTCCGGAAAAAACCATGCGGTGTGGTGCTGGCTTTGGAAGATGGGACAACATTGTCCATTTATGGGGAAGGCGACGTCGCATTGAAGGCAGGCGACTGTTTGATTTTCGACGGGGACTGCGTGCACGCGGGATCGAAGTACGAGAAGGCCAACACTCGGGTGCACGTGTATTTGGACGTCCCGACTATCGATCGGCGCCTGAACCGGACTTGGTTTTTCCAGAAAAAAAATCTATCCCCGTAACAAAAAAATGAACTTGCTCCAATCCGTCTTGCCGGTAATAGCCTTGGTCGTGCTTGCGACACGCATGGTCTGGGCGTTTCGACAAGCGCACATGAAACGTGAATTGAAACAAGGCAATATTGGGAAAAAAGTGGAGGTCGCCACGGATCGCGTAACAGAAAAATGGGAGAAAAAAGCGATTGGGCGGGCCAAGACAGGGGGTGGGTACGTACGGATGCCGTACAACAATCAAGGCGTATCTAAAAAAATATGTTTTGTGGCACCGCAACCAGTGAAAGATACCTTAACCTTGAATTGTGAAAAATAAAGTTAAGGTATTTGTTGTACCGGTATACCGGTTCGGTGACCGATCGATATCTTTTTTTCCACCGACCAAACAAACAAAGAAGTAGAAAAGAAATTGTTTCATGACACCATAACTTGAACCCAATTTATGTATCAAACCGTCAGTAATTTCGATGAAGAATCGCTTCGATTGAAGCAGGCGTTGCTGCGCGACTTCGGGTACCCCCCCAATTCCACAGAAAAGGAAAGAAGGGCAAAGACTCACACGGACATTTCTGGTGGAGCGCAAATAAAAGGAGAAAAAGAGCATCGCCGTGGGGTGTACAATTGCATGCACAAAGAGATGATGTTTTACAAGACGTTGGATAAGTACATGAAGATGGGAGCGTCCGCGTACATCAACGAGTTGGCTCCAACGCAAGTTCGAACGTTCTTTTTGGACTTGGATCTGGTGGTGAAGCCCAGCAATCGCAAAGCGCAGAAATTTTTAAACCCAGACACTTACGTGGAGATGGTGAAAGATGTCGTCTTCCCGACGATTGACACCATGTTTCCAGCAGGGTGGCGCGCGAACCATCCCCATTTGAAATTCGCGGTGGCGTGCCCCAACCAATTACGGGACAAAAAGGGCGGGAAAAAGTTCGGCGCGCACATACGGGCAATGCAAATAAAAGACAACGTCCACCACGTCTCGCACAGCCTGTACTTGCACGTGGACAACATGCTTCGTCTTCGTCTTGAATTGATCGATCGCCTGAACGATGTCTACCCCCTCGACCAGTACCAGATTGACTGGGAAGATACGGTGGACCTCTCTCCGATGCGGAACGGCGGCATGCGCATGATCGGGATGCGAAAGTACAAAGTGAAGTGCGATTGCAGCGAGCCTGCGGAGTGCTCCAAATGCAATTTCGGCACGCAAATGTTTTTCGACCCCACCGTCTACCAGATGATACAGGTGATAAAGGCAAACGGGGAAAAAGACCCGTCACATTTGCAACGATTGAAATCCGATCGCACCTTGTTGTGGATGGAAACGTCGATCAGCACGCCGTTCCAGACGCAGGCAGAAGCCAATTACCACCACAGGTACGAAATCGATGGCATGGAACGCGGCGGCGACGTATTGGAGCACATTCAGTTGAGCCAAGACGATATCGATGGAATAAGGTGGATGAAAACCACTACCGAAGACGGCCGTCCTAAAATCGTGCAATCGACGGTGAAGCGAAAAAGGCTCAAGAAAACCTCCATGGAGAAGCAAGAGACGCGATTGAAAAATGCCGAAGAGATCGCAGACAAGAAAACGTGCCAGGCTATAGAGGCTTTCATCAAAAAAGAGTTTACACAGTACAAACAGCGCATACGAGTGGACAAAGTCATTCGTATGGATGCGAAAAACCCGAACTCGTTGGTTCGCGTGTACTTGAGAGGACCCAACTGCGGTATTTGTCAAAACAAAAAGGGTGGAGGAAAACATCAAGACAACACGTATATCGATATCAACGTCGTTACCGGTGCTCAGCAGCGGTGCTTCTCCACCAATACAGGGGCCGAATGCCGCACGACCGTGTGTTGCCAAAAGTTCAAAAGCAAAGCCCAAAAGTTGCCAGCAGATCTGCACGTGTGCTTGTTTCCAAAGCAGCAACCAAAGACCACCAACGCGAAACATCCGTTCCACCAAGTCCTGTTGAAAGGGTTGAATTCTTCCGGAACATTTACCAGCCACGCCGAATTGAGCCGCCTGTTCAAGCGAAGGAAAAAACCGAAGTATTAAAAGTAAATTAATTTTTTTTCTTTCAGTATAACAAAAAAATATATATTCCATGAGTTCTAAAGTCGCATGCCCTCCTTCCATGTACCTTGAAGGTGGAAATCGATGCTGCTACAACGGCAACCCGCGCTCGTGCTTGAGCATCCTCGATAGCCAACTGTATTCAAACGGGAAAACGTACCCCCCGCTCCGCACCTTTGCCAAAAAATCCAACGTTTGCTGCCACAAGGCAGGGTCCGCGTTGCCGTCAAAGCCGCTGCCCACTCCGTTGAAAATGACGCGACTTGCGTTGAACCCGTCGTCGCAAAAAATATCAGAGGTGTAGAAAAAAAATGGACGTCGTCGAGCAACTGACCGGAGTCTCGTTCGCCAACGTGCCGGACGACACCAAACTGTGCGAAATGGGAATCGATTCGCTGAAAATGATGCAAGTCGGGGCCTACATCGAAGAGACGACCGGCCGGACCATGTACAAGAAAGACATCGTGGACTTGACCGCTGGAACAGTCCGGGAACTGCTGTCTTCTTAACACCCACCACCACCGCCATCTGGTAAATCAGTCCTTACTGTTGCCAAATTAATTGGATCCATCATCAATGCCATCAATGCCAGCAGGATGAGAATTCTTTTATTCATGTTTTGGTTATATACATAGAAAAAAAATGATGCCAATTTATTTTTTTCGTTGGTTTGTTGTAGTAACAGTTACCGTCGCTCACTTTGCTTTTCCGGCACCGATTGGTCTTTGCAACCGCTGGAAAAGTCCGGCAACTGCTGTCTTCTTAACACCCACCAGTACCGCCACCTGGTGTATTTTGTAAATTAGTTGGAGCCACCATCAACACCATCAATGCCAGCAGGATGAGAATTATTTTATTATTCATGTTTTTTTATATAGTATTTGAAAAAAAATGATGCCAATTTATTTTTTTCGACATCGCTTCGTTGGTTTGTTGTAGTAACAGTTACCGTCGCTCACTTTGCTTTTCCGGCACCGATTGGTCTTTGCAAAAATTGCACAAGGCTGCTCTTCTTCGTCGTCTTGTTCTTCCTCTTCCTCTTCTTCTTTTTCCTTTTTAAATTGATTTCTCCATTCCTCCAAAATCGCATCGCATTCGACAAAGTCGCCGATGTAGATGTCACTTCCTTGTTCAAACTGCGTTTTTACCGCCGAATCTTCCATGTACGGAACGATGTCGGACTCGTGCAGTTCGCAAAAATAGGCCGGCGTCTCCTCCGACCCGTGCTCGTCAAGGTAGGCAAGCACTGCTGCTCGTACGATGCGCCTTGCTTCCTGATTACCGCCTAGTAAGCGTCGAATGCGGGCTTGTCGGTTGTACTCCCTGCGCAACACTATCTTTTTGGGTCCGCCTCCTTCCAATCGCAAAATATCTCTTTTTCTCAAGGGCATGGTTGGTTTGATTGGTAGTTGGAAAAAATGGGAGACGCGGTTTACCGGTCCTCCAAATGACTAACTATTTATAGAAGACACACATAATATAAATATAAATATATATATATGTATAAAATATCTCATAAATGAAGTTTTATTTGGATCAATTGAAAGCGGAGTTGGGCGTGCTGGTCTTTGCCCGGGTGCTGAAAGTGGTGGACGTTCCACCTGCCCATTACTACGCGTTTGCAGACAAATTAACCTTGACCTCACATCGAGCCAACACACGAATTTTTTTCCAAAAGACCAAACGTCGCGACTGCATCCACGTCGGACCCGTCCGGTACGAAGGGAAGGAGGAAGCAAAGGCGAGGGATATTGTGTGCGGGGTGGTGGAGTTGCTGCCGAAAGGGCCCACCTTCACGTGGTGGATTTCTGGCGCTTCCTCCCTCTTCCACTTCACGCAATACATCCATCGCCAGTTCACGCCGAAGAAACATTCGAAAGTGCTGTACCAGCAACTGGAGATGCCCAACCAATCCGACGACCTCTGGGCCTTGTTTCTTCTAGTTAGCGGCGACGTCATCGACTTCGTCAGCGAGAAACTCGGGAAAAACCGGATTCGCCACCCGGCGAAGCGGCTGAACCAGTACCAGCAGAAAAAAGGCTTCGAGTTGAGTCGCCCGGTGGAAGAGTTCGTGTTTTGCGCGACGCTGTTTGCACGGGAGGCGGAAATCTTCAAGCAGTTCCAAACGTTGTGCGAGAAGAAAGGAATCGTGTTGGATTGGTCGGCCTACTACGACCAGCAAAACCAGTTGGGTGGATTGTAGGGGTCCCGCGGCAACATCCTAAAAAAATAATATTACCGTGTGAAAAAAACGTATGGAGCCCTCCACTTTCGTGTGGTACGCGCTTGGCGCGGCCCTAGTGTACGTGTTGATGAGCGCGCTGGACAAAGGTTTGAAGGCGCAGAAGAAGCGCCGGTTGCAGCAAAGCACGTGCGCCGATGCACCCACCATCTTCGTCTTGATGTACGCGTACAAAGACAACTACGCCGCCGCATCCACCATGCGCCACATGCTTTTGGACGCGCTGTGCCCCGCAAAATTGTCTTTCGGGATCGTACAATGCGTCACTGCGACGTCCAAAGATGTGTATGGGTTGTACCAGCAAGCAAGCGCGTACGATCCTTACGTCAGCAAGACCATCCGCGTCAAAACCTTCCATGCAGGCCAGTATCCTACAACGTTGGAAGCCTACGACATTGCCCTCGATCAACTGTATGCCGACGAGACCTACGTGTTGATCACAACCCCTGGAACCATATTTGCCGAGCAGTTCGACGTCGAGTTGACGAAGCAGTACCGATCTTTGCCGACCAAGCGTGCCGTCTTGACGAGCCATGGAAAAAAATTCACCATTGGCCAGGTCAAGCCAAGCATGACCCCGAACATACTGACCTACATGGCGGCAACCTTTCCCGAGCATGTACCGGTGGACCAAACCGCGTGGTTCCCATGCTACCAATCGTACGACAATTGTCCAATTTTGACTGCCAGAGCAGCGCCCAACATCCAAGAACGGCCGATCCCTGCCATCGCATGCTCGACGATCTGCTCGTTTTTCAAAGGACCTCCGTCGTTCCATTACGGCGGGGAGGACGGGTGGGACGCCAGTTTTGTCCTTTCAAACGCGTTGTTCCAGCAGCGATACCGCTTCTACGCTTCTCCACGTACGGTTGCTTTTCCCCGAACCACCTCTCCGAAATTCGTGGTCAAGACAAATTTGGAAGGGTCTGGCAGCGGGTACTACAATTATGCCGGGGTAGACCGTACGACGTATGAGTGTTATGGCAGGGCAAGATTAGGGTTACGGTCAGGGTTCACCGCCAAGGACATTGAGCGAAAGTATGGGAACGACGAGAATTTCCAAATCGCCAAATCGACGGTGTAATAATATTTTTTATAAATTTAAAATTATTTTTTTATACATCCCTGTTTAATTGTTCTGTCATTTTTGATCGTAACCAACGATTCATTCGCTCGGATTCTGTGGCACCGTCGTCGGATTCGGCGTCAGATTCGTCGTCAAACTCCCGTTTTAAAATACGAAAACTCAGCAACAAATTCTTCACATCCACAAAATTCGTGTCACATTTTTTCGTATGCTTGTACAATTGTTCGCAGAGTGTATCGCAGTCCAACTCGTTTTGGTTTACGTTCGGTTTGATCGCTGGGATCGTATTAAAAAACGCACAGTAGGCAACCATTCCGATATACCACAGCGTATTTTTGTTCCAATCGTACTCCTCCTTCTTTCTTTGTAAAGTCCTTCTCGCAGCATGCGTTTGTTGTAGGACTGCATTGTTGCGTTTTCTTTTGTAGGATTGCGTCGTGGTGTAAAGCATCCTTTCAATTGTCTTGTACTGTTTGCCCAATGCTTGAAATTCCGGGTCGTTTCTGTATTTGAATCCGCTGACGGTCATTGTGCCGCTGGTTACCATTTCGATACAGGTACATTTCTGCATCGATTCCTTGCATGTATCGCATTTGTAAGTTTTTTGTTTAAAAGATAACAAATTTAGTGGTTTGGGAGTTGGGTTCACCGTCTCCGTTCCAAAATCGAAATTGCCGTTGAACAAAAACGTCTCTACATCTTTCAATAGATCTGTTAGATTACCGTCGTCCGTGCCGACGCACTTGGTAAATGTAGGATTGTACGTGCTTAAATCCACGTCTTCCATTTGTTGCAATGTATGTCGGACTTTCCGAATAAACAACTCAGGATTGTCAGAGAGATGTTGGCGTATGTTGTGCACGCATATCATGCAAGCCATCGATTTTTGATTGATGGAAATGGCGGCGGTGTATTCGTTTTGGTAACCGCAAGTATCGTATTTTGAAAACACATGCTCTTCCTTCGGTGGTACTTTTGTACGCACGACGTTGCATTCGTGATCCAATGTTGGCAGACTAATACATCTATTTTCGTCATGGTATTGACATCTCACTCCAAAAACATTTTTACAAGTGGAAATGGATCCTTTTTTCGTGTTGCAAAAGGGTTTGAACCAACCATATATAGTTTCCCCAGTCACACTGGCTTTTTCGTTTTTATGAAACGAATACATATTTGCTTTTACTTCGGTACTTGTATGTGTATTATATCTATTGAATAATATATAGATATATATATATTATTTTTGATTTATAGATGATTTATTGATTTATTGATTTTGTTTTTCTACCGGTTTACCGCTAAAAAATTGGCTTTTTTGTAAGTGGTACTTTTAACGACACTGTAAAAAAACGCATTTAAAATACGGACAAGTAATAATATATATCTATATATTATTCAATAGATATAATACACATACAAGTACCAGTAAATATATATAGGATAAATTGATTAATTATAATTGATTAAGTAATAAAATTATGCCTACATTAGCAGAATTATACTTTCAAGTTCAAAACAACCTTCCAATTGTAAAAAGAAGGAACTTTAAACGAAGACTTAACAAAAAAAAAATTATATTGTTTCCCAATGTCCAACATGCTGGGAAAGAAAATGCTGATTTTCGATATAAAAGCCAGCCATGTCAAAATCAATTCGATGGTGTAGGAGAATGCACTAGATTGAGATGCACGTTTGCCCATACAAGTAAAGAATTGGAAGATGGTTTAAAAAAGAGAAAGGAGCACACTGGAAACCCTACCGTGCAGTGTAAAATGTTTAAAAGAAATGGATGGTGTAGATATGGCAACATTTGCAGGTTCAATCACGATCAACCAATCGCGAAAACAAGCAATACGAAAGATCGCAAGTACAAAACAAGCAGGTGCACCAACAAAAAAGACAAAAACGGCAAGTGTGTATACGTCAATTGCAAATACGCCCACTCGGAGTTGGAAGTGAGACCACTATACACCAAAAAAATTCAATTTCAATTGACTCAAACCGCACGAAACATCGATTACCAACGAATGGATGAGTTGTGGTACATGGATCCAATTTAAAAAAAAAATTTATTAATTAAAATTTATATCGATTTTTTACGCTTCTTACTCTTCCTTGTTCCTTTCAAATCCGACAGCGGAATCCCGTTGCAACTCAACTCGATCGATACTTCCACCTTCGTTTTCATCTGAGGGATGCCAATATGCGTGCACAAGTTGATCTTATGCGCCTCCTCGCAACTGATGTACGCGTCCACGTTCGCTTTTCCCATTCGCTTCTCGAAAAAGTTCTTTTTCTTTCCAATGTTCAAGGACATCATTTCGTACCCTTGTTCCGTCAAGCGTCGTAATTCCGTCGCCTCCACTTCGACGTCGTTCAATCTCCCTTCACTCTCGAACCCCATCGATGCATCGTGGACCATGATCGTGCCGATTTCACTCATGAACCGCAACTCGCCTTGTGAGAATATCAAGGCAGCCGCGCTCATGGCACATCCCGAGCAGACTGTCACGCACCGTTTCTCTGAACTTTTCATGATGTCCACGATCCGAAGCGCGCTGTACACACACCCACCCGTGGAGTGAATGTAAATCATAATAAACTCGCAAGGGCTGTGTTCCAAAACACGGAAGTGCCGCTCGAACTGGATCGCAGCGTCCTCGTCGATCTCGTCCGTCAGGCAGATGTACCCTGGATTGGGATTGCGCAGTTTCACGTGCTGGATGTGCTCGTTTATACTTAACGGTACTCTAACAACTTTTGCCATACTTTTTACTGTTGTGAAGGAAAGAAAAGTGGACCGGGTCAACGCATCATTTCCTCGTGGCGAAAATAAACCGTTTGTCCTCGATGGTCAGCCCGTGCTGCGCCGACATTTGCTTCCGCTTCTCCATGTCCAATGGTAAATACCGAAGGGACCGCACGCAGCGCAAATAGTGGTGCAACTCTTCCGCTGGCATCCCGAACACCCCGAACTTCTCCCCGATCTTCCTCAACGATCGCTTCTGGTTGTACCGCCGCAGTTTGTCCCGGTGCTTCCACGACAGTTGCCGCTTCGGAACCAGCAGCGGGGTCGGCTTCTTCAACGACAACATGGCTTCTCGGCACGTGCCGACGCTGCTGAACCGCTCCGAGAACTCCACCACGTCCTCGATGTCCTCCACGTCATCCAGGTAATTATGAAATGCCCATTCCACCGCCCCATACGTGTAAGCATGGCGGAAGTCTGGGTTGGGTCGATCGCCCAGTATGATTTTCGCTATGTCGAAATCCGACAAGTCGTCGTTTTTTTGGTGGCCCCACTGCAATCGGTCCAGTTGGAGGGCTTTCCGCACATCCCCTAGCGCCGCCTTCGCCACCTTCCACGACTTGGTGCGCAACAACGATCGAATGGCGCTTGGAAACGGCGGGTAGAGTTTGACGTGGACCACCTCGATGCCAATGAACCACCGCTGGATCTGGTACAAGTCGGATCCAGACAGAAACACTTTCATCTTCGGCTGGCCTTTCTTCAACTGTTTCTTCAACGCCGCGTCAAACCCTTTGAAGTACGCCGTTGCGCTGTCGTAGTCGTCGATGCACAGCAAGCATTTTTGCGGTTGCTTGCGCTGCATGAAATCCAACGTCGCCGTCGATGTCAGTTCCAGCAACCGATAGCCATGTTTCTTCGCGAAATGCCTCGGCATGGTGCTTTTCCCCACGCCCACTGGACCGGACACCATCAACACCGCATTCTCTACGGTTTGGAAGAAGTCGTTGAGTTGGCGCTGCGGCTTGTCCCATCCGACAAACTTGTCCATCTTGCCATGGTTTGAACTTGCTTGTTATTCATCTGGGTTTTTACACTTATATTCTCAAACTGGCAAGCCTGTCTTTACCGGTAAACCGGTCATGATATATTTTTTTTTATGAGAGCAATAACAAATCAAACAACATGTCCATACAATTCGGAATTATCGCACTTGTAATTATCGCACTTGTAATTCATCCAGTCCAGTTAAGAACCCGTCTAATATCATGTTGAAACGAGCCCAAGACCTTCTTCGGACCGGCGCGCCTGCGCCTCCCCTCTACGCCAAGCGACCCACGGAAGAAGGGAAAGCGCCGCTGGTGCAAACGTCGTACGAGTTGTACCCGTACCAGCGCCAAAGCGCCCATTTGCTCGAACAGTTGTACCGTGGAACCGAAAAGTTGAACATCCTATGCGCTTCCCCCACCGGCAGCGGAAAAAGTTACTTGATCAAGTATGCTGCGACACTGGCGGTGCAGCACAAGTGCAACCTTCGCATCGCCGTCCCGTTGGTAGCATTGGCGGAGCAGCAGTATGCCGATCTGTGCGATTTGTTCCGGGACACCCCCACCGTTGATATCCTGTTCCAGGAAGACGAGCAGGACATGTACTCCGACGAGTACTACTACGGAGGCCCGGCCATGGAGCCCGTCTCCACCGTGGGCCTGTGGACCGGACCGACCCAGGAGAACGAGAAAGAAGCGTTGATTTGCGTCTGCACCTACGAGATCGTGCAGATCCAACTGGACAAAAATCCACACTGGATGGACAATTGCCCTTGCCTGATTATTGACGAAATCCATTCGATGAACAACGATCGCGGGCATGTACTGGAAGCAATGATGACGCACCCGCAACTGCGCAGCAACATCGTGGCCTTGTCTGGAACCATACCGAATCCGGAAGAGTTGGCGGAAAACATGGGACGAGTCAATCGATGTCCCACGTATCTGGTGGGAGCCACCGAACGCCCGATCACGTTGGAATATTATTTGGACATCGGCTACCAATTCCGCAAGGTCGGGTCTGGACATACCATCGACGACGCGGAATGGAAGAAAGCCAACGAGGACTTGTACACGGAGAACTTGCCGGACCGACTGTCCTTTAACCAGTTGAAGACGCGCCTGATCAACATGGTGTACCGGCTGCGCAAAGAGGAGATGCTACCGGCGATGTGCGTGGCCTTCTCCTGCCGCAAGTTGAACCAGATGGCGGACTCCGTTCGCGGGATCGATTTGCTCCATGAACAAAAAGACAAGTGGAAGGTCCGCATGCTGTTCAAGCGGTTGAAGCGCCGCATGGGAGCGGAGGACTACGCGCTGGTGGCGGAGTTGGCGGCGTTGGCGGAGAAAGGGATCGTGCTCCACCACAGTTGGCTGTGCAAGCAGTACTTGGAAACCGTGTGCACGATGGCGAAGCACAATCTGGCCAAGTTGATCTTCTGCACCAGCACCCTCAGCACCGGCATCAATCTACCGGTCAAAACGACGGTGTTGACCTCGTCGAAAATGCCCTCGAAGCACGGCATGATCTGGCTTCCCAGCGCATTGTTCTTCCAAATTTGCGGTCGCGCTGGCCGCCCTGGATGTGGCGAGAAAAAAGGGATGGTGGTCCTCTGCCAATGGCAGAATTCCATGCATTGGCGGGACATCTTCGAAACGAAGGCGGAGCACGTGGAAGGGCAAGGCATCGTCAACCCGCGGACGGTGCTGAACTGCTTTCTCTTCGCCTCCATCGACACGAAGAAGGTCTTGTGCGAATCCCCGTTTTCGTCCGTCGATTACTCCCACGTCCTCCCATTCTACCACGAGTGCGAGCAAAAAATAAGCACCTTCCCTCCGATCTACGTGCAGCAAGCCAAGTACAAGTTGAAGTTCATCGAAGTTGCCACCAAATGCCGGCAAATCGTCCACAAGTGGGCTCTGGGGCTGAGGGAGGGGATGGACATTCTGGTGGATGCGCCGTTCCCCCGGATGCACCCGTACCAATGGCGGTTCAAGCGCTGGGCAGAGCGTCCATTCACCTTCGAAGTGTACGAATCGGAAGACCTCTGCCAGGTTCAGTGGATATTGGACGTGAAGAAGGAAATAGGCGGCGTCATACATGTCGATACTATGCTTGCATTGACGGAGATGCGGCGTTGCATCGAGTTGGTGATGGAAGGGCCGGAGGAGACGATCGAGGAATGCTACGACATGGTGGAAGCGGTCGCAGACATGGAACGCCGGTTTTTCACCCCCTTGTTCGGCGCCAAGTACCACCACATCGTGCGGAAGTTGGAGACGCTGGGTTATTTGGCACAGCGGGTCCCGACGGCAAAAGGCCGGTTGGTCAGCGCACTGTTGGCGGTGGAGGATCCGGTGACGTTGGTGGAGTGCTGGTACCGCCACGTGCTGCCTCGGGACGACGTGCATCGTTTTCTGTCGGGGTTGACGTGCTTTTTGGTGGAGGAGAAGCATGACGAGCCGCACAACGAATTTTGCGCGCAGGTGAAAAGGATCTCGGATGAGGTGGACTTGTGCGACCAGCAGGCGGGGTCGTTGTACATGGGGCCGATCTACCAATGGAGTTGCGGAAATTCCGTGGCGGCGATCGTGCAGACGTACGGGGTGAATGTGGGGCATTTCTGCAAGGTGGTGCAGCGCTTGTGCCAACTGTTGCAGCAAATGGCCACCGTCGCCGATAGCAAGTTGGCCGGGCTGTGCGAGGAGGGAATACGAAAGATCAAGCGAGGGTTGCCGTTCCTAAGAAGTATGTATCTATAACACCATTCAAAGAACGGGAAATAAATAAAAAAACGCATTTTTTGCAATATGAATAATTAATTAATGAAATATATATATAATACATAACCATATATACATATAAATTAGATAAACATATATATTAAAAACTATTTCAAATTCAAAAAGATGAGTTGTTTTATAAAAAGAACGCAAATTATAAAAGAAATACAAGATGATATGGATAGTATCATCGATGTAGTTTCAACTAAAATGGAGGAAGTCCAATCCAAAGTAACATTGCAAGAGAGCGAGTTGGAAAAAAAGTTGAACCAAAAATACGAAGAGTTGCACCAGAAACTGGACTCTGAGATTACCTACAGACGAGCGCAAGAATTTGGTGAAAGCAAAAAGAGGAAAAACATGGAATCGTTGGAAGTGGCAAATAAAAAGTTGAAGTGTGAAAACGAGGAGTTGAAGAAGAAGTTGCAGCAATTGCAAGAGAGTGTACGTGAACCCGAAGAGTCAAAACAGCAAGAACCATGTTTGACACGATCCGTGACTATCTACCCACATGGTATGGACATGCGAGCAGTTCCTCGTCCTCATTGGACGTTTACCATGGAAAATTTAAAACTGAACAGTAATGTTCACAATACTGACCAATCATTTCGTGGCTTAGTTGCTTGGAAGAAAAACGGAAATACTGAAGAGATGCATGACATTATCAATTCGGTATGTTTGACCCCAAATTTGAAACGCGAGATTGAAAAAAGTGGGAAAGCAGTTGTTGTTACTGTCTCCGTTCAAAAAAGTAATGAAGAGTCAAAAAAGCAAGGAAGACGTATAGTGCGGTTTCTTTGACAATCTACCCACATGGTATGGACATGCGAGCAGTTTTTCGCATTTACCAAAAATTAACTATTACCATTCGCAGTATTACTCAACTTGACTGGATTTTGGTAATGAATTTAAAACCAAGTTAAATTAAAATGTGAATTTATTCTTAATGTCATAAAACAATTATATTCTTAATTTTTTGATACGCACTTCCACCCATCTTCGCACGCCTCCAAGAGTTGATCGGTGGCATCTTCCTTCCGTAAAACCGTAAAGTTGATTAATAGTTTATCGCAAGGGACAATGTGGTGGATGGTCCAATTCCGATCCACGTAAAAATTGCATTGTCGTTTGCCATACAACTTGTACATGATATAACAATTTCCTTTTTTGTACGCAAAATACAAATTGTTTGGTTCTTCTTCCATCTCCTTCCGTACAATCTCATATTTGGCAGTGTTGACCCGCCTTTGTCGTTGTATGATGTCGGATATATCTTTGTCGTAATGGACATTGGTTCGACCAGTGTGAAATGCACCATGGACCTCCTTTTCAATTTCTTCAAACATTGCTTCCAACCCTCGGTTTTTTTCTTGAATAGGGCGAAAATGACTTTCAGGTGGCAATTCAGATTCTATTGGACCCGTTCCAAATAACGTTGGGTCCAACTCGTTCACTATACGTTTCAAATCGTCCATCGTTTGGATTGTTGTTTTTCTTTTGTGATTTCGTTTCTTTTGGTTTCTTTTTCATTTATCATTTATTTTCTCCAAAAGATACGCGCGTGCCAAAAATACCGGTATACCGATACTTTCACCTTAAATGGTTTCAAAAAATGAATGGACTAAAATAAATGGACGACATCATTATAGATAATTGATAATTGTAAATATATATTAATTGTAGATTATAAAACATATTCAATCATTTTGTAAATACATAGTCCAACATGAATAATCATATTTTTGTTGACGCGTCGAAGCAATTATTTGACTATACCGACGAGGAGCAGAATGTCCTGCGGCATTACATTCAGCCGGAAACGAATTTTATTTTTACTAGAATCAAACATTTCTCGTTTCAATTTGGCAAAAATGGCGAGGTCTGGACCAAGCGAAAAAGTACGTCGTCGTTCCTCGCCGAATTGAAGGAATTGTACACGGACGAAGCCATTCGAACCTTTGTCCAGTACAAGAGCAAGCACGAGATGCTTTTGTACATCCTACACTATTTAAAATCCATACAGTTGCCATTGGACGAAACCATCGTAAAGGATACAGACGGGAACGTGGTCGAAAAAAGTGGTATTTATTACCAAGCCATGGCGCGGAAAGCCAAGTTGCTTCATCTGGACATGAACAAAGCGTGGCCAAGCGTGGCAGTATACAAGCAACTGCGGCGGAGAGTGAAGAAACACGAGTACCTCGTCTTGCAGCGGGTAGGAACCACGTGGGAGCATGCTTTCAGTTGCTACGGCGCGGTGCTCGACCGACAATTGCTGCAGCCGGTGGCCGACGAATTTCGCAATTACAATCTAGGGATGTCGGTGATGCGGGTAGAATTCGTGAATGGAGAGCGACAAATACATTACGATCTCAAAGGGAGTGAATTGAACCATACCATACAAGAAGCGGAGGTAGACGACTCGCCGTTCATACTGGTACCGCTTTCCAATTTAAATAACGTCTGCAACAAGATATTCACAAAGCACTCGTATTCTTTACCTGAATTGTATACTTCGTACGCGGCAACGGTTCCGGTAGCCACGATCATGGAGGAGTTGGAAAAAAAGCCGGTGGTTTCGGGGTACCATGTCAACGTGGTCATGCAAGCCGTCTACAAGAAGAAAACGGAGCATTATTTTACAACAATGGAAGGAACAAAAATCTAGAACGGAAAAAAAATCTAGAACGGAAAAAAAATCTAGAACGGAAAAAATCTAGAACGTACAACAAACAAATGGACGTGGTCTTCAACATCGGGTGGAAGTTGCTGCCGATGAGTTTGAAAATGGGGGTGGGGATCTACTACGTGGTTAGCAATGCCCGCAAAACGTACGAAACGGTGGCCTGGGTGTCGAACATGATGCCCAGCCGAAACCGTGGAGAGGAGCAAGAAGAGCCGTACTGGGTGTGGGTTGGAGAGGACGAATTCGACGAATTGAATATCGAGAAAGTTGCCTAATAAAATATATTATTTTATTTTTTTTTTAATGATGTCTATTGAATAAATCAACCATGGAGCCGTTGTTGCGTTTGCTCGCTGCAAAAGTGATGGATTGGATCTACCATTACCAAGGAATTGCACCGGTACGAGGCGAACTGCCACCCAAAGATTCTTGGCAAGTCGTACCCTACCCTCCCTTACCACGATGGTCCCATTACAAAGTCCTCTGCTTCGACCCCCCGTCCCGCATCTTCACCGACCCGTTCACCCACACTTCTCTCTACCTTGGATCTTCCTTCAATGCCGCGGATTATCAAGGATTGATGCAACGGAACATCCGCCACGTCGTCAACGTCAGCCAAAGCATCCCCAACTTGCACGTTGGTATCAACTACTACCGACTACCCGTTCGAGACGTCGCGGGAGCCAGGTTGTTTTTCAACACCGGCCACGCCTTCGAAGTCATCAAATTCATCCACGATCAACTCTGCCACCGTCGCCCGGTGCTAATTCACTGCTGGGCTGGCAGCAGCCGGTCCGCTTCGATCGTGCTGTTGTATCTACTTTGGCGACGACATTACACCAGCCTGATCGAGGCCTACGACGCCTTGTCGAGAAAGCGGAGAATGGTAGCGGTAAACCGGGATTTTCTACACGTACTGGAAACGCAAGTAGAAACGTTGCACTTGTACACGCACCAAGTGACGACACAAACAGAATATATAATATAGATATTATAAAAAAATCAACCATGGACCACCAACAACCGGCAAAAAAAAAGCAACGAAAAAACGCAGCAAAGGCGATGGATTTTTGCATGACGATCAGTTCGCCCAGTTCGTTCAAAAACATGTGCGATGTCATGGATTCCATCCTGCCCCATTTCCATTTTCAAGTGGTGAAAAGCGATACCTTTCAAGGATTGAAAATTCGACAAATGGACGAATCCCACTGCGCTTTGCTGTCCATCCGCTACAAGTGTGAAGTGCAAGTGGAATGCGACGACGACGACTTGTCGTTCTGCGTCAACAAGAAGACGTGGCGCCAGTTCATGAAGCAGATCAACACGACGGCCGTGTTGAAAATCTGCCGCTACGAAGGGGAGGATTCGATCACGATCCTCTGCAACGACGACGAGCATTCCGGGAAGCACAAGTACACGACCAACACGCTGGACGTAGATCTGGACGACGTTGGGGATGCGCAGGAAATCGAGTGCGAGAAGACGATCGAGATCGATCTGGAAGAGTGCAAGAAATTCTGGCGGTTGTGCAGCAGCCAAGAGTGCGAGGAAGTCCGCTTCCGCTTCTTGCTCCCGCCGTTCGAGCAGTTGAAAGACGGGGTCTTTCACATGCAATTCCAAAACACCCAAATCAAGCAAGTGAGCGGATCCAGGATGTTTCATTCCCATTTCGTGGACGACAAGTTGATCGCGGATTTCAAATCGACGGTCAACGAGGAGGAAGATTACGCGGATTGGAAAGAAATCTACAACCAAGAATTCGCCGTCAAGTTGCTCAACACGTTCACCAAGAATTTGGAGAAGGAGCAGCGCCTCAGCATCGGGATCACCCAGGACCAGCCGCTCGTCATCAACTACAACCTTGGGATAGAGCAGAGCCACATCCGATTCTACGTCGCCCCGAAATGCGAAGAGGAAGAATAAAAAAAAGAGAGTTCAATAATAATATTATGAAACAGATGGAAATAAAAACTAATAGAAATTATGTTTGATGTGTTGATTTGAAAGTGGTTTATGGGGTGGATATATGTATTTATATATTTTAATAACTTTAGATGACCTTTACCGGTACTGTTGAATGCAATAGTCAATTCCCTGTTTAAATGAATAAAACAATGGTCTTATTTGTTGATGTTTATGAATGATAAGTTTGTACATGT
>PBLX01000040.1 GCA_002722435.1 Legionellales bacterium | reverse complement strand
TAAAAGATAAAAATGACAATGAAAAGCATAAAACCACTTTTACAAACACTTACCCTCATCTTACTATCAAGCCTATGTCAAGCACCGAAAGCACAGATGCAGATTATCGGTGGCAGCAAAGCGCAAAGACAGTTCTTCAATCTATCACAAGAAAAAATCTACATAGATGTGGAAACACAAACCCTATACCTGACAACGGGCTATAATACCGTTATTTCAAGCTACAAAATATCCACTGGCCGCACTGGCACTGGAGAAGGGCATGGCTCCTACAAGACGCCAAGAGGTCAATTTGAAATCTACAGTAAAGTTGGCGATAACCAAGACCCCATGTCAAAATACAAAGCCCGCGTCAAAGTTGGAACATACGATCCAGCACATGCACGCTTCGACAACATACTGTCGCGCATACTGACACTCGAAGGCAAACAAGAACACAACAAAAACACGCGACAGCGCTGTGTTTACATACATGGAACCTCGGCAATCGATCGCCTTGGTAAAAAGCCATGCTCCATGGGCTGTGTCCGCATGTGCCCCTATCAGATCATCGATCTTTACAAGCAAGTTGACAGTGGAACAGCAGTGTATATCCACGATAGCAACAACAAGTTACCATGGGAAAGCAAAGCAACTGTGCATATTGATGCTGATGGTAATGTGTTATTTTCTCAAAGAAGAGATAAGCTGGAAATCAGTTACGCTGCTTGAGCAAGGACATCTATTAGCCTGAAAGCGAACTGTAACTTCTAGCTATGGGTGGACTTGAACCACCGACCTCAGCATTATGAATGCCGCGCTCTAACCAACTGAGCTACATAGCCAAAATTTTGTCTTAAAATTATCTCAAAAATATACACGACTTGTCAAGTAGTTAAACAAGATGCGCCCATTTCCTAGGCCACATTAGCAGAACTGACCTTGTTCAACACGCCTATTGCCGCTATAATTCTGGCCAAATTCGGAGTCAGCCAGCCTTACCCGCTGGCCGTCTGGCAGACAAACCAAATCGGAGACACAACTATGAATCTGATTGCACAACTTGGCTTAACCCCCTACGAAATTCAAGATGAAGAAGAATACATGTGTGAGGATCAACTAGCCCATTTCAAAGATTACCTCAACGCATGGAAATCCCACTTACTCAGTGCATCCGTCCACACGGAGGGACAAATCCAGGATGACGCAGCCGCCATACCTGATGCCAATGACAGAGCCTCTTACGAAAGTAATCTTGGATTCTTGTTGAAAAGAAACGGCCGAGAGCGCAAGCTCGTCGCACGAATCGATAAGTCCATATCAGAAATAGACGTAAAGAGCTATGGTTTCTGCCGATCATGCGGCGCTGACATTGGACTCAAACGCCTCGAAGCAAGGCCGGTTGCCAATGAATGCATCGATTGCAAAAGCCTTGCTGAAGACGCTGAGAAAGTTTAGATGAACAAAATGGTCATTCTAGCATGCATCATCGTTTCCATCATGATGGCAATATTGATCAGTATCGCACCTGAACAAAATAGTATTTATGAAGAGCTAGGAGCAAGAACCACGCGTCTACTCGACACCATTATCAAATTACTCGGTGTACTTGCCCTACTAAAATATCTGTTCACAGAAAAAAATGAAACGGCATAAAGCCTTACCCATGCACAAAGCACATACCAACGGTAATGATTTCATTCTATTAGAAGATTCATCCATCGATAAGACAAGTCTTGCGCAACGCATTGCACACCGAAAATTTGGCATCGGCTGCGACCAAGTTATTTTTTACAACCTTAACAGCGATCAGACTGCATCCTGCACTTTTTATAATCAGGATGGCTCTGAAGCAGGTCTTTGTTTAAATGGCATGTACGCGCTTGCAAGCCATTTGTTTCGAAAAACACAAAAGCCATGGCAAATTGCGACAAAGCACCACCAATTTAGCATGCGTAAAACTGAATCAGATAATTTGTTTCTTGATTTTGGCACCCATATAGTTGATGCAATTCGTCCTCTGACCCTTGCTTCACTACAAGCAACCATTGCGCCTGACACAGCGCACTGTGTGTCGGTCGGCAATCATCATCTTGTCATACCAACAACGCATGTTAACAACTATCCTTTGTCTACATTGGCAGAAACAATCGCAGAACAAAAACACTTTCCAGATGGCATCAATATCAGCATCTTTGAAGAAACAAACGGAACGATCTCCATGCGCACCTATGAGCGGGGCGTTGGCCTAACACTTGGCTGTGGAAGTGCTGCTTTGTCAGTATTTATGCTTATAAACAAACACAAAGGCACAAAAGAGGTAACGATCCAGCAACCTGGCGGAACGGTTAAACTACATATCGATGGCCAGAGAATCTCCATGCATGCAAATTATCAGACCATAGCATCTATCACATTGTGCTGATACGTTGAATTTAACTAGCAACCACTTCAGGCTCAATAGCTAGCTCAATACCAAAAACCGAAGCAACCGACTCTTGCAGTAGAGCCGCAAACCGCAAGCAATCGTTTTGATTTCCCTCTCCATCATGTGTCATCACCAGCGCATTTTGTTCAAACAATGAAAATGCTCCGCAGCGCGCTGCCTGCCAACCAAGCAACCTCAACAACTGTCCAGCAAAGAGTTTCACTTGTCCGTCTGCAAGCACATAATGATCAAAACGACAACTAAACTGGGATTGCAAGACATCAAAGCGTGCTTGGCTTACTACAGGGTTAACAAAGAAACTACCCACATTACCAATGTTATCGACTGAAGGAAGTCGCTTGTTACGAATAGACACCACGGCATCAAAAATGGACCGGGGCGAATGGGAAATCTGATTTGAATCTAAGTAGCGACTCAACGATGGATACGTCACCTGTGATTGCGGCATTTTGTGTAAAAGAAAATGAACGCGTAGAATAACAAGCTGCCCCTTACTGTGATGCTTGAAAACGCTATCACGATAACCAAAGCGACACTCTGCAGATGACATCTGATAACAGTTATGCGTGCTGCGACAGTACACGTCACACTGAATCAAAAATTTACTAACATCAACACCATAAGCACCAATATTCTGCACAGGTGCGGCGCCTACAGACCCAGGAATCAGAGCAAGATTCTCAAGGCCAAACCAATCGTTTTTTATACAGTGCTCAACAAAATTATGCCAATTTTCACCAGCCCCAACAGCAACATGAACATGATCATCCGTTTCACTCACTACCTCAACACCGGAAATCCGATTAAACAAAACCATTCCTGGGTAAAAGACTGGCAAAACAACATTGCTACCATAACCCAAAATCAACGCATCACGTGCAAACTGCTCGGACCACAACAAACATTGACGAAGTTTATCCAAAGAATCAAACGTATCGATTGCATCGCATGATGCTTGCAAACGGAGTGTATTGTGGGCACAAAGTGAATTTTTCATGGCAACACGAAACTGGGCCTACTAGGACTCGAACCTAGGACCAAATGATTATGAGTCATCTGCTCTAACCAACTGAGCTATAGGCCCCGAAAACCAGCTTTTACATTGTGGTTTAAACGACCGAATTATTACAAAAAATTGAGACGAGGTCAATGGCAAGCAACATCAAATCTAAAAAGCATGATCTATTACAGGGCATTACCCTTGCCAAAATAGGGACAAAAAGAGAAAAAGTTAGGCACAGCTGGAGAAGTGACATCACTAACGATGTGTGCTAACTTAGCGATACGTTTCAGTCTTGCCTTTCATGAGTCTAGACGAGAAAATTCGCGCACATGCGCACTGCTTATACCAGCAATGCCTCAAACCGGCAGTCCGCTGGCTGTCAGAATATGTCAATACGCTTTATTATTCTAATCAATTGGTAGCATATGCACTCGCTGCCATCACGATCTTTGGTAACAACAACGCAAAACCGTTAGAAATTGCAATCACAGTACCCATTCTTTCAGCATGCTTGATGGGCATCATCGCCGCCTTAAAACAAGCAAAGCCCAAAAAAGACAGTCTACTTGACAAACTGTGCGTTGGTCTGCGTAATTTTCTTTTCTCTGCATACAGTAACTGGATAGTTATCACGCTAATCTCGATACTCTCCAGCATCTGCCTTGTCATGAGCTGTGAGCTCCTTTTGATTTATTACACTGGGCTTGCAGGGTCAACACTAGCGGTGAGTAGCCATGTATTATTAGCTGTTATTGGCGTCTGTATCATTCTAAAATTTTCAGAACTCGTGGCCCATTTACCACTCATACGCCACCTTAAACAAATTATACAGAAAGAAGAAAAATCTACCGAGGCAATACCAGACAATCAGATCCTGGATAAAAGCCAAGAATCGACGCGGATTTACTTACACTGCTTTAATTACTTCATCAGCTTCTCAGCCAATAGCCTGACCGTAATAATTGCACTACTTGCAGCCAGCGGTACTTTACTAAGCGCCCCTGCAGCCTGGGGGCTACTCGCAGGCATTTGCATCCTTGCCAGCTTATCTTGCATGCTAACATATATTAAGCAACGAGACACATCCGATAGTCTATGTGTTGCACCGGTAAGTTTGCCGACAGATAACACTTCAGAAGCGGTTGCAAGTCGCATCATGACAATACAAGGTGCCGAAAACCGTACTAGTATGGATAGCCTAGGGACCTTGGCCCAAATTTTATACCTCTAGATAGCCCAGCAAGAAAATATCGCACTATCAATACTGAAAAAATTGAGCTAAAATAGCAAAAAGTAGTGGAATAAATCATGAAGTACAGCACCAGTGACATCAAAAACGGTCTCAAAGTTCTCATTGATGGTGAACCATGCATCATCATCGAAAACGAATTTGAGAAGCCAGGAAAGGGCCAAGCCTTCACACGGGTTAAATTAAAACATTGTCTCACAGGTCGCGTACTAGATAGAACCTACAAATCCGGGCAATCACTCCCACAAGCAGACGTACAAGAACAGTCCATGGTTTATCTATACACTGATGGCGAATCGTTGCATTTTATGGATCCCGATTCATACGAACAAACCGAAATAAGCGAGCGCGCTCTCGGAGATGCCAAAGCATGGCTGAAAGAACAATGCAGCTACCAGGTTCTATTTTGGAACCAACAGCCAGTAAGCGTAACACCTGAGAATTTCATGACACTTGAAATAGCGGATTGCGAACCAAACGTCAAAGGCAATAGCCAGTCTGGAATAATGAAAAATGCTACTGTTGAAACTGGTGCGACCATCAAAGTACCCTTATTCATCAAGCAAGGCGACAAAATCAAAGTCGACACACGCGATAAAAGCTACATAGAGCGCGTCAATAGCTAAGCGGCAGCAGGCGAAAATGAGCGTGCACACCCACAGGTCGTTTTTGCATTCGGGTTATGCACGACAAACCGCTCCCCATACCCATCTGCAACATAATCTATCTCTGCATCTCGCAAGTATTGCAAGCTAATGGGGTCTACCAAAACCGACACCATCTGTAAGTTAGCGCTTAATTCACCAGGGCGTTTGGCCGCGCAGTAGTCTGACAATCTATTCATAAATACATGAACAGCAGAATCAGGCCCTGGAGCAGGTAACTGAAGCTCCCAATCATCATCCGCTTTCTCGAATTCAAATGCAAAGCCATACTGAAAACCCTGACAACCACCACCACTAATGTAGGCACGAAGTTTAAGAGAGCGGTCCCCTTCTGACAACATGAGTTGCCACACTTTATTCAAAGCAGCTGGCGTAACACATAAACTCATAGGTCAGAACTCCTCAAAAAGCGAATATCTTTTTTAACATAACGTAAGTAGCCCATGATCGTAAATGCTAATCAAGCTGCGATTGAATAAACAATCGAAGCTCATCAATACCCTTCCCTGACCGACTCGACGAGCGAAACAAATTGACAGGCATCAGCGCATCACGGCAATATTTTTCAACTAGATCATGCGATTTCCTTTGCTGCATACGACCCAAACAGTCTGATTTATTCATAACAATAGCCAACGTCACTGCACTACCACCCAACAAATCAAGCCACTCACGATCAGCAGGCTGTAACGGATGACGAATGTCCATGACAAGCACAATCAAGCGTAAACTCTCACGTGTTTGGCAATAACGCATCACCAGTGATTGCCATTGCTTCTTCACAGTCTCTGGAACCTTAGCAAAACCATAACCAGGCGCATCGACTAAACGCACTGTCGCACTTATCTCAAATACATTGAGACACTGAGTGCGCCCAGGTGTTTTGCTGGTTCTTGCAAGTAAACGTCTTCCGCACAACGCATTCAGAAGGGAGGATTTACCAACATTTGAACGACCAAGGAATATCACCTCCGTGCCATCATCAGGTGGCAAAGCAGCCAAATCATAACAACTATTGATGAAACGAGCCGTCTGGAAAATCAAACCGTTACCGCCTGATCGCGATAAAAATCTACCATTTTTCGTAGACCAATCAACCGAATTTTATCCGCATGACCTGCGCAGGCAAATGACACAAAACGTGCCTCACAAACCGATTGCATTGCCGCTGTCGCGGCCGATAGATATTTACGGGGATCAAACTCAGCGGGGTGCGTCGTTAAATAATGGCGAATCGCGGCAGTGGCAGCCAACCGCAAATCAGTATCAATGTTCACCTTACGAACGCCACTACGAATACCCGCCTGAATCTGCTCAACAGGCACACCATATGTCTCCGCAATGGCCCCACCAGCTGCATTAATCTGGTCTATCAATGCTTTTGGCACGCTAGATGATCCATGCATTACTAAGTGCGTATTCGGCAACTTTTTGTGAATCGCCTTGATACGATCAATCGCCAACACCTGACCTGTTGGAGGCTTGCTAAATTTATATGCGCCGTGACTAGTCCCAATGGCAATTGCAAGCGCATCGACACGAGTTTGTTCAACAAAGTCTTTCGCCTCCTCAGGATCTGTCAACATTTGATCATGAGACAAAACACCTTCAGCACCCGAGCCATCCTCTTCACCAGCAAGACCGGTTTCCAGAGAGCCAAGACAGCCGAGCTCACCCTCAACTGAAACACCACAAGCATGTGCATAGTCCGCAACCAGTTTAGTGACACGCACGTTATAGTCATAAGTTGTAGGGGTTTTCATATCCTCTCCCAAGGAGCCATCCATCATCACGGATGAAAACCCATCTTGTATGGAGCGAATGCAGACAGCGGGCGAACCACCATGGTCTTGATGTAAACAAACAGGAATATTCGGCCACTCAGCTACAGCAGCCTGCACCATACCTTGCAAAAATTGAGGCCCAGCATACTTTCGAGCACCAAACGATGCTTGTAATATCACGGGGCTGTTCGTCTTTTGCGCCGCCTGCATGATCGCACGAACTTGCTCAAGGTTATTGACATTGAAGGCTGGCAACGCAAATCCATGGGTTGCCGCATAGTCAAGTAATTGACGCAACGAAATGATAGCCATCAAAGCTCCTGTATCAATAAACAGAACAATCATACCCTAGAATGGTATTTTTACAAGACTGTCGAGATGAGCGCTCCCTTAAAAAGGTGTATTTTTTGAAAGAGAAGGAAATAAAACTCGACAAATCGATTATTAATGATAAAATGCACACACGAGTAACAAGACGAATCTACAGGATATCTTGTCAAGCATGACGACTCTTATCTCAAACATGACCGACGCAGTTTTCTTCGTCACGGGCTTTGTCACGACACAGTCTGCTGACATGCTAGCCAATCAAATTGCACATGCAAAACGACGAGACAGCCAAACACCAAAAGAGATGCTAGGAACATTTTTCAAAAGCCAGTCTCTAAAATTATCGCTATTTACCATTTTGACACTATCCATCATGAATTTTTCGCCTGATCATGCACACTGGACACTGGCTGGCATTATATTCAGCAGCTTCACCAATAAATTCCTTTTCAACCGCAAAGAGAAATATGAATCAAAGCACGCTTACGGCAACTGATTACATACAGCATCACTTGAAGCATCTCCAATTCACTTTTTATGGTGAATCAGGAGGGTTCTACACTATCAACGTAGACACTTTGTTTTTCTCGGTAGCTATGGGCGCACTATTTCTGGTTCCATTTGCGTACTGTGCCAGACGTCTATCATTTGCACAGCCAGGTCGCTTTCAAGCTGCTCTGGAACTACTCACGGAATTTGTTGACCAACAAATCCAGGACACATTCGCCAGTCGCGTCACCTCTGTTTGCGCACTAGCTTTAACCATATTTGTGTGGGTGTTTCTAATGAACTTTATGGATCTAATCCCTGTTGACCTTTTCCCTGTGATTGCGTCATACATGGGAATCGAAAAGCTCCGTGCGGTTCCCACGGCTGATCTCAATATGACCCTGGCCCTTGCCTTGTGCGTTTTTCTGGCCATTTACTACTATGCAATTGCCTTCAACGGCTTTACCACTTGGCTAAAAGAAATCGCAACAGAACCTTTTGGGGTTTACCTAATGCCAGTCAACATCCTCAAACACCTGATCGCTGACATCGCAAGACCCATTTCATTATCCCTTCGACTCTTTGGCAATATATACGCCGGAGAGATCATCTTTATTTTGATTGCTTTAACCCCTGCATATATGCAATGGTTACTGGCAGGCGCCTGGTTGGGTTTTCACTTATTTGTGATAACCATACAGGCATTTATTTTCATGATACTAACCATAGTATATATTGGACTAGTCAAACACACAGGAGACAATCACTGATGAATATAACAACTGAACTCGCAAGCATTCATACCATGACCATCATCGGAGTATCGATGATTGTGTCGATTGGCGCTATTGGTACAGCTATTGGGTTTGCCATGCTCGGTAGTAAGTTTTTAGACGTCACCGCTCGACAACCTGAAATTGCCCCAATGCTACTCACCCGGATGTTTATGATTGCCGCCTTGCTCGACGGGGTAACAATGATCGGCATCGGTCTGAGCCTATATTTCAGCTTGGCAAACCCTTTTGTATCAGGGTTCATTGCATCCGTTGCACAAGTTAGCGGATAAATCACGCAACCAGTGAGATCTTAGAATGGATATAAATGCAACGCTCCTAGTGGAGATGGTGATATTTCTGCTGTTTTTTTTGATAACCAAGCACTACATATGGCCCCCGATTGTGACAGTGCTTGATGAGCGCCGCGAAGCCATACAGAAAGGACTACAACAAGCCGATGAAGCAAAAAATGAGCTTGCTAAAGCACATGAAAAAGCCGAGGACACCATCCACCTAGCTGCACAAAAAGCCAAAAAAGTGGTCGAAGATGCCCAAAAAGAAGCAACCGCCCTTGTGAATGAGACCAAAAAAGCATGCCAAGAACGTCTAGTCAAACATGAACTAGAGCTTGAGAAAAAAACACAGCAAGCCCATCAGCGCGCACGAAAGAAAATTGAGCATGAGATGCTAAATCTATCCACAGAGATCTGCCGAAAAATACTCAAAGATGCCTTCGACAATAAAACCACTACTCAACTGCTTCGCGCACAAACAGAGACCAACGACTGATGGATATTGACATCCAATACGCCAGAGCACTCATGCAAATCCACCGAGTCGAATGGCTACCTATCCTTGAACAATTAGAGAAGGTAACAGATAACCCTGAATTCCAAGATCTATTAGCCAATCCGTTTGTTGCCTACAAATCCATTATCGAATTACTCACAGCATGTCTGGTCAGCACAAATCAGAAACAAAAAAACCTTATTCATATTTTAGCAAAGAACAAAAGACTGCTGCATGTCAAAAAAATACGACTGGCGTATCAACAACTACAACGCGAGAAAAATAAAGAGCAGCTCGTCACGATCACCACTGCTCAAAGAACCACAAAAGCTCAGCAAAAAATCATTGAATCCTTTGCGACAACCTACTTAGAAAAAAAAATAAAACCTCTATTCCAGTACCAAGAGTCTGCAGAGCTCATCGGCGGTTTTATTCTCAACATCAACGACTACATCATTAACAAGTCAGTCACGCAACAACTGGACTACGTCTGTCAATTCATAGAGGGTGAGCACACATGGCAACACAACTAAACACAGAAGAGATATCAGCGATACTACAAGAAAAAATCAAACAGTTGGACATCCCAACCATACCTGTTTCCGAAGGAAAGGTGGTCTCTGTTAAGGATGGTGTCATCCAAATTTATGGCCTCAAACACGTCATGTCAGGCGAAGTACTCTCGCTTGCACACAATACCCAAGCACTGGCATTAAATCTTGAAAACGACTCAGTGTCAGCTGTACTTCTCAATAACCAGGACGACATTTACGAAGGCCAAACCGTCTCATCAACTAACCGTATGCTTGAGGTGCCGATTGGTGATGCGCTACTCGGAAGAATAGTCAACGCGCTTGGTGAACCACTCGATGGCCTCGGCGATATCCAGACCGAACACACCTCACCTATTGAAAAAATTGCACCGGGCGTCATCACCCGGGAGAGTGTCAGTGAACCACTCGAAACGGGAATCAAAGCAATTGACACCATGACACCAATCGGCCGTGGACAGAGGGAACTTATTATTGGCGATCGCCAAACAGGCAAGACAACCATAGCAATTGATACGATCATAAATCAAAAGAAAAAAGGCGTACGATGCATTTACGTTGCCATTGGCCAGAAGGACTCTTCAGTTGCCAATATCATACAAACTCTCAAAGATCATGACGTACTAGACAACACAACCGTTGTCGTTGCAGGCGCTTCTGAAAATGCAGCCATGCAATATCTTGCACCGTTCTCAGGCTGTGCAATCGGTGAGTTCTATCGAGACAGGGGTGAGGACGCCTTAATCGTATATGACGATCTCACCAAACATGCCGTTGCATACAGGCAACTATCCTTATTACTACGACGCCCACCTGGCCGTGAGGCATTTCCAGGAGATATTTTCTACTTACATTCACGACTATTAGAGCGTGCCGCACGTGTCAATGCCGAATATGTTGAAGCATGCACCGATGGCCAAGTCAAAGGCAAGACAGGATCGCTAACAGCACTCCCCATTATCGAAACGCAAGCAGGCGACGTCTCTGCATTTATTCCGACCAATGTGATTTCAATCACAGATGGACAGGTTTTCCTCGAAACTAAATTGTTCAACGCAGGTATCAAGCCGGCAATGAATACCGGGCTGTCCGTGTCACGAGTGGGCGGGGCAGCGCAAAAGAAAATCATTAAGAAACTGGGTGGTGGAACCAGGATCACGCTTGCTCAATACAGAGAACTTGAAGCATTTTCTCAGTTTTCACAAGAACTAGACAGCGAGACAAAAAAACGCCTTGAGAAAGGTGAGCGTACCGTCCAACTTATGAAGCAGAAAAATAACGAACCACTCTCAACAGCTGAAATTGCCTGCGTATTGATGATTGTCGAGCAAGATTTATTTGTAGAAATCCCTGTCGAGAAAGTTTTAGAAGCTGAACGAGAGCTTTTGATCAATCTTCGGACACACCACAAGGATCTATTGAGCGCAATTGAAAAAAACCCTGTCTATGAAACCTATTACATCGATAAATTAAAAACCATCGTCGACGCGATGATGCCAGTTTTAAATGAGTAGACATAGATGAGCAAAATTAACGAAATCAAACGTAAAAAGGCCAGTACGGGTAAGACGGCGCATATTACGCATGCCCTAGAGCTCGTATCCTCAAGTAAACTCTCCAAAATCACTGAAAAAAAACTGCAAGTTGAAAAATATGCTGACCTCTTGTCTGAGATGATTGGTAATCTGGCTGAGTCATGCAAAAAAGAGTTCATTGACAACTTCATCACACCACATCAGCAGAATAAAGTGATTGGTTACGTGGTTGTTTCAACCGATAGAGGCTTATGTGGTAATCTTAACACGGTGTTGTTTCGCAAAGTAATTGAACATATGCAAGAGGCACAGTCAAAAAAACAAGGCATTGTCATTTGTACCATAGGCAATAAAGCAACCGAGTTTTTCGAAAAACACGATTTGCCAGTACTGGAGTCGTACGCCAAACCAGACCTATCGCCCGACACCACGCTATCTGCTTGCCAAAAAATGATCTACCAATACACAGAAAAAAACGTCAATACCATCTACGTATTTTATAACCGTATGATCTCTATTCTTGAGCAGCGCCCAGTACAGCAGCAACTCTTACCCATCCCCAAAACCCCGCGATCTAATCAGGTACATAATACCGAATATATTTTTGAACCCAAAAGAGAGGATGTGATAAAATCTCTCATTGATAGGTATATTCGCTACACAGTTTATCAAGCAGTGGTTGAGGGCGCAGCAAGCGAGGAAGCTGCAAGGACCATGGCCATGAAAAACGCCACAGAAAATGCCAATAAAATCATCGATGCATTACAGATGTCGGTGAACAAGGCGAGACAAGCTGACATAACCAAAGAGTTATCAGAAATCATCGGTGGTGCCGAAGCGATTAATTAGGAGAACGTAACCATGACAGATCACCTTGGAAAGATAAGTAGCGTCGTTGGCGCTGTTGTTGACGTTGAGTTTCCTCTTGGCGCATCTCCCAAAATATTTGATGCACTTGTTGTCGAAAAAAACGAGCTCGTCCTTGAGGTACAGCAACAACTTGGAAGCAATACCGTTCGTACACTCGCTATGGGTAGTAGTGATGGCCTCAGGCGAGGTGAGTCTGTCAAAAGTACCGGGCACCCAATTCGTACACCTGTCGGTAAAGCAACGCTCGGTCGAATCATGAATGTACTGGGACAGCCCATTGACAACCAAGGTCCAATCAAAGCAAAACAGCATGAGCCTATCCATAAAAGCCCTCCCTTATTTACTGAATTGAACCCAAGCACAGATGTTCTTGCAACCGGCATCAAAGTGATCGACTTGATGTGTCCCATCGCCAAAGGTGGAAAAGTCGGCTGTTTTGGTGGTGCTGGTGTTGGAAAAACGATCATCATGCTTGAATTGATCCGAAACATCGCCGTTGAGTCGAAAGGGCTTTCTGTTTTTGCCGGCGTCGGTGAGCGAACACGGGAAGGCAATGACTTTTTCCACGAAATGATTGCATCCAAAGTCATCGATAAGACGGCGCTCGTGTATGGACAAATGAATGAGCCACCAGGCAACCGTTTACGAACCGCCAATACTGCGCTGACCATCGCTGAGCATTTCAGAGATCAAGGTAATGACATTTTGGTATTCATCGATAATATTTTCCGATTCACACAAGCAGGCAGTGAAGTATCAGCATTACTAGGTCGCATGCCCTCAGCGGTAGGTTACCAACCAACACTTGCGGAGGAAATGGGCAAACTACAAGAGCGAATTGCCTCAACGAAGAATGGATCGATCACTTCTGTCCAAGCGATCTATGTTCCGGCAGACGATCTAACTGATCCATCACCCGCAACAACATTTTCACACCTTGATGCACGTATTGTGTTATCCAGACAGATCGCCCAACTTGGAATTTATCCAGCGATTGATCCACTCGACTCCAGTAGCCAACAGCTGACTCCAGATATCGTGAGTCAGAAACACTATGAGACAGCTCAAGCCGTCAGAGAAGTCTTACAAAAATATACCGAACTCAAAGACATCATCGCAATCCTCGGCATGGATGAATTATCTGAGGATGACAAAATCACAGTGCAGCGAGCTCGAAAAATTGAACGCTTTTTCTCTCAACCGTTCTTCGTAGCAGAAGTATTCACTGGTGCAAAAGGGTCATATGTATCCCTCGATGACACCATCGATGGGTTCAGAGAAATTCTCAACGGTAATTGTGATCACATCCCGGAGCAAGCATTCTACATGCAAGGAACCATTGAGGACGTCATCAAAAAAGCCAAGGAAAGCGAATAACCATCATGACTGAGCGATCCGATGCACTCATCGTGACCATCATCACACCACAGGGCTTCTGCAGCAGCGTGGAAGCCACAGCTGTGCAGGCAAAAACTGAGCTTGGCCGAATCGAGATACTCAGAAACCATGCACCACTCATCGCTTTGCTAAAGCCAGGGAAAGTAAAGGTTACACCTGTTGGAAAAAAGAAAGCATCAGAATATATCTATGTCAGCGGATCCGGTGTGATTGAGGTAAGCGACAATAAAGTCAACGTATTGGCTGACAATGGATTTTTCGGCAAAGACCTCGATGAAGAGACCCTACGAAAAACAGAGAAAGAGCTCAGACGAAAAATACAAGATCATACGGCTGAAAAAGTCAATGAAACACTTGAAGCGCTGAATGAAGTCTCTGAAAAACTCAAGATTGCTGAGGAAATCAAGAATGAATCAACCCAGCCCTGATCAACAACAAGTGGCAAACAACACAGTCATCATCCTTGCTGCTGGCAAAGGAAAAAGGATGAACTGTACTGGTCCTAAAATACTCGTAGAGATCTGCGGGAAAAGCATTTTAGCGCATCAACTTGACACCATCCGATCCACAGGGCTAAAACAAGTGATTCTTGTAATTAACCCTATCGACCAAGAATTATTTCAGCCCCTACTTAACGAGTATAGCGATCTAACAATCCAACTCGCGATGCAAGAGACACCAATGGGAACAGCACATGCAGTAATGCAAGCACTCCCGCTTGTCAACACAGAGCAGGTCATTACCATACTCGGCGATGTTCCATTTGTGCCAAGTAGCGTATTCAAAAATGCATTCGCTCATCTGCGAACATGCCATATCACAACATCAATCTATGAAAACCCTACAGGGCTCGGTCGTATCATACGCAATACCGATGAACAAATTGTCAAAATCGTTGAACAAAAAGACTGCTCTGTCTCGGAGAACAACATTAAAGAAGCGAATACGGGCATCATTGCTGTAAAAACTGACTTACTGAAGACATACGTGAAGAAAATACATAATCACAACAACCAACAGGAGTTCTATCTCACAGATCTCATACAGTTGCTAACCCAAGATCAATTGCCCATTCAGAGCGATCATGTTGAACCAAACTGGCTTGTCCAAGGTTGTAACAGTGTCACTGAACTCATTTATCTCGAAAGAAAGTACCAGAAAAGTCTGGCGCAGAAGCTTCTTCAGCAAGGAGTAAAACTCAAAGATCCACACCGGTTTGATTGTAGAGGTGAATTGTCATGTGGGCACAATGTCAGCATCGACATTAATGTCATTATCGAAGGCAAAGTAATCATAGGCGACAACTGCACGATTGGTGCCGCTTGCATATTAAAAGATGTGACGATAGGAAATAACGTTGACGTAAAACCATTTTCACACCTCGAAAACACATGCCTTGATCACATGGTCAAAGTGGGGCCTTTTTCCTACTGCCGAGAAGGAACGCATCTACACCAGTCTGCACAACTTGGCTGCTTTGTCGAAACCAAAAGAACCACGATTGGTGCGAATAGCAAAGCCAAACACCTAAGTTATCTTGGCGACCTGTCCATCGGTGAATCTACAAACATAGGAGCCGGTGTAATTCACTGCAATTATGACGGACAAAATAAACATCAATCCACCGTAAAAAACCATGCGTTCATTGGCGCCAATACCGCCATAATAGGACCCGTAAGCATAGATGATCACGCAACGGTCGCTGCAGGGACAACGATAAACAACGATGTACCTGAGAGCACACTAGCCATTGGTCGCTCTAAGCAGCAGCATGTTGAAAAATGGAAATTGAAAAGCCCTAAAAAAGAATCGGTTTAGCACGCATGCACCCTAAAATGCATCGTGCGCAGATTGATAGATATGCAATATCTGGCACTGTACTTATCAACACTGATATCCCAAATTTTCTAGAGCACAAAGACTTTGATCTCCCCCTACTAAGCCTGCAGTCTATTTGTTACAATGAAAGCTAATTTCATAGGGGCCGAGCATGTGCGGCATAACAGCAGGAATCACAAGCGCGTCTGACATTACCACTTCTTTACTGCGTCAGCTTAAAAAGCTCGAATACAGAGGATATGACTCAGCAGGCATTGCCTTCATCTCTGATGAAGTATTGACCGTCAAACACACAACAGGTGACATTGAAACACTATCGTCTACCATTTCATCAAAAAAAACGCAGAATATAGGGATCGCACATACGCGCTGGGCAACACACGGAGAAGTATCCATAGACAATGCCCACCCACACCACACAGATAACCGAATCGCGATTGTACACAACGGGATTATAGAAAACCATGAAAACCTTCGCAAACAACTACCCGATACAATTGTATGGCGATCACAAACAGACTCAGAGGTCATCGTTCATCTGATCAATGAAAAACTGAAGAAAAATGACGACATTGTCCAAGCAATCACTGAGACAGCAAAAGAACTGCAGGGCACATATGCCCTTGCTGTAATTGATAAAAACCAACCCAACACCATCTACTGTATTGCACATGAGAGCTCACTTATTATTGGAAAATCAAAAGATGGATTTTTTATCTGCTCAGATCAAAACGCAATCCTAGATGAGTGTTACGAAGCATGCCAAGTTATCAATGATGTCGTATTCGCACTACAAATCGACAAAATCACACCAGAAAACGAAGCCAAGGACCTCAATTGGCATCCCATCAAAAAAGTAGACTTCTCTACCGAAAACATACCATCCAATGGGAAAGTCACCTATCAAGAAATACTGCAACAAGAAGAAGTTCTCGACCGATTAAGCAAAAAACACATAGGAACTAACCGTACGATATGTAATTTACCCGAAGGCTTAAAAGAAGAACTCATGCATTGCCAACGCGTATTAATATTGGCTTGTGGATCAAGCTACTATTGCGCATTAACTGGGAAGTACTGGCTTGAAGGGATCGCACAAAAAGCGACCAGCGTTGAGTTAGCAAGTGAGTTTCGTTATCGAAATCCGGTCATCGAAGACCACACACTGGTGATCACTTTATCACAGTCTGGGGAAACATTAGATACTATATCTGCGCTCAAACACCTACTCAAAGTCAAACCTCAAACAAAAACACTAAGCATTGGCAACAATACCTTATCGACGCTGGCACAACAATCCGATTACTTTTGGTCCACAAGCGCCGGGCCCGAAATTGGAGTAGCGACCACAAAGGTGTTTACCGCACAACTTTTTTGTCTAAGCTGTTTGTCTATTGTATGCGCTGGCAATTCAAATGCAGCCAGGAACTTCACCGAACAGCTTAATGAGATATCCAAATGGACTAAAGAAGTGCTCAATTGCAAGAGCAACATCAAGAAACAAGCCGCACAATTCAGAAATGACGAAACCATCCTGTTTTGTGCAAGAGGGCCAAATTACCCAATTGCCCAAGAAGCAGCATTAAAAATCAAGGAACTCGCCTATATGCATGCCCAGGGCTATGCGGCTGGCGAACTAAAGCATGGCCCACTGGCACTCATTGAGCCCAATTTATCCACCATTTTCTTCATCAACAACGACCAACATCTCAACAAAATCAAATCCAATATAAGTGAGGTCATTGCCAGAAAAGGAAAAGTACTGATGATTGGATCACAAGATGCAATACAGCATTGTTTGATGTGCCATCCAGCCGTACAGTACATTAAAGTGACGCAGTACGACCCGCCAGAAGCGGTGGCACCATTTGTAAACGTTATATGTGCACAACTTTTGGCTTTCTTTGTTGCAGAAGAAAAAGGTTGTGCAATTGACAAGCCAAGAAACCTGGCCAAATGCGTTACCGTCGAATAAAAAGGGGTTCCTCGGCTGGTCAAAAAGAACATTAAAATTTATACAACACTATGATAGAAATCAGAACGATAAGACTTTTTTTGAGACATATAGAACCAAGATATAAGCAGTCCCTTATCAACTTACTGGATGATGAAAGTGTTGCATCGATGATGTACAATGTTCCTTTTCCCTACAAAGAAACTGATGCCGATTGGTGGATTGAAGCAGTGAAAACAAAACCATATACTCTAAATGTTTTTTTAAAAAATGAGTTGATTGGTGGAGTTTCTTTGACAGAGCAAAATACAAAAATATTTGAACTTGGTTATTGGATTGGAAAATCATATTGGGGGAATGGATATGCAACCGAGGCATGCCTGGGAATTTTAAAATACATAAAAAACATAGAATCAGATGTACAGGTATTTGCTATGGTTCATCCAAACAACAAGGCATCAAAAAAGGTTCTTATTAAATGTGGATTTATAGAAAATGGAGCTGATGTAAGCATTGATACATACTCAAAAGAACGCATTCTTCGCGACCGTTATACTTTAAAACTCTCGTAACTACATCTTTTCAAACAATGGAGTAAAATTAAAAATAAAGCAACTTATAAATCTTCATGACAATAAAGGAAAGTAAGGGGTCAAGAGATCGTTATAGGTCTAAATCAATCGTCCACCCCTCGTGCCCACTATACAAAACACTAACTTGTACCGACAAGATTCATACAACCAAAGCCTAGCAACCACACCATTGTGTGTGAAACAGCCATTCAACCCGAAAAGTTATCCCCTCTTCATGAATGAATGAACCAGGATACTAGCGCCAACATCAACTGTATAGATAGCGTGAAACACTAGTGAATCAACGCACCGGTAGTCATTGGTAGTAGACAAATCCTCAACTTGTACACAAAGTTATCCACAGGACGCTAGTTAATTGGCCAACCGAATAAGTCCTTCGTATTGCGAGTGGTCTGGGCACAAACCGCTTCAAAAGGCACATCTTTAAGTGCAGCTACCTGGTGTGCCACCTCAACGACATAAGCTGGTTGATTCTGCTTGCCACGATAAGGAACAGGCGCTAGATATGGACTGTCTGTCTCAACCAACATTGACGATAAAGGTACATAACGAACCACATCTTGCAAATCTACTGCATTTTTAAATGTAATAATGCCCGAAAATGAAATATAAAAACCCAGGTCAAGTGCTTTTCTTGCCATCTCTTTGGTTTCTGTGAAGCAGTGTAAAACACCTCTAGACCGACCTTGGCCAACGGTTTTTAAAATATCTATGGTATCAGAACGCGCATCTCGCGTGTGCACAACCAACGGTTTTTGGTGCGCCAATGCTAACTCGATTTGTTCAGTAAAAACAGACCGCTGCATCGGTTTATCAAGACCGTCATCCCGATAGTAGTCAAGGCCGCACTCACCAACCGCAACCACTTCAGAGTGAGAGATGTTTGCAGCCAAAACATCACGTGATCGAGCAAACGGCTGCTGCTTGATATCACACGGGTGAACGCCAACTGTCGCTTTGACCTGATCAAAATGTTCCGCGATACTAAGCACCTCTGGCAACGCCACCGTATCAACACCAATGCATACAAAATGCGTAACCCCTCGTTTTCTGGCATTGGCCAATAGCTGAGCGATCTTTGTAAAATCTGTGCCACCAATATAGTTTAGATGACAATGCGTATCAATCAGCATTTGGCGCCTTCATTGCAGACGCTGACGCTCCAGGGGAAACAACGGACAACCCTGAGATTTTCCTAAAACCTTGTGGGACAAATTGGCCGCGCTTAGCACGAGCAATAATATAAGACTTCCATACAGATGGTTTCAGCGTAAATTTACGACGCCCACTCTCAAGAATCAAAGCATCATCTGTAGAAATAGCCAGAGAGAAAACACAGGCATCCAGCGCATCAGCAAAGTCTTTCGGATAGATATGGCATAAACGCACACCCTTACCCTTCTTAAGAATGGGCACCTCTTCAAGGGATACAATGACGACACGCCCACTCTGGGTAGCAATCACCAAGTGCGTATGATTTTTTTGGATAAATTGCACAGGTAACAAGCGGTCACCACTGGCAAGGGAAACCAAAGCCTTACCACTTCGGTTCTTCGTTATACAATCTCCACCCGAAGCAATAAAGCCATTACCCAGCGCCGTCATGATCAAGAGCTTATCATCACCCTTACTAAGATATGCAGAGGCAACCGAGGTGTCCTGTGTATCAATATATTTGGTAACAGGCTCACCTTGTGCACGCATGCTCGGCAACCCCACGGGCGACAAAGAAAAACAACGGCCCGAGGCATTCAATAAAACCAGCTGGCTATCCGAACGTCCACGAATAAAAAAGCCTAGCTCGTCACCTGTACGGAATGACAGCGATTCAGCAGAAAAACCATGTCCTTTACCCGCACGAACCCAACCATGCTTGGACAGTACCACGGTGATATCTTCAACGGTCCTCACCATTGGTGGGGCAACAAAACGCATAGCCTTATCACGAGAAACAATTGCTGTTCGTCGATCGTCTCCATAAGTATCCAAACAAGCTTTAATCTCCCTAACCACAGTGCGTTCAAGCTCACCAGGTTTTTGAAGGATCGCATTCAATGTGTCTTGTTCCTCTAGAAGCCGCTTTTGCTCATCAAGCAATGCCTGCTCAGCAATTTTAGCAAGCTGCCTTAATTTGATTTCAAGAATCGATTCAACCTGGGACTCTGAGAGCGAGAAGCGTTTGAGTAAAGCAGCCTTAGGGTCGTCAGAGCGGCGAATAATAGCAATCACTTCATCAATGAAATCAAATATCAGCAATAAGCCTTCAAGTGTGTGTAGACGAGCCTCTACTTTCTTTAAACGTGCTTTGGTTCTGTTGGTAACCACCCCTTTACGAAAAATATTCCATTGCTGCAAAATACGGTGCAGCGGCAAAACACGCGGAGACCGGTCTAAGTCAATCACATTCAACATCACCTTATCTGACTTCTCAAGATCGGTTACCGAGAAAAGATGTTGCATCAAGGCATCGACATCTACACGGGTGTTCTTCAGCACCATCACAATCCGAATGGGGGTCTCGTAATCTGACTCATCACGCAAATCAACAACCATTGGCAGCTGTTTTTTATGCATTTGCTCAGCGATTTGCTCAAGCACGCGGCTGGGCGACACTCGATACGGTAATGCCGAAACAACAACCTGATTACCGGACTCCACACGATAAACTGATCTTAGCGTGAAAGCACCTTGGCCCGCGTCATAAACAGACTGGATTTCTGATTGCGAGTTAATACACTCTGCACCACCTGGGTAATCAGGACCCTTGATGAAATCATATATGCTACTCGGTGGCGCAGTAGGGTTTTCTAGAAGGTGAACACAGGCAGCACCGACCTCACGGGCATTATGTGGCGGAATATCTGTTGTCATACCAACAGCAATACCCATTCCGCCATTCAACAAAACATTGGGCAGTCGAGCCGGTAAAGAACATGGCTCCTCAGTCGTTCCGTCAAAATTGAGCTTCCAGTCCACCGTGCCGGCATGCACTTCTGAGAGCAATACAGACGCATAAGCAGTCAGTTTTGCTTCAGTGTATCGGCTCGCAGCGAATGATTTAGGGTCATCAACAGAGCCCCAGTTTCCCTGGCCGTTGATCAGCGGATAACGGTAACTGAAGTCTTGAGCCATCAACACCATGGCCTCATAACATGCGAGCTCACCATGCGGGTGGAAAGAACCTAAAACATAACCAACCGTGCGAGAGGACTTTTTATGCTTAGCTGACGCATCAAGACGTAACAGAGACATAGAATAAATGATACGGCGCTGCACCGGCTTCAAACCGTCAGCTATAGCCGGCAAGGCTCGATCAAGCACGACGTACATGGAATAATCAAGATAAGACTTTTCAGCAAAAGCACCGATGCCTTTTTTTTCTATATCGTCACTAGAATACACAGAACAAAAACAGATACATTTAGACAGTTATCGTAAGTTAGCAGACATACGGTTGGGAATCAAGGAAAACCAGCAAGACCAAAACCCACGACAAAGCCAAGCCCAAGAGCACAACCTTTACAGACATTTCACATGACAGTGTGCGAGATATTACCTGACATGTCATCAAGGATATTGATAATATGTAAATACTTACTAAGCGAGAGCGTGATGCCAGATGCATACACAGCGCAAATTGACGACCCAATCAGTTGGCTCTCACTTGGGTTCAAAGTCGCACCGTTCACAAACACGCACACAAATGACCACCTCTTCTTCAAGTCCCAAGCACTGATCAGCACCCTGAACAAACTTTGCACCCTAGATACATCCGACACATGTGCAACACTGCTCGTCGGTGAAAAAGGCTGTGGCAAAACCACCTGCCTCAGAGCACTCAATAAAATCCGATCACATTACAAGACCATTATGCTATCCGGCACACCGGGGCTCAACCCAATGAACCTGCTCAAGTCAGCGCTCGAGAACAGAATGGAAATCGGCAGAAATCCCACCACCGAAGACTGCATACAAATACTTAAGTCTCTTTCCACTAGCAAACAGCAAATTCGACTGCTTATTGACGACGCCGACCAACTACCACAAAAGTCCATCTCGTTGATTAGAAAAATGGCATCGATCCAACCCAACGGAAGCCATTTACAGTTTGTATTATGTATGGACAAAAAAAAGACACCTGAAGACGTATCGGGAGACGCCCAACTAAAAACGCAAATGATATGTCTAGAAAACTTAACGCGCCTTGAAACCGAAAAATACTTGGCACTAAAGCTACAACAATCGCCCGATAACAAACGTTTTCCGATGATACCAAAAGAGTATATAGACAAACTGTATCAAAGAACCCGGGGTAATTTGTTTAACATCAACACCGATGCAGCAAAATCGCTTCCAGACTTCCTACAGATTCAGGAGGCACCCAAACAAACTGTTGAAATAGACTACTATAGGTACTTACCGTTAGCACTAATACCGCTGATTGCCCTTACGGCAACCCTTATCCAAAAATCAGCTTACCCAAAACCAGCACCCATGTTGAAAATAGAGCAAACAATGCACCAGCAAACACCCCCTAGCTCACGCCAGATAAGTCGGCTTCTTTACGTCCTCAGCCAGCCGGAGCTGAAAAGTGGGCATTCGTAAACAACTGTTCGAAATACCCATGGTTATCTGCAACCATCTGAGGCTTAGCGCCAGGCATCTGTAGGCAGGTTACAAGCACAACACCATCTCCACACGCAACCTCGACTCCACCTGGAGTAACCGCAACGACCGCACCAGACGGGAGGTTAGAGTTGCTTTTTTCTTGCCCCGCGCACACCGCAACAATACGAATCCGTATATCACCATGAAAGGTATATGCCATTGGCGCGCCATAAAAAGCACGGACATGTCTTTCGATCGAAACAGCAGACCCAGACCAGTCAACCTGTGCCTGTTTTTTATTTATTTTAGGCGCATACAAAACACCACCGGCCTCTTGAGGGCGCGCCCGTGATTGGTAATGAGACAACCGCGCCAATACAGCATCGATCGATTGCGCCCCAAGTTCCGCCAATGCCCGCAGAAGCGCGAGCTGATGCATACCTGGCAGTATGTTCAGCTGCTGTTGGTAGAGAATAGGGCCAGAGTCCAAGCCTGCTTCCATTTGCATAATCGTCACCCCAGTTTCATCATCGCCGGCCAGTAATGCATAAACAACTGGCGCAGCGCCTCGCCATCGGGGCAGCAACGAAGCATGAATGTTGAGGCAGCCATATTGTGGCGCATCTAAAACAGCCTGTGAAACAATTTGGCCATACGCAGCAACCACAAGAACGTCTATGGCCTCTTGCCGCATCAGCTCAATAGTATCACGCCCCATAACTGCCGGCTGGTGAACAGGAACACCGTGGTCTTGAGCAACCGTCTTGACAGGAGAAAACTGCACACGCTGGCCTCGGCCGCGCGGACGGTCAGGCTGTGTGAACACAAGTCGGACATCATGCTGGGACGCAATAAGGCTTTGCAGTGCCGGAACCGCAAAGTCAGGCGTGCCCGCAAAAGCAATGCGAAGCGAAATGCCACCGCCCGTCACACTCAAATTAGCCACGACGAAAACGCAGGTTAATAATCTTACGCTTCAAGGCTGAGAGACGATCAATAAACAGTATGCCGTTAAGGTGGTCTATTTCATGCTGCATACACTTGGCCATAAAACCCTCCTCAACATACTCCCGCACCTTACCATCAAGGTCCATCGCACGTACGGTGACACGCTCAAATCGCTTAACCCGCTCATGCACCTTGGCAACAGACATACAGCCCTCCGCGGTAAAAGTCTCTCCCTCACCAGATATAACCTCCGGATTAATCAGGCAGAGCGGTTGGTTTTTTTGTTCAGAAAAGTCAATAACCGTAATGCAGAGCGGAACGCCCAACTGGGTCGCAGCCAACGCAGCACAATTTGGAGCAGCATAGTGCGTTTCGAACATATTCTCGACAATACGTCTTATCTCCGGCGTCACTTCCTCGACGCGTTCTCCAGGCATAGATAAGCGCTTATCAGGGTACTGAACAATTTCGTAAACAGACATAAAACGATTTAATTGCATATAAAGTTATGAAATTGTACAATAAAACGAAACTCAAAACAATAAGTCGACGTGAAACCGCCCGAAAATAGCTATATCAAAAACTACCTTGCATGCATAGCGGTCATAAACGCCATCGAAAAAAACCAAGAGCATATTAAAACAGCCATTGAAAGCCAGCCACATTCCGAACAACACAACATGCTGCGTGCGATCACGACAGGACTGCTGAGAAACTACGAGTCCGTTAGCCACTGGTTGAAAGAACATACTCGATTCAAGCCAAAAGACCAATGTGTTCGGCAGCTCATCATGGTAGGCGCCTTTCAATACCAGTACATGGACAGTGGAAATAAAAGTCAAGTCGCCTATCAAGCCGCAGAGGCAACCACACACCTAAACCGAGCCTGGGCAAAACCAATCGTTTACGCAGTGTTGAACAAGCTCAAGCACTCGCCGATTCAACCCACCGCCAACGCACCCAAGTGGCTCCTTGAAAAGCTAGCCAGCGCGTATCATCCGCAAACCGTTGCAAACATACTTCAGCAGTGGCAGTCGCCGCCAGACACGCTGTGTATAAGGGTCAACCCCAAGTACACAAGGGACGCTGTCGAAAAACTGCTCCACGCGCAAAACATCACGACAGAGAAGTCCTCCATCAGCCCAATAGGCCTATACATCCCTCTGGCAGGGCTTGCTGAAGCGCTAAGGCTACCCGAAGGCGCCATCTACCTACAAGACAGCATTCACCAAAGCAGCCCCCGAAACATCCCCAAGCTCGCACCTGGAGCGCGCGTCCTCGATGCATGCGCAGCGCCAGGAGGCAAAACGACAGCACTCCTTTGTCAACAACCAGACATTCATATCGACGCACTTGAAATAAATGAACAGCGTGTCGTGCGCCTAAAAGAAAACCTCACCGGTTGGCCGCAAGCAACTATCATCGTTGGTGATGCAATGCAGCCAGAAAAGTGGTGGAATAAGCAACCGTACGACGCCATCATCGTCGATGCACCATGCTCAGCAACAGGCCTCATACAAAGAAAGCCAGACGTGAAACTTATACAATCACCAGAAAACATCCGTCAACTGACCCGGGGGCAGAAGAAACTGCTTCGCTCGCTGTGGCCGCTACTTAAAAAAGATGGCGCGCTACTTTATAACACGTGCTCCATACTTCCTGAAGAGAATGACGAGGTCGTACACGATTTTGCCAAAAGAGACGATGCAACCATCATGCAAAACAAAGACAAGACACCCCGCATGCACACAAGCCTACCAACAAGCAGGCACACGGGAGGCTTTTTTGCACTACTACAAAAAACCCAATAAGCATTACCCACAGAGTTATCCACAGCTTAGCGACCGGGCCCTAACATTTACAAAAGCTGTGGATAACCCAGTGGAAGAGTCTGTGGCAAAAAACAGCCCCCATTCTACCCACACATTTCTCAAAAACAGTCCACAAACTTACCCACATGTAAAAAACCGATGATTATGATGAAAAGCATAGCGTTACGCCAGTTAATAGACTTATACATGCCCCTACATACTACAACTAATTTTTATTTATTTAATATGGGTAAGAAAATGAAGACCATACATTGAGCGCAGGCACCACTTGACTCATTCTTAAATTGTACGTATAATGTCAACGATTTCATAAGGATGCACAGATGTCGACATTCCAAAAACCAAGCAACAAATCACGCAAAACAACCCACGGGTTTCGTAAGCGAATGAAAACATCCAGTGGACGGGACACCCTGAATCGTAGAAGAAAGAAAGGACGACACAGCGTCAGTGTCTAATCAGGTTCACACTTTGGTCAAAAGATCACTATCAACGAATCAGTCGATCCGCGCAATCATGAGTTCTGGAAAGCGATTCTCGTCACGCTACTTACATTTCACCTGGGTCACGGCAGAAGACAACCGACATGAAGTCTGCCCATGCAGCCGCGGGAATTCAAAAGAGCCGGTTTAAATCCGCACGTCCGCTGTCAATTTTACCACCGTGCAAATCCGCATGTTCGACGTCAATTTTT
>PBLX01000039.1 GCA_002722435.1 Legionellales bacterium | reverse complement strand
CTTTTTTGATATTGCATTGGAGTCGATATGTGGTCGCAGTGTCACTTCGTCGATGGTTGATAAGCCAAGATTGACTTTGAGTTTGTTTGTGGTTTCTCTTAGCGTGAATTCTTGTTGCTGTATGGATAGTTTGGTGTTAATTTCCTGAACGCGAACAATGTCAAACTCGTTTTTAGAAATGGATCCCATTTTCATCAAAACGTTTGCACGTTCGAGGTTTGACTCGACAGACCGCAGTGATTCTCTGATATTCACCAGTGACTCTTGTGAGAAAAGTATGGTGCGAAACTCTTCAGCAACGGATGTCAATGCTGAGCTGACACTGTCCCTTAGTGCATTCTTGGCATTAGCAAGCTGTTCCCGAGCACCCTGGATTGTATTACGATTTTCAGATCGGGTGGGGCCATATACGGACTGTGTGAAGCTCAAATCTGTACTACGCGAGTTACTATCTGATCCACCTGTGACATCTTCACTGACTGAGTAGGTTAAGCCAAATGGGTAGGTTTGTGATACAGTAAGTGACAGATCTGTGTCATTAGTGTGATCTTCAACGTCATGTGTGTGGGTGTACGACAATGTCCCTGCGCTGAACTGGTACTGAAACATGGTTTCCTGATAGTTCAATACAGCCTGCTTGTAAGCTGCAACACTGTCAAGTATGGTTTGGTTACCCTGGAGAGCTAGTACAAATGCATCTTTGATGGTAATCGATAGATTCCTTTTTTCTGGTAAGCTGTCTGGAAAGCCCTTGTCCAGCTGTACGTTTTGTTTCGATAGCTTGAGTTCGCGATGATACTGACTTTGAAAGCTTTTGTGACTGGACGCCTGTGGTAAGTTGTATAGACAACCTAGAGTGATGGCCATGGCCAGTGGTGTGTAGAGGGGGAGTTGAAACGCCATGGTTACAAAACGCAATAATATAACCTTAATCATAATCTATCAGACCAGTAGGCTTATGACCAGTTGTTTTTCATTATTATTGACGGGCTATTTAATAATTTTTTGAGTGACCGGGTGTTGCGGTTTTGTGAATACATCATATGATGAGCCACGTTCGATGATTTTTCCTTCATCAATGACGATGACGTGATGACAAAAATCTCTGATGATCGCGCTATTATGGGAAATTAGCAAATAACTGATGTCTCGCTTTGTTTGTATGTCTAGAAGTAGCTGTAGAATTGCTTTCTGTATGGTGGTGTCCAATGCGGTTGTCGGTTCGTCGAGTACCACGATTTTGGGTTCGATTATTAGTGCTCTCGCAATGGCGATGCGTTGCCGTTGCCCACCTGAAAATTCATGTGGGTATCGACTGAGTATATGATCCGATAATCTCACAAGTTCTAGGGTATCCAGAAGTAGGGTTTCTTTTTGAGATGTGCTCAGTTGTTTACGGTGTATATTGAGCCCTTCTTCAAGGCATTGTCTTACGGTAAGTCTAGGATTTAGGCTTGAGAACGGGTCTTGAAACACCATTTGGATCCATTCTCTGCATGGCTGTAACTCGTGGGTTGATAATTTCTCAAGATGATGACCATTGATATAGGTTGCACCACTATGATTGACAAGTTGTAGTATGGCACGAGCAAGCGTTGTTTTTCCTGAGCCACTTTGCCCAATGACGCCAAGATTTTCTCCATCGTGAAGGATTAGGTCAATGGCATTGAGCACGTTGGTCATGTCGTTTTTTTTAAACCAGTGATCGGTTTTAGCATGTGACACACTTATTTTCTTCGTGCGTAGAATGTGTGTTGTTTTAGCTGGTGATTTGAGCTGAATATCAAGCCGTCGTGCGTCGAGAAGTTGTTTGGTCACTGGATGCTGAGGTTTTTTAAATAACGTACGCGTTTCTCCTGACTCAATAATTTTTCCTTTATTCATGACATACACTCTGTCGCAATATTCGCCGACAAGGCTAAGGTCGTGGCTAATCAGTAGAAAACTCATGCTGGTGGCTTGCTGACGTTTCTTAATGGTTTGAAGGATTTGACTTTGTAGATGGGCATCAAGCGCCGTTGTCGGCTCATCAGCAATAAGGCATTGTGGATTGTTGACAAGCGCCATTGCTAAAAGTACCCGTTGCCTCTGACCGCCGCTGAGCTGATGGGGTCTTTTTTTTGTGTAGTCGATCCGTTTACACGATAGTTCAACTTCATCGAGTACTTGATACATTCTCTGCTGTGCTTTTTTTCTAGATATATTCTGATGTGTAAAGATTGCTTCTAACAGTTGTTCAGCGATGGTTTGGAGTGGATTAAGAGCAACCAATGGTTCTTGTAACATAAGACTGATTTTTAGATTTCTCAACGCTCCAATTTCATGATCAGGCATTTGGCAGAGATCGTGCCCACCGAATAATATCTGACCGCTTGATGTTGCCTCTTTTTTTGATTGTATTTGCATAATTAAATGTGCAGTGAGCGATTTTCCTGAACCACTTTCGCCGACAATGGCAACACTCTCTCCGGGTTGGATGGTGAGCGCATCAACCTCCAGTTTAAAATCTGGGTTTGCATGAAACTGGTGTTTCAGTGCTTCGATAGACAGTGTTGTCAAAACTCACTCCCGTGCGGATCAAATGCATCGCGTAGTCCTTCTCCCATGAAGACGAGGCTACTCAATAAGCCAAACATGACGATGAAGATACTGATGCCAATCCACGGCGCATGAAGATTCATTTTTGCTTGTGACATCATTTCGCCTAATGAGGCTGACCCGATCGGCATTCCAAACCCTAAAAAGTCAAGGGAGGTAAGTGACATGATCCCACCAATAATATTCCATGGAAGGTATGTTATGGTTGCTACAACGGCATTAGGGAGTATGTGGCGTATCATGATCATGCGATCACTGACACCAAGGGTTTTTGCCGCCATAACATACTCAAGACTTCGTGTGCGAAGAAATTCAGCGCGTACCACACCGACAAACTTAATCCAGCCGAAAATTAACATCACCAATAATAAGCCGAAAAAGCTTGGTCTCATAAAGCTTGTTAATATAATCAACAAGTAAAGTGTTGGCATGCCTGAGAAAACTTCAATCATTCGCTGGCCTACCAGATCGGTTATCCCTCCGAAATATCCCTGTATGGCGCCGACGGTTACCCCAAGCAAAAGACTCATAGTTGTTAAGATCAGACCAAAACTGATATTGGTTCGTAGCGCATAGAGTAGGCGGGCAAGGATGTCTCTGCCTTGATCATCGGTTCCAAGCCAGTGTGTCCAATTTGGGGGGGCGGGCTGAGGTTGTTGAGCCAGGAAATCATGTGTGTCGTAATTGAAGGGTATCAGCGGCATCACATACCATCCGTTTTGTTTTATAGACTTCTGTATGTGGGGTGAGCGGTAATCTGTGGATGATGTCAACTTGCCACCAAATGTTGTTGCAGGATAGTGATTGATGATTGGAAAGTAATAGGCGCTTTGGTAGCGCACAATGAGCGGTTTGTCGTTGGCAATAAAGTCTGATAACAGACTGATGATGAAAATTGCAATGAAGCCAATGGTCGCGGTGCGGGCTCTGTTGTTTGACCAGTAACGGTTCATCTGTCTCTGTAGTTGAGTGCTCATGCCATTTGTCTTGAAAAATTGATTCGTGGGTCGACTAATCGATAAGTAATATCTGAGATCAGGTTGACGAGTAAGCCGAGCAAAGAGAACAGATATAGCGTTCCAAAGACGACGGGATAGTCTCTTTGGATGGTTGCTTCATAAGATAGCAGTCCAAGTCCATCTAGTGAGAATATGATCTCGATAAGTAGAGATCCTGTGAAAAACATCTCGATGATTGCGCCGGGTATGCTGGCGATGATAATAAGTAGTGCATTTCTGAATACGTGTCGATAGAGCACTTGATCACTGCTAAGACCTTTTAATCGCGCGGCCGTGACATATACCTTGTGGATTTCGTCTAGAAATGAATTTTTTGTCAGTAGTGTTAGTGTTGCGAAGCCGCCGATGACGATCGAGGTGATCGGTAGCACAAGATGCCAAAGATAATCCATGATTTGCTGATACCAAGGCAGCAGATCAAAATGGTCTGATACTAATCCGCGCAACGGTAGGATGTTGAAGTATTCTCCGCTTGCAAAAAGAATGATCATGATGATGGCAAATAAGAAGGTTGGCATGGCGTTACCAAGTAGCAACAAGTTTGTGCTTATGGAATCGAACCGTGTGCCTTGATGGGTCGCTTTTCGTATACCCAGTGGGATGCTGATACTATAAAGTAGGAGTGTGCTCCATATGCCAAGTGACATCGATACTGGCATTTTCTCCGCAATGATATTCAATACATGCGTGTTACGGTAATAACTTTTGCCGAGATCAAATACTGAATATGCGCGGATGAGATCCCAATAACGAACTAATACTGGTTTATCAAACCCATACATCTTATGTATTCTTGCTAGTGTTTCCTCACTTACACTCTGTGCAGGTGCGCTCGGATTGGATTCGTTGCCCGTATCGTTGATTGTACTTTTGGCGTCCAGTCGATTGGTTGCTGTGATGTTTGGCATTGTCAATTCAGCGATGGTTTGCTCAACGGGACCACCGGGTAGAAATTGTATTATAATGAAGTTAATCGTGATGATACCCCATAGTGTCGGTATCACGAGTAGTAGTCTTTTGAGAATATAGTTGAGCAAAATGAGTCGTGTTGCGCTAATGGTTTATCATAGCATTCGCAAGGTAAAGTGCAAACAACTGTTAGCTGTCTTACCCTCTTGAGTCATACTGCTATCAAGCAGGCCACCAATATTTAAAATGGTCTCTCGGCCTTGTTGTATAGGCTGTCTTGGGGCCGTTAATGCGGTCCCAATAGGCGATCCTGTCATTTGCTGGACGCCAAAATGGTATGAATAAGTGTTCTTCGAGAAGTTTTTGATCAAGGGTTTGCATTTCCTGGAATCGTCTTTCGCTCATGGATGGATCATCAATGACGGTGATTTGTGCATCGATCACTGCTGATTGCACATTAAACAGCCGTGAAAAACTGTAATGTTGGTCTGTGTTGGCAATAAAAGGTTTGAGTAGTTCATGGTGGGTTAGCGTTGGCACAGAGATGGTGAAGTGCGCCATATCAAAATCTCCTTGTTTCAGCCGGTATAGATAATCCGCGCTGCCGGCATGCTCGATGTGCGTATCGATACCCAACGCTTTTAGATTGGCACTGTAAATGTTTGCAATTTTTTCATTGCCGGCGCTGTTGACTAACAACTTGATGGTCATCCTTTCACCTGTTTTGGTGTATATGCGTTTACCATCTACAATTACCCAGCCGTGTTGGATGAGCAACTGGTCAGCATCTTCCAGACTCGATTGTTCATGTGCGATGCCTTTGCTCTGATATGGTGTATTGGTAAAATAACTTGTGATCCGTTGGTACTGGTTCTGAAACAGCGCTTTGTTTATATTGTCGAAATGAAATGCCGAACTCAGTGCTTTTCGAATGGGTTGTTCTTTGAGATACCAACGTTGATGATTGAACGCAAAGCCACTCATGCCAGCGGGGCGGCAATGGGTGATTTCTTTGAGTTTGAGGGATGGTGATGATTTTTGTTGCTGCCGTAGATATTGCCAATTTTCATAATACTCCTCCCAACGAAAGTCGATTTCGCCGCGTTTAAATAATTCGAATGCCGTATGGCGGTTTTTTAGATAAATAAACTTAATCTTCGAAAATTGGTATTTGTGCTGTTGTAAATGTTGGTCAGCCCAATAATCTGGGTTGCGTTCGAGTATGGCGTAATGCTTTGGTTTATGTAGAGTGAGTTTATAGGCCCCGCTGTTCAAGGGTAATGACCCTGATGAAAGTGATTTTTTTTCTGTGATCGGTATGGATCCAATATGAATTATTTTGTTGAACGTTATCGGTTGAGATGCCTTAATGGACAAACGCTTAGGACTCAGTGCTTGGTACTGAAAATGTGCTTCAGCAAGTGGTTGGTGCTCAATCGGTCCTTTGTTGATCGCTTGCTCCAGGCTGGCGATGACATCGTCGGCGATTATTTGTTGATGGTTACTGAATCTGGCGTCAGGATGGATTGTCAAATACAGTGTTTTTTTGTCGTATGATAAGTTGATGTCGGATGCAATCATTGGCTGGTAGAACCCAAACCTCTTTGGATCGCTCTCAAATAGCGTATCAAAAATCATGGTCCAGTCTGGGCTGAGTTTTCGATTGGTTGAAAATGGATTGAAATGTTCTGTGTTCTCTACTCGGGCAATTTGAATGGTCTGCTGTCTTGGCATGGCTTTTTTTTGCCACAATTGCTTTGGGTTTTCATGTCGCTGAATGACCTCATGGATACTATCCAGTTGATAATTACCAATGGTGGTTGCAGTGATGCTGATAACAATTAGCGTTGCTAGATTTTTTTTCAATTGTCTATATATGATGGATAATGATCGGAAAAACATGCTAAGCAGTCTTATTGATTTGTGGTTCACATGGGTATGATTGATACCAGCTTGCGATATCAATTCCATACTGTGGATGTTTTTCCGGTGGTGATATACATGCCCAGTAAGCCACTCTATCGTAATCAATGTACCAGTGAGGGATGACGTAATGATTTGCCATCAATACTCTGTCGAGTGCGCGCATCTGGTCAATGCGCTTTTTGTGGTCGTCTGTTTCGGGTATGGATGCTGAGATCTTATCTATCGCAGGGTGTTTTATACCCATGATGTTTCGTGAACCGGCATATTCTGCATGATCGGAATGCCAAAATAAATATTGTTCGCTTCCTGGAAACATGGGGGCAGGCCAGTTATAGGTGATCATGTCGAAGTCAAACTGTCGAACTCTTGAGATCCAGTTACTGGGTGATACAAGTTGGATGTGCATCGTGATGCCAAGTTGTTTTAGGACTTTTTTGTAGGGAAGTGCGACACGCTTCATAGCTGGTGAGTTGATTAGTAGTGTAAATACCAGTGGCTGTTTCGTCTGCTTATTGACCCGTTGATGACCGATGACAACCCAGTCTGTTTGATCAAGCAGTGCTTGCGCTTTGAGTAAGTTGTTTTTGAAAACTTGGCTTTCTTCGTGATCACTATGTGCCCAGATAGACACTGGTAGGTGGTCTCGGTAGGGCTCAAGTATTCTCTTCTCTTCAATGGACATTTCAGAGGTTGCTGCATATGGACTATTGGCGTAGAAACTGCGGCTTCGGGTGTAGGTATCGTAGAAGAGATTTTTATTGAGCCACTGGAAATCGAATGCGAGATTCAGAGCCTTTCGGACATTGATGTCCTGAAATAATGGGCGTCTTAAATTCATGACAAAGGCCTGCATGCCATTTGCAGATTTATCCGGTATTAACTCTGTACGCACTAAGCCGTCGTCAAATGCTTTTCCCTTGTATTGTGTAGCCCAAAATTTTGCAATGTTCTCTGAGCGCCAGTCATATCGGTGTGCTTTGAATGCAGTGAGTGCAATATTTTGGTCTTTGTAATATTTGTAGACAATCTGATCAAAATTATGTCGGCCACGATTCACGGCTAGGTGCTCACCCCAATATTTCGGGTTGCGCTTGTAGGTGATTTGATTGCCCACTCGATAGTTGTGCAGCTGGTAAGGTCCCGTTCCAAGTAATGGTTTAAGCGTTGTTTTACTGAAGTCGCGATTGTCAAGGTCTGTCTTGGACAAAACTGGTAATCTTGCAATTGCAAAGATGACATCGTCGCGTTTACTGTTTGGTTTGATTTGGAAGGTGATTTCATGCGTTGCAGTTGCTTTTGCAGACACAATATCTTGAAAGAGTTGTTTGTATATTGGGTGACCATGCGTATAGAGTGTGTTGAAGCTTGCAACGATGTCTTCTGCAACTACAGGTGTATTGTTTTGAAATGCTGCAGACTCTTGTAATTCTATGATCATGATATTCTTTTCTTTGTTGTAGCTAAATGTTTTGGCGACCACAGCATAGATGGTATTCACATCGTCAAAAGAGTACATGCCTAGGGTTTCGTAAGTTTGCTCTATTCCTGACACGGTGATGCCATTTAAGATGAATGGATTCATGTTATTAAAATTTCCAAAAGCTGCTAGTCGCAGTTTGCCGTCTTTGGGGGCATCTGGATTGACATAATCAAAGCTTTGAAAATGGTGAACGGCGACTTTGCCGTCCTGATTGAACGCGGTCGCAGCAGAAAAGCTAGGTGTACCCAAACAAGATGGCCAAATCATTTGCTGGAATAGTACCAGGACAAGGATTTGTGTTAGTGATTTGAGAGTTAAACGATAGGTTTTCATTAGGGGGCGTCTTGGTCTGTGAGGAGTATTGGGCGGTAGTGGGTCAATCGACTTCTACATGGGTGCTAAATTAGTCGGCAACAACATGAGAATAATGTATTCTCTCTTGTTGTGCAATCAAATAGATATGTGATTTAGCTGAGGTATTTTGCGATGAGCAGGCCCATCAACAAACCAATGATCCACTCTGATAGACCCCATGATCTATTCGGTGAGTCTGGTGACTCTGTAAGTGGGTGGTTGTATGGGCCGCTCTGTGGTTTTGTCTGTTTGTGGGTCAAATCATATAGTATTTTCGGCAATGATTCGCCTAGTGAAGTTAAGCTTTTTTGGATGCTATATTGATTTTGCATCCAGTTTTCAACGTACGGTTTTGCATTTTCCCATAGGTTCATGTCAGGATCGCAGCGCCGTGCCAGTGCTTCAATATTAAAAATAGTTTTCTGTAGTAAAATCAATTGCGGTTGAACAATCATCTGATATTGTCGTGCGATTTGTAATAGTTCACCCAGTACTTTGCCGAAGCTGATGTCTTTGAGGGGTTTTGCGTACAGTGGTTCTCCGATTGCACGTATTTCGTTCATCATGTTTTGGCGATTATCAATATTCGGGATCCATCCAGACTCTATATGCAGTTGGATGATTCGCTCGTAATCGCGATTGAAAAAAGCAATCAGGTTTTGGGCAATATAGACTTGATCAGTCGTTGTCATCGAGCCAACAATTCCAAAGTCTACGAGCTGAACAATCGGTTTGTCAGGTTGTTTGCAGTCGATGATGATGTTTCCTGGGTGCATGTCAGCATGAAAAAAATTATCTTTAAAGGCCTGATCTAAAAAAAGCATCATAATGCTGCGTGCAATGTGCTTCTCGTTGACTTTTTTCTCACGTAGTGCTTTTTGGTTGTAGGCCTCAATCCCAGATACGTACTCGGTGACCAGCATATTTTTGTAGCAATATTTCCACATGACCCGAGGAATTTTAACGGTGCTATTATGGATTGCATTACGATACATTTGACTGCAGTTGGCTGCTTCGACCAGTAGATCAGTTTCATTATGAAGCGCCCGATCATAATCTTGAATCACTTCAGAGGCACGAATAATTGCACCATTGGGATGATAGGTATCAATGATTTGTGCGAGTTGGTATAGGGTGTTAAGATTATCTGCGATTTTTTCACGTATGTTTGGCCTTAGCAGTTTGATAACAACCTTTCGATTATTTTTTAACGTGGCTGTGTGCACTTGGGCAAGTGAAGCAGAGCCAATACTGTCTCTTTGAAAGCTTTTAAATACTGTTCGAATGGGGGCGCCAAGGTTATCTTTGATCATTTCCTCGGCCTTTTTACTGGGAAACGGTGGTACTTTGTCTTGTAGTTGTTCAAGTGCGCATGCAATATCGTGTGGTAATATGTCGACGCGTGTGGAGATGATTTGCGCAAACTTTATAAAAATAGGCCCAAGTTGGTTGAATGCGTTGAGTATTTTTTCGTTGAGTGTGCATTTTCTAGCTTTTCGGTATCGTCTTGGCCAAAGCAGCATACTGATAAAGCTAAGTAGTCGTTGTTTGCCGATTAATAGCTGGGGGATTTGATAGGTCAGCAGTATTCGGACAACGCGCCAGTTTCTGATTGTAAATGACAGTATGGCAATGCAGCAGCGTAATTTTCGATGAATAGGATAGCGTTCGTTCATTATTTTTACTTCTTACCTTCATCATAAGTTTTTATTTTCTGCTCAAGAACATCCGTTCCTGCCGCGATCTGGTCGACTTCACGATAGAATTTCTTGAGTTCGAGGCGACTGGGTGCCAGTTGGTATTCATGCTGGATATAGTCACCTGAGGACTGATAAAAATTATCGATATTTTTTTCAAGCGCATCACTGGCATGCTGTATCTGTGTGACCACAGCATATGCTGAGCTTTCACCAATTACTGTTGCGAGCATGCCCTCGTAATTGGGTTGAAATGATTCAATGTACCTAGAGAGCAAAGTGGCTAATGCGGTTTGCCCTTGTATTGTGATCTTGCGTTTTAGCCGTTGCCCTCGACACATTGCTAGGAGAGTATTGACATCGGTCGTGATGCTTACGGTTACGATATCATCATCTTTAGCTTCTCGAATGTGGATTTTTTTTTCGGATATGATGCAGAATACTTTTATTTCTGGATTTTCGAGTCTCAGTAAAATTGGTTGGCCATAGAGATCATGCCATTGTTCGTGATCGGTTAGTTGATGACTGACAAGGTATGTTAGTGCTGACTCTATAGCTGAAATGATCAGATGTGTTAGCATTTTAGGCCTCGCTGTATATACACAAGGCCTGAGAAATAGGTGGTTGCTTCTGCTGGAGTGAGATGGCAAGCATGCATGAGCTTTGCCAGTTCTTGGTGTGGCATATTGGATTCAATAGACTCGATCAGATACTGATAACTATCAGCTGTACTTGCGATTAAGCCGCCGATGGGTGGGATTAGACGTGCGTATTGTTGAAATGCAAGGTTGATGAACTTGGATTTTGGCTTGGCGAACTCAACAATGGTGACTTGCCCCCCTGGTTTGAGGACCCGCGCACACTCTGCTATGCCCTTATGTTGATCTGTAAAATTACGGAAACCGAATGCGCAAAACACATGGTCGAAGCTTGCATCGGCGAATGGTAGGTGCTCTGCAAATCCTTGAACATAGTTGACTGCGCTGTGAATGCCGATGTCTAGCAGTCTGTCTCGGCCAGAATGTAACATAGATGCATTTGGATCAAGTGCAAAGACGTATGAATCTGGAGATTTTTCTAAGACATACTGTGTGATGTCGCATGTTCCGCAAGCAAGGTCTAGTGTGTAGTCCATGGGAAAGATTTGCGCGGATTCCACTGCTTTGCGTTTCCAACTGTGGTGCATACCCAGTGACATGATTTGATTCATGAGATCGTAATGTTGCGCACTCCGATCAAATACCCCTTGTACCTTTTCTGTTTTTTCCTGACTTGAAACAGATTGTCTACCGAATGATGTTTTCTTATCTTGCGGTTTTTCAGTAGCGCGTAAGCTATTGTTGTTTGCGTTGTCTACCATGTCTATTCACATGTTGATGAAGGGTTGTCGGTTATCAACGTGTCTATGCTAGTTGGTTTTGGATTTTCCTACGGGAATTTGCTCGCATAGCTTTGTCATCATATTTTCCGTATGGTTTTGTACGTCCTCTGAGACTTTGTTGAGCTTATCGGTACTAGGGATCCAGCCTTTACTGATGATATCATCAGCAGAGTCACCTTGCATTTTGCAAATAATCACCGTGCCACCAAAACTAAGCAGTCCGTAGATGCCTTGTAACAAACGCTCACATGGTGCTTTCATCATGCGTAGTGCTGATAATATACCATGAGGCTTGACAGTGTATACATAGTTACAAAATAGCTGTCCGAGCCCACTCAATGTCATGGCTGTCCAGAAAAAGCCACGGTGTATGCTGTCTTTACGGATTCCAGTTGTTACTGACCTATCTTTTGCACTAGATGCAACGTCGATTAGTAGAGTGCTGGTCATGCAGAAGGTTATGATGGCGGAGTAGATGCCAAATGCTTTCTGAGCCAATGTGGCATTGATAAGGCTGCTTGCACTTGTCAATGCACTTGGTGTCAATAATAGAAAGATGTTAGATAGCATGATGGCAGTCTGTATTCCTGCATAATAGTTAAGTATGCAGACACTAAGCGCGCAGCCGATGGCAAACGTCATACCTAGTAGTGGTCTTGAGATAAGCCAGTGCCACAGAGGATCTGTGTTGATTTTAATGATTTGTCTATCGAGAGACGTAAGCGTATTTATTGCCGCGGACTTTATAAGTGCATAAGTATTGCTTTCGCCAGAAGGACGCTCTTTATCATGGTGTTGTTTCTTTGAAGAGTCGAAAATAATCGGATGTGGTATGAAATATTGATGATGTCTTGGGGGGAAACTGAGGAGGACATTTTTATTTCGAGCCAATCTGTTGATGACATTACGAAATGATTCGCTGGTTAAAAAGAATGCCCCAATAAAGCCTGCACTGTATCCAAGCACCAACGCCCCATATAACACAGGCATCATGGATTGGGGTAGTATTAATGATGCTAGAGGAATACCTGGATAGGTGATCGTGAGTAGTGCGGTGTAAAACGAGAAAAACACTCCAAACGGATTAACAGTGGCGTAGTTTAGGAAGTTTATCATCGAGATTAGTAGTGATTTGGCATGTGCTCTGAAATCATATGGTGCTTTTGTTGAACAATCGTTTGGTGAAGGGTTTTTAGGTGCCCGAATTCCGTAGCATAAAGCCAACGCTAAGCAGGTTATAGCGTCTGCTGTTGGAATTTGATAACGTTTAGATTCGGTATTGACACTTGACGTTCCTGAACTAAAGTCGTGGTCATCCATGATCTGTTGCTTAAATGTTTCTAGGTCTGACTTGAGCTTTTTGTCGTTGATCCTGCGTATCTGAGAATTAATAGCTTCAAAAAAATCCACACACTTATCAACTCCCGAGATTTGATTCTCGATTTTTTCGTGGTAACTACTTTGTATGCTCTGTAGGTATTTTGTAAAATTTGACTTATATGCTGCGTTGTTTAGCTGATCTGCCATGCCAAGTGATTTGGCAATATATGCAATCACTTCCTCGGACAATGGATCTGTGCTTTCGATACGGCTTTCACTTGCTTTTTCCGCAGGTGCCAATTTACTCATGGCAGCACCGTAGTAAGATTGCCACCAAAGAAGGGTCTGCATACTACACGATGGTATGATAACGCACCACTTAAGGATCATTGCTGTAAGATCAGTAAAATCACTCGCTACGGATAGATAGGCATTCATAGGACTAAATCCAAAGGCAACGCCAATCACGAGTGTTAGTAAACCAATCATATATCCTGACATTGACGAGGCGAAATTTTTGAGTGTGAGCAGACAGCCATTGCATATGCTGGGTAATCCCTTGAGAAGCGCAACCCCTTGTCTGGAAATATCACCAGCAGACTGATACAGCGATTCTGTCACTTTTTTTATGCCATTTTGGATGAGCGCGATGTTGCTATGCGATTTGGTGTCGAAGTCGCTTGTCATTTTTCCGGCTATAGCGAATAACCGTATCACTATTAAATCATAAATTGACTTTAATTTGCCCACAGAAAAAAGAGGATCTTGAATTGCATTTTGACTTGACATAGTTTGCTTCCAACAATAAACCTGTTGTTTGAGTATACGTGCTGTGGTGTGCTTGTCAAACCGGTATTTGATTGGTCCGTCGTATGCGTTTTGTGTCGTGCTGATCGTTTGTCTTATTCATGCACAGTTTATTGTCTTGCAGGTAAGTTTGCCAAAAAAAGCCCGTTCGCATGTGGCTTGTTTTTTTTTGGTCGCCTAACTGACTAAAGCGGTTAATTCCTAATCCATTTACTGGATGTGATCAATTTCTCTCTGTGACGCTGCCAATCTCTGAGGTGATTGTCCAGTGCTCGGCGCTTGATTCCTATCACGACTAGGACTGTTTCGTAAGCTTTATTTGGCCATGGAAATCTGCGATGGCAAATGTGTGTGTGTGGTCGCCACTGATAGGCGCCTTTTGAGAAGTCATTGTCTGGCACAAGGTTTCATGCATGATGTATTGGCGATGTTGTTTGATGATTTTCTCGAGATCAGGCTGGGTGGTGTGGTATTCAATGATGATTCGATCACTGACCTCGAAGCCACCGTTTTTTCTCAGTGTTTGTATTGTGTTTACTAATTCCCGAGCGATGCCTTCATGGATAAGTTCGTCGGTTAACGTCAAGTCCAATGCGATGGTCACATGACGATTGGACAATGCTTGACTCTCTGCCAGTGCTTCTCGATACACAAGAATGTCATCCAGACCAAATGTGTGAGTATCTATGATTAACTTACCTGATTGCTCAAAAGATTGAATTTCGTCAAATCCCAGAGATTGAATTTTTTGGTTGAGGATGGGGGTCTCTTTACCGAGTGTGCGTCCAAGCTTGGCGGCATTGATCTTAGCACTGAGCTTGATGTACTTTTTCTCGTCTTGCTCATAGCGGATCGATTTTACATTGAGCTCTTGGGTTAGATAATTTTCCAACGGTTTGATTTCATCTAGTATGTCGGTTTGACTATGTATGATTGTCAGCTGTTGAAGTGGTGTTTTGATTTTGATTTTCGCATCATTACGGCACTGTCGTCCAAGTAATATGATTTGCTGCATCACAGATACGGCTTGCTCAAGAACCGGATGCTTGTTTTTTGCCTGAGGCTGTGGGTATCGGAGCATATGTACGGATTCAAGTTTGTGATTACTGGTGAAACGTTGTCTGAATGATTGATAGATATGCTCGCTGAGAAATGGCGCAAATGGTGCCATTATTGTTGTAAATTGTGTTAACACTGAGTACAGACAGTGGTATGCACGTTGCTTGTCGTTTGAAACGCCATCTCCCCAAAAACGTGCTCTGTTGAGGCGAATGTAAGTGTTGGTAAGATCGTCAAGAAAATCAAGCACACTAAAAACAATGCTCTGTAGCTGGTAGCTTTGCATGTGTTGATTGATGTCGGTTGTCAGCGTTTGCAGTCGTGATTCAATCCAGCTGTCAAGTATGTTCGATTTGCCTTCTGGTGGGCTCTCTGGTTGCCATTGGTCAATGTCGGTGTATGTGGTAAGAAATTTTACCGAGTTATGCCATGGTAATAGTACCCGACGTACGATTTCTTTTACACCATTGTCGCAGAATCGCTGTTCTTCAGCTTTTACCAAGTTGGATTGTATGAGATCCAGTCGCAGTGCGTCCGCGCCATAAGACTCTAATAATGTGTTTGGTGGAGTATAATTTTTGAGCCGCTTTGACATTTTTTTGCCATCTTCAGCCATCACAATACCGTTAACAATAACGTTTTTGAATGCGGACTTTCCAAACAGTGCTGTTGACAAAATGGTCAGTGTATAGAACCAGCCTCGTGTTTGATCAATGCCCTCACCAATAAATGCTGCTGGAAATAGTTTTTCAAAGCGGTCTTTGTTTTTGAATGGGTAATGTAGCTGTGCAAATGGCATGGCGCCAGATTCAAACCAGCAATCCAGTACTTCTGGTATGCGTCGATATGTTCCTTTTTCTCCAGTGATACTAAATGTGAGTTGATTGACTACTTCAGGGT
>PBLX01000038.1 GCA_002722435.1 Legionellales bacterium | reverse complement strand
TTGATCCGCATTGGTGGTCAAATCGTATGAACCTGGTACAGCATAACTCAAATGCATGTCTACGCGATTTTGCACGGCGAACCATTCTCTATTGGCAGCAGCAAAGGTGTCGGAATCACTGCCGTTGCTTTGAACCATCACCCCAGCCGTCAATGTCATCAAATTGGTAGGCGTGCCGTCCGGAGCGTCCGTGGCGTTGTTTCCGACGGTGATAAAATCAAGGGTCGGACTGCCGGATGCCACCGAAATACTTTTGGCGGCAGAGTTGAAGATGGCGCAGTTGGTCATCGTCACTGCACCGTTGGTAATCACGGTGCCTGCCTCGCCGTTGCCACCACCTAAGAACACGCATCCATTGCAGTTGGACCCGGCTGCCAGACTGACGGATTTCCAGTTGCTCTCTCGGCCTGCTGCTCCCTTTCCGACGTCATCGATCGAATCGTCGCCGGATTGAAATACTATCGGGTCAGTAGCCGTGCCTGTGCATGTCAATGCACCGGTCAACTTCGAGGTGTTGTTTTGGAAGATAATCTGCGTGCCGGCTGCAATTGCCAATGCGTTGTTTAAACTGATATCGCCATCGACGGTCAACCTTTTTTTGCCATCAATGTTGGCTTGCGTCGTGGTGCTTGTCAATGCAACGGACGATGCTTCTGAATCGATTTGCAATTGGAAGTTGCCCGACGTCATCGGTAAGTTGGCTGCGTTGGCTAACTTACCGGGTGCGACGTAGTTGGCGGTCTGTTGGGTGGTGGTGCCGGTAGTGACAGAGTTGTCTACACTGTTGGTGTCGATGGTGAAGTCGCCCGTAGTTTTGCTAAAGGTGACGGTATCCGTTCCATCGCTCACTGCACTCATGGTTCCAGCATTAAACGACGCATGGCCTGCGACGGCAGCGGCCAAATCAGCCAACGTGCTGGATCCACCTGTCACTGGCCCAATGGCAAATGTTTCTGTGGTCCCATCCACCGTGATGGTCAAATCGCTGTTGGTATATGCGGTGCGAACCCCATATGTGTAGCCGTTGGATACCGAACCATTTGCATTTTGTCCATTGTGTTCTAAAGTTCGAGTTGAACTCGTTTCAGAGGAACTTGTGATACTTGTGACACCTTGCAGCAGTGAGTTTGCAGTGAGGTGTACGCTATCGGTAGAACCACCCGTTTTGCGTTCTATTTTTACCGTTGCACCTGTTCCAGATATGGTATGACCAAATAACCCTGGCACAATGGTTTGAGGACCTTCAGTAATAGCAGTATTAGCGTTTAATGCATTGCGCAACAATAGTCCCATATTTTCTTCGCTGGCACCGCCGTTGTTGGCAGTCGGTGTAAAATAAGCATGTTTGTTGCCCATTACTGTTAACTTGTATTCTGTGTCGAGTACACCAGGGGATGTGAAGGTAAATGAGAGAGATTGAAGGATGGCGCTGCTACCCCAACTGCCGGCATTTTGAAACGTCAAACTTCCACTCGCGGGAGAAGCGACAATGGCCACGCGATCCATGGATACCAACTGGGTGATTTTCCCCGACACACTGCTTGTACCGAACGGTGCTTTACGATTCGTGCTCTGGTTGGCCGGGTACGCATCGGAAATTTGGTTCAATGTTTTCTGATCCGCATCGTCGCATTTGATCGTCAAATCAATCTTGTCTGCAGCGGTGTAAGCAACGTCCAACGTGTGGATTTTGACGCTGTCTGGATCCCGGACTTCGTCGGTGAACGACAAATCAGAGTAATGCAAGGTTTGGTCGTCGCCGTTCTTTTTGGTGAATCCACCTTTGACTGCCTTGTTCAAGAAATCCACTTGGACCGGCACTTCGAAGGATTCACCAGTGGTATACACATTGGTCAACTCGCCGTTGTTGCTTGCATCTACGGTTATGTCTGTACCATTCAAGTTCCAACTTCCATCTGGGTAATTAATGGCCATTTCACCATTGATTGTAAACTTAAAAGCACCAACTTTACTAATTCTGAGGGTTCTTCCTTCACTACTGGCAGTGATTCCAGCGGTAATTATATCCGCAGTGTTATTGATTTGGTTTGCCAATTGAGCGGACATGTCGGTTCCATTTGCCCCCGTTGTTGCTACATAGCCGATTTCTACATCCTGCATGGTATAAAAGTAAATTCTGCTGGTTGCGTTATTAGAAGAAACGGCATTGGCCTCCGCAGTAATTACATTTGGGGATGGTGAGTGATTTGCTTTCAACGCCTGCAAGTCGGTATGGATATCGGCACCCAATCGACCATAATTGGAAATTTGCACGGATTTCGCAGCGCTCAAATCGATGCTAGCCGTGTACTTCTCTGCATCGGCCGTGTTGTCGTACGCCCATGTCAACCCGTCGATGTCCAAGAGTTGGCTTTGGGTGCGGCTGGCCACGTAAAAGTTGTCGTTGACTGCCTTGAATGTTTCACCAATCATGCTGAAATCGGCGATGGAGGCATTCGCGGTATTGCTCAAGGTTCTCCATGTTGCACGATTGGCAAAGTCCTGGTTGGAATGAAGCGCGTATGGCTTTTGGAAGTTGGTGAATTTGTACAAGACGTACACGGTCGCGTCTTCAGGTGGAATGCCCGCAGGGATGCTGCTAGCGACCAATTTCAACGTGAACTCGAATTCCATGTTGCTGTCCAGCAAGAACGTGTTTTTGTCCAAATTCAACGTCATGTCGATTGCACCGTCGGTAGTGTTGCTTTGTGCAAACGTAGCCGTGCCAAACTCAATCGCGTCGTTGTTGCTGTTCTTCATCGTGACCACCACGGACGCATTGCTTGCAGAAGAGAAGGTGTCACTACCATCCAACTTGTTGCCCAATTGGGACGCAATGGTGTAGTCGTTGGTAGCGACCGTACTGCCGGTATTCAACTTGGTCAATCCAAACAATGTTTTCGTCTGCGTGTTGTCGGGAGACGTGCCATTGCTGTAATATCCCCAATTGGCGTCGTTCGAACTGCCCGTGGCACCGTCATGCTTCAACACGAACTGGATCACCTGACTCACCCCCGTGCCAAAGTCGCCCTGGTACATGCCAGACGATACGGTGAAGGTGATGATCCCACTTTTCAATACATCCGCCTGCGCAGCAGGGCCACTAAGTACAGTCAAGGCACCGGCTTCCAACTTGAAATCGTATTCTTTCTGGATTCCCAATGCGTTTGTGTTCAACCCGAAATCAGCAGCATTCGTTCCTGTGATAGCGGCTTTCAACACCTGCACACCGGTGTTCAACACGTAATAATTGCCCACTTCAAATTTACCTTGGGTATCCATCTCCGTGCCATCTTGCAACTTTCGAAACATTGCTTTGGTTGCGCCGGTGATCGAAGTGGAAGTCAACGCCAACTCCGTGCTTGCACTGCTGCTCAGCGCGGTAAAAGCGCCGCCGCCCGTACTTTTCTTCAGCACAAAGGCGTTGTTAATCTCGAATCGACCTTTCACTTGTCGAATTGCTCCGCTGTTGTTGTCGGTTTTGGTGAACACCCCACGTGCAATCTCGACTTCAAATCCCGTTTCGGAAAGTTGCTGCACAATATCGCCGGTAATTAACCCGTGGCCGTTTTTGGTGTATGTCCAAAACTCTTGCATCACGTCCTTCATCGTCGCTGCTGGCGCGAAATTGGCTGCCGTATGCGCCACTTCGTCGAAGACGGTTGCTGGTCCCAACTTTAAGGCAGCGCCATTTTTCAGCGACAATCCCAACGTGTTTTGCATTGTCATGTCGAGGAGATTGTGAACTTTCACGGTGCCGCCAGCCGCTTGTTGTTCAGTGCCAGTTTCCGCCAAACTGATCGTAGTGGCACCGACCGCCACGACCACTTTGGTGGCCAGATTGTTGTTGGTCGTCCCTGCCAACGTCACGACGTCGTTTGCCAAGATCCCGTGGCCGGCGCCAACGTCAATCACCGTGGTGTTGAATAGCGTGGAACCCAACGCAGATACCGAATTGTCTCCATCAGCAAGATCGATAGCATCGGCATTTGCATCGTCCGTCACCTTGATAGTAAAGGTTTGATCGTCGCTGTAACTGGTAGGCGCGGTACTCGTGATGACCAACGTATCGGTGCTGCCATCTTTTGCGGCTACGGCGGAGGCATACCCTTTGTTACCTTCGTTTTTCGCCCCGTCCAAGGCTGTTACAATCGCATCCCTGACATCTTGAGCCGTCCCGGTCAATGCGATGGTTTCCTCCGATCCAGTATCATTTCCCTTCTTGAACTGTAATTTGACGTTTCTCGTGGCTTTGTTGTCGACCTTGGCGGAGGTGAACTCCGCGGTGGAAAGGAGTCCCGTCAACACGACGGAGAATTCCGTTGTGCTGACTCGAGTGGCAGTCAACCCGGTCTCGTTGTTGACGGCATTTGCCGTGTTGCCTTTCAAATCCACTGTATCTCCGGTAAAGATCCCATGCTCGGATGCCACCGTGTACGTGATTTGTCCAATATTGGTTCCAACAGTCAAGTCCCCCACGTCCAGGTGGTTGCCTGCTGTAATATCCACCGCAGTTCCATCCTTGTCTGCAGCCGTGATGGTGACGGCGAATGGTTTCCCGTTTGCTCGTCCACTCAACGTAACATTGGCACCATTGGCTGCCTTGCTTCCAATCATCGACCCCAAATCACAGACTGCATCCACAATGTAATCGCGAATGTTTGCCAAGGTGTTGCAAGGAAGCGAGTCCACACCGTCCACCGTCTTCTTCGTGATGTTGGTCGAGTGGCCGCATCGCACCGTTGCACTGGTGGAATTACCATTGGCAGTAACAAGGGCAGAAATAGTAACGGCACCCAAATTATTGACAATCCCAAGTGAACCAACTGAAACATTATTACCTTGATCGGGATAAATCGTTTCACCATTATCCAATAATACATCAAATGTGGTACCTGTAACGGTAGTTAAAACAACACCCTTCCGGTTTCCATTACATTTAACAACAGCACCTGCTGGGTAAGTATAATTTTTCGCATTACCCAACGTTTGTTTCCGGATGACAGTTGTATCTGTCGCCGTGATGGTGTAGATGATGTCGTTGTCGGCTTCCGTGCCGGTAATTGCAGCAGTTGTCTCCGCCGTCACGTTGTCGCTCCCCGTTTTGGTGAATTGGAACGAATTGGGCGCTGCTCCACTCGCTTTGTCTCCGGAAATAGTCACCGTCAACCCGTCTTGTGCAACTCCGGTGATCTTGTCAACGTTGGCTGCTAAATTCGCATTTGCCCACGCATAGAAGTCGTCTGCCGCAGCCTGCGAAGTCAAGAAGTGGTTGGCTTGATCGTCTAAATTTCCATTCGCTAGGTATTTTTTTGCCTTTCCAATGGTTTTCGGACCCCACGTCTGTGCACTTGCACCAGTTCCATACTGCAAGGTCACGGTTTCGTGGTTGGTATTGTTGCACGCGAAAGGGGTGGTATCAGTGATGGCCAACGGGTTGTTGGCATCCAATGCAGTTCCATCGGCTTTTTGCAACTCAAAATCGACCGCGTTTGCACCTTCGGAAAAACCGGTAAACGTGAGTTTGTTTAGCAGCGCACCGGTAGCAACACCATGGTATGTATGTCCTGTCCCGAGACCCCCCAATATTAGGGTCAAGGGGTTACCATTTAGCGTCCAATAAGGGGTTTTGTACGCCTTTATTGTATAAAAGTTGGGTACAACCTTGAAGTCGGCTCCAACTCTTTCAATGATGAGGTATGTTCCGTCACTACTTGCAGTGAATCCGACGGACGTTAGGGCCGATGAGGCATTGATTGCCGCAGCAAGTCCAGCAGACGAATCAGTTGCACTGCTGGCACTGCCCGATTGCCAACTCACAGCAGCGGCAATTGATACGTCGTTGCTGGTGAAAAATTGGAGTGTGTGTGAGTGATGTGACTCGATATAACTATCAAATGCTCTTGCTGTTACCACAATCTTTTTTCCTACCGATGCAAACTTCCCCGCCGTCTTTTTCGCCGCAGTGAACCCCTCCACGAATTTGGCGGCGGCTGTCGCTGCATTGGTAGCATCTCCGCTGCCATCTGGACCGACCGTGACGCTCACACTGGAATTTCCATTGCCATCATCGTGGCTGGATCGGATGGTCAACGTATCGGCTCCTGCCTTTGCGAATTGCAATGCACTGATTGCTGAAGATTGATGGATGACATCGTTGTTACCGTCGTCATGCGTTAAGGACGCAGTGGCGGTTGCATCGGCATAGTACACGCGAATGGTGGACTGGGTGTACGCTTGGGTAAAGTTGCCGCTGGTTACCGATCCTTTCTCGAACGCAGCAATCACGCCTTCTTTGATCAAGGTAGATCCTATACGAGAGGCACCGATTGAAGTGGTATCATTGGCATGGAATCCTACCGTCTTGTTGGTATTGAAGACCACCGGCCCGTTGGCAACGCCAGCCACTGTTACCTCCGCACTCGCGCCATTAATTTTCGTAAGGAATGGGTTGGCAGAGGTGTCGTAAGATTCCAACTTTGCCGCATTGGCTCCATTCCCTTCTACTACGTATCCAGGAATCACTTCCAAATACGACAACACCGTGTTGTCCAGAGCGCACAAGGCCACGAAACCACCCAACTTCACCTTCGCTTTGAAATTTGTCTTATCGGCAGCATCCGCAGCAACGGTGAAATCGCCCGATGCCGTGGCTTTGTTGCCTATAACCGGTTCGAAATCGAACAAGCATAACTTCTCGGTGGCACTGCCGCCGGAAATGTCACCCGAACTGTTCGCCAACGCAATCTTCTTGGTCAAATCGGCTGGACCGTCAAATTTACCTTCCAACAAGACTTTCTCGGCTCGAGTCCATTTCGTTGCATTATTGCCTTTGTAGGTATTGAATGCAGTATGAATCTCGTCCAAGACGGTATCGACGGTTTTGGTTTCTTCGGTGTTAGCAGCAATGGTTGCTGTGCCACCGCTGTCCTCTCCACTGATACGCACGCTGTACTCGAACCCGGATCCGGTACTAAGGTCGGACCCAAACACCGTGTGCGTCATTCCACTTGGGAATGCACCGGCGCCACTATTGTCGAAGGCATCGCATCGTCCGGTGGTGTCGGCTAAACCGCCGGTTTGGGTGATTTGAATGTCGATGGTTTGCGTGAAATCCATGCTTCCATTGGTTTTTTTGGTGCCGCGAATGTTGACAATGGTGTTGTCTCCGTTGCCATCCGGATCCAGATCCGCATGGATGTCATTCATATTATTGATCCCGCTTTGAATGGCACTGGCCAAATCGGTTGCCGAAGTGTAATCTCCAGCAGCGACGAAGTTGTTGGAGGCTGCCGGTTCATAATTTCCAGGAGTCGGCGACACGGCGTCGTCGTTGTTGTCGGACGAAATAGCAAAGTTGCCATCGGTTTTGGTAAAGGTGACGGTATCCGTTCCATCGCTCACTGCACTCATGGTTCCAGTATTAAACGACGCATGGCCTGCGACGGCAGCGGCCAAATCAGCCAACGTGCTGTATCCGCCTGCTACTGGCCCAATGGCAAATGTTTCTGTGGTCCCATCCACCGTGATGGTCAAGTTGCTGTTGGAGGCTACTGCACCGTTGTCGGTTTGTACAGGGGTAGTGGTTAAGGGGTGTCCGCGGACGGACAAAGCGGGGTACATGGTAGCCAAGCCACCCCTCAGACTGAATTGTGCACCGGTGGTGGGACCGGTAACGGTGATTTCATACCTGTGGCCTGTGGTGGGTGAGAAAGCGAATTCGTATCCCGAAAGATCGGGGTTTGCGTCAAAAGAGTCTTTGAGGCCTTGCGCAATAAGGCGATTATCTTCTGCATTTAAATTTTCTCCATTACTATTGCCTTGCACTACATTATGAGTTGTGTCTATGACTATTTCATCGGTAGTGCCAGCAGTGCCGCCTTCGGGTAAAAGCATTAATTGATACCTATTTCGACTATCATAATATTGCAAGGTGAATGATTTGGTTGCGCGTACAGGAGCATTACCCCAACTGGCGGCATTCCGGAACGTCAAACTTCCACTCGCGGCGGTACTAACGTTGAACGTCTTCGCATCGATCACGGTGGTATTCCCCACCTTGACCGTGACGGTTTTCTGAGTCGTATCGACCGCTGCTACCTTCAACTTCGTTTCTGGCATGGCTTCGGACGTCGTCTGCGCTGCAAATCGCGCTTGGTTCAACGTCAACAGTTGCGTGTTGCGCTTGGCAGGTGTGCCGTACTCCTTGTCTTCAATGGTGACGGTTTCCACGCGAGCAGTGGCCGCGGTCCCGATATTACTTTTGAAAGTCAATGCTTGGGACGGTGCCGTGCCGTTATTTGTTGCAGGCAAGGTAGCAGCACCGATAGTCAACGGCATCGTGGCTGGGGTGGCATTGAAGGCTGCTCCGGTGATGGCAATGTCACTTCTTGGGAATTTCTCAGCATGTTGGATCGTAATTTCCTGGGTTGCAGTGCTAGTCGCATTTGCAGCAATCGATTGGATATTTTTCGTTCGCTGCACCAAGGTATCGAATTGGATGGTGGACTTGTTGGCGTCCAATTTGGTTTTCACGGCGTCTGAGAACGGACCCAAGGCAGCAGCGGTGATAGCATCTGACAAATCAACGCCATTGTAAGTCAACGTCTTGTCCGCACTTTCTGCTCCTGGCTTGATTCGCAGCGTGTTGGATTCTACGTTGGCGCCGCCATCGTTGGTGCACTCGTACACCTCCAGACTTGCAAGAGCATTCGCTTCCGTCAACGGGCTGACCTTCTTGTGCTGCTGTCCTGTCGTGTGATTCAAGTCCGCCGCATCGATGAAGTTGGCAGCAGTCAACGTTGCCTGCCTGGATGCCTGAACCATGGATTGGAATCCGGTGAATTTATGCTCCAGATCAAATCCGTACACTACGTTCTTGTAGACGTATCCGGCAAGCGCATTTCCCGCAGCATCTTTGCCATCGGATTTGCGGTGGTAAATGCCCCATGTTGCAGGAGTTTGACCGTCGCTGCGGATCTCAAACCCGTCTTGGGTGAACTCGGCGTAGGTGCCAGCGTAGGATCGCAACTCCGGCGCCGTCAAGAAGGCGGTGCCTGCTGCATTTTTGTTCTCCAGACGAAAGATCATGTTGCGGGCTGCATCTTTCAATGCGTCGAAGATTCCTGTTGCGGAAGGATTTCCAGCCGGTTGTGGGTTGATCACGATGACAATCGGATCGCTGACGTCCGGGTCCGTGTTCTGAACATGTGCGCCTGTGAAGGCAGACGTGGGTTGATGTAAGTCGATCGTAGTACTCATGTGTGTGATTTGTGTTGTGGGTGTGTGTGGGGAAAAGAATTTGATTTTGTTTTAGAAAATAATTGTCCAAATTTTGGACGTAGATATATATATATATATTATATGTAAAGTGAAAAAAAATATTGAAATCACCGGTATACCGGGTAAAAAATACCTTATTTGTAAAAATACCGATTCCTTCGCGAAGGATGCTGGACCAAATCCTGGACTTTTCGCTGCACCTGCCTTAACATAGAGGCATCAACGGCAAGGCAATGATTTCGTCGCCTAAACAGGCGAATGTACCGTCGCAATTCGAACAAGACCAAATTGTACCACGATCGGCGGTGTCGAAAGTTATGGATCCGGCTGGAAAACGCGTTGGTGTGGTGGTATTTTCCATCGATGTACGGGTCCACCGCATGCCAGCAATCGAAGAAATACGATGTTCGACACAAGGGACATGACTTATGCGCGGCCCACTTGTCGATGCACGCCCCGTGGTACAAATGGTGGCACGGCAATTGGCGTACGTATTTCGGGGTGGGATTCGGGTTCAAAGGGCGCAGGCAGATACTGCATGTGCCGTCGCCCGCATACAAGATGCATTTTTGTCGCAAGGCATGGGCGGAATAGGGCAACACAAACATCCAAACTTTTCCATAGTTGTAAAAATAATAGTATGAATTTTAACGAATTATTTTATTTTTACTCTCCTTTTTTACCACATATCTAAATACGATTGCATGAAATCATTGTCGTTGGTGTATTCTTTCCATAGTCTATCCTCTTTGATCCAATAACTATACGTACCATCGGATGACAATTGTTTTGCAATAAAATCCTTCTTTTTGTTTCTTTTCTTCCATAATGGGATTTCCTCCACCGTTTGCGGCATCGTCCATTTCTTCTTTTTCCTTCCTCTTTTTGATGGTGCTGCTTTGCGTTTCTTGGATACTGCTGCTTTAGCCTCTTCTTCAACTTTTTTCACTTCGGCTGCTGCTTTTTCGGCTGCTTTTTTAGCCTCTTCCTCTTCAACTTTTTTTGCCGCTTCGGCTGCTTTTTCGGCTGCTTTTCTCGCCTTTTCTTCTTCAACTTTTTTTGCTGCTTCGGCTGCTGCTTTTTCGGCTGCCTTTTTAGCCTCTTCCTCTTCGACTTTTTTCGCTGCTTTGGCTGCTTTTCTCGCCTCTTCTTCGACTTTTTTCGCTGCTTCGGCTGATTTTCTCGCCTTTTCTTCTTCAACTTTTTTCGCTGCTTCGGCTGCTTTTCTTGCCTCTTCAACTTTTTTCGCGGCTTCTCGCTTCCGGTACAATTCTTGTTTTGCTATAATTAATCGTAACGGAGGATTTTTTTCATAGTCTTTTTGTCTTTGTAATAGTCCTTCATAGTATGACATTTTCTTATCGTTATGACAAATCGACTCATGATATTTAAAACAGATTGTAGGTTCCGACGTAAATTGTGGCCATTCTTCCTTTAAATTTTTAATGTAATCATCTACGCATTCGGGGAAACCAAACATTCCACTATCGCAGTAATAGTCTCTACATCGTGTTTCAAATTGTTCTCGTGCTGCTTTGTCCTCTTCAATTTTCTTTACTGCTTCACTTGCTGCTGCTTCGTTAGACATAACAGTTGTTGTTGTTGTTGTTGTTGTTGTTGTTGTTGTTGTGTGTTGATCTTTCTCTCCATCATCGTTTGCTTGCGTTGATGTTTTGCTGCTGCTGCTGCCATGGTTGCTGACGTCGATGTGCTTCGAGGTAAGTCTTGTCTTTTTCCATCGCTTTCCAGACAATACGTAGTAGACTCCATCTTCATGGACGCTAGGTACAAAGATATTGGAGATTTCGCATCGATTCCATGGTTCCTTTGAAGCAATCGGGATGACCATTGCATCAGCAAATTTCACGGCAGAAATACCAGTTGTTTTTTTATCCGTATCGGTGGTCGCAGGAAGTTTGTCGCGCATAAATTGTAGAAAATTACATTCAGGATACAACTCCGTGTTGTCCGCAACCACGATCACATATTCGCTGCTGCTTTCATCTTCGCTGCTGTCCTCGTCGCTGCTGCTGCTTTCTTCTACAATTTCAAGTGTCTCTTCAATACATCGCTTCAATAACTTTTTGTTTTTCTTGTTTGTCACTGGAAACAAAAAGTCTTTGCCTTTCTTTTTCAATACATTGTCGATGGCACGTACCACATGCACCTTTTCAAAGTAAGCATTCACATCCTTATCTATTGTAAATGCTACATAAGCATCTTCGTCTTCATCGATCAATGCATCACATACATGCAATAAAAAATCGGAATCCATCATCAACACTTCCAATGTTTCATCAGCAGTATATTTGGGTTCGTTGTAAAACAACTTTACTGGACAATCGTTGTGATTGTTTTGCGAAATCTTATCGAAAAATCGATTTTTATTCAACGAGAGTGATCCTGTAAACGTCCAATTGTTTGCTTCGCCATTGATTTCATCTTCGCTAAGTATCGTTGAAAAAGTGGCTCCATTTTCATTGAAAAAATGGTTAAAGAGCAAATCGTAACCTGTAATGTCCAAATACATGTCGTGTTTTTGTTGACAAGATAACATCTTAATGGCTACGTGCGGTACTGTACGAGTGCAAACTTGATTGCATCCATTCCCAAACCATGTTTTGAATGTTGAATCGTCCATTCCGTTCGCCAATTGCAACGCGCGCTTTAAATTGGGTGGTATACAACCACCATGCTTGACTTGTTTTTTTTTACTAATAAGCATGTTTTACTTTAGTAAATTTCCCTTTCAATTGTTTTTATAGAAATAAAAATGTAATACAATCGGTTTTTATGTACTTTAATTTCGAAAACAATCGATTATCTATTAATATATTACTTTAATTTGTTTTTATATATTATTAATTTGTCAATATCTATCTATATATATATATTTAATTTGTTTTATTAATTTGTAATATCTATATATATAATATTTTAGTAATAATTATTAGTTTTATTAATTTTATTTTGCGGCATACCGAGTGGTGAAAAAATGCGTTTTTTTGGGTGGTCTTGTCCTTTCACCCAAAGAGGTAGTTTTACCAAGTACAACACCTCCCTATGAAAAAATCAAACAATCTTATACTTTTTTAGTCTACACCCCCATTTCCTATATCATTGTAGCAGCCACACAGCAGGTGTTATCTGAAAAAACATTTTTTTTACCTTAATAAAGTCGTACTTGTTTTTTTGTAGTTGTTTGTAGTGTCCTTCCCTATCAACTGACCTTAAAAAAATGTTTTTTCGCGTAGTCCACCATGTGTGCCTGCTATTTTTTGAAAAAACATTTTGTTTCGGTCTCAAATGATTTTTGAATCGAGATTTCAAAATTTTTTTTTTTTTTTTACATCCATTAAAATTTTTGGGGTCTCGTGGAAAAAAATGTTTTTTAGTCGTTGCAAACACACTTACAACAAAGCACACCGGTATACCGGTATGTTTTCCATATCCCAATTATAAAATATTTAATTATGAATATTATAAAATATAAAATATTTAATATTTTTTATATATACATTGTAAAATGGGAAAAACAACAAAACCCCGCCGCGTGGATCAAAAAGCGGTAGAAATATTAAAGTTGAACGACAGAATAAAACAATTGGAAGACCAAATGGAACAATTGCTCAAACGAGTTGGCCAGATACAAGACACCGGTCATATATACTACAAAAACGCAGACGTGCGCCAAACATTTTTAAAAAAGTTTGTGGGCCACTACAAAAAAAATGTCAAATTATGGGATAATTGGAACAAGTCTCAACAAGATGTGAACAAGTCTTTGACCCGCGGTTTGTACCAAACAAAAACACGCGTGAAATTATTGCAACGAAAAATTTACGAGCCAATCTACGAGCCATTGACGGAACCACCACCCGATCTATTCGCCAGTTTCTTTGGCAGCGAAGATCTACGAAGCATCCTCAGTGACGAGATTGCATTAGACTTTTCCGACGAACAAGAAACCAATAGCCAACAAAAAGCATAGAATGGAGAGGATTTTGAAGTACGGGATGCTCAATTCTTGTGCCTGTGGCTCTTGTTGGTCTTCTTTCTCCTCCAATTGTTCCTCCTCGTCTTCCTTCTCGTAGTACGTATTTTTTACGGATTCGTTGACCAAGTCACGATCGGAACGGTTGTTCATTTTTTTTTCTACCCATGGGAAAAAAATATATTAAAACATGATGCGATTTATTTGTGGATTCGCGACGGGGGTGTATGCCAGCAAGTACTACGATTTCGACCCAGCCATAGAATACATCGAGCAAGCGTTGAAGCGTGTCGAGGAGAGTGCCAAAAAAAAGTAATTCGTTTTATGTGTATCATTTATTTTTTCTCGTTCAGCATACCTTTCACCAACTTGACGCATTTCTTCGATTGGGTCGGCCGGTTGTCGAGTATGTCGAAAATCGCGTTTGCCAACTCCTCCTTGTTTCGCAACACCTCTTCCACCGATCGGACATCTTGCAAGGCTTTTGCCACGCTAGTCTGGATCAACACCTTCGTGATACGCGGTTTGGTCGTGGATATCTTGTTTTTTATAAAATAGGTTTGCGTGCGGCCGTCGCGCTCGTTGATGTTGATCCGCTGGCTCGTCAACTCGGCCCGGTCCATGAACTGCTTGACCAAGGTTTCGCATGATTTTTGCTGCTCGGTCAATTCTTTGGTCGCGTGCTTTTGCGTCTGTTTCACCTCGTCTACTTTTTTCTTGGCCGTTTGCCAATTGGCGCAGGCTTCTTGGACCCGATCGTTGACTACCTGGTTTACTGGATTGAACGTCTTCGGCTTGTACTTCGAGAACTCGACGTATTCTTTGCTCTTTGTTCGCCTTGATTGAATCAATTTCAAAATGGCATGCACCAAGGCATCGTTGGGATGCTGCTCCATCTCCTCCTGCACCAACTCCTTCGTCAGCAGTTGGAGGGCATCCATCACCACCTCTTTCGTCACCGCGCGCAGCGAATTGTTGAGTTTGATGCGGGCGTACCCTTTCTCGTACGGTATGCAGTCGATGTTGCTGGCTTTCATCAACGCCAGCAAGGTGGCTCGATGGCCATCGGCTTCCAACTTTTTCTGTTTGAGGCTTTGTTGGAATCCTTGTTTGGTTGTCTCAATTTGGCGCGCGACGGTGCAGTAGGTTTTGATGGCCAACTTCTCGTCGTTCTGGATCGACATGCTTTTTATGCACCTTGCAAAAAAGTAAAAAAAAATCGAACGCAGGAAATTATTCTGGTCCTTGTTTAAACGTTTCATAATCTGTTGCCAGGCTCTCTTTGTCTTTTTTTGGCACATCAAAGGTTCGGCTCCGCTCACCGTCCAGAAAGAAGACGGTGGGGTAATACTTGACCCCGTCCGCCAGCGGCACACCGAACCGCTTCATTCCGATGCAGTTGCACTTATTACCCTTGCAATCCATGCTGCTTTGCGAAGCCACGTCGTACATGACAAGGGGCAAATCGAGTTGTTCCAAATACGTTTTGTACGCTTGCGACGCCGGGCACCAGTTTGCGTAGACCATCACGATTCCGTCCTGGTCTTTAACAAAGGACGCCAACCCGGCTTTGTTCACATCGTATTTACCCGTCAAAGGTTGTGTATCAATATGAAACGCGTGTTTCACGCCACATGCGGATCCCCCTGCTTGTAGCGCTTGGTTATACAACCGGCGACTTTGAACCATCTTGCCGCCGTTCAACCGCTCTTGTTGGATAATTTGGTTTCTCCACAATTTCAAATCCATGGGTGTATTTTGTTTGGGGCAGAGAAAAAAAAAATCTTATTGCTTGGTGGTAGTACGAGAGTTCACTTGGTGGTAGTACGAGGTGAATTTACCACATCGCACCGGAAAGTAGGTGTTCAAGATGGCTCGAAACGACGCCGCATCTTCTTTCGGGAATTCCGCTTGAAACTCGCGCAAAATTGAGTCGATCGTGTCCGCCGGGAGCACGATTTGAAATTCGACGTACACCGCATCGCACCGGACACCCATGTGGTAGTGGTCATCGTCGATGCTGTGAAATTCTTCCAGATGCATGCATGATATTTTTTT
>PBLX01000037.1 GCA_002722435.1 Legionellales bacterium | reverse complement strand
GTTGCGCCGAAAAACAACCTACCTGATTACACACATGAGAGCGCTTTTACCCTGAGTGCGCAGACAAAAATAGGTGGATTCCCAGGATTTATACAACAGCCCGAAGGGCCGGCTGACACAGCACTTCTACTGCAGATTGATGCGCTATTTCTGGAGCGACTAAGTGGGCTAACCATTGGGGATGGCGTTTTTTACCTGCTTGAACAGAAATCCACACAAGCGTTATTTGCCATTTCTCAGTGCTAATACCACGCTCATCGACACATGGTTTATCTTTACTGGATTTGATAAAATACGTAGGGGTACATAAGCTACTTCTCTACAGATGGTCGCCGATAGCCCTGTGCCACCAATGCTGTTACCGCTGGCAAGAGGATGATAAGCATGGTGGTGGCCATCACCAGGCCTGCCGATAAACTCACTGCCAGTGGAATCACAAACTGTGCTTGAAGTGATTTATTCAGCAGTAAGGGCAACATGCCCAGCACCGTAGTAACGGTAGTCAAGGTCACAGCACGAAACCGCTCGCAGCAAGCTGTAATCATCGCATTCACCATGGTCTGTGTTTGTAATGCATACTGGAAACGATGTAGTAAGATGATTGCATCGTTGACGACGATGCCTGTAAGACCAAATAACCCAAATATAGACAGGATGGTCATATTCATGCCGAGTAGATAGTGACCAAGCATTGCGCCACTTAAGCCAATAGGAATAACCAGCATTACCATCAATGGCCAACCGTAAGATTTCAGTACCCAGGCCAATACAAAGTAGATCATCGCTACGGCGATCAATGCACCGGTTTTGATGCCGGCAAGTGCTTTGACTTGAGAGCGTGCTTGCGTTTCAAAACTAAACTTGACGCCAAATTGGTCTTCGATCTCGGCGACTGCTGTTGTTTTTAGGTCAGCAATGACTTCCCGGGTCGTGCTTCCATCTGTACTTGTCTCTGCCGTCACCAGCACGCCCGGCTGCCCATTGAAACTGTAATAATTCCCAAAGCCTGTCTGCATCTCTATATCTGCCAAGGCACCTAACGGCATGGTGTGGCCATTAACACGAACCGGTAATTGAGTGAGCTCATTGCTCTGATTACGGCTTGCGGCATCTAATCGTATCCGCAGGGCGATTTTTCGACCGTCTGCATAGCGTTGCAAGAGATCAACACCTTGAAGCTGTCTTGCGATTTCACGTTCAAGTGTCTGTTTGTCAACACCAATCGCAATGGCTTGATCTTTGACTAAGACCAGATACTCCTGAGCTCCATAAGGCATGTTATCGTCAATTCCATGCACGCCACGATAGGTTGATAACTGCTTTTTTAAACGCTCTGCAGCGGATTTTAGCTGTTGGCCATTTTGGCCCTTGATCAATATTTTGATATCGGGCACAGGTGGGCCTGCTCTGGGTTCAGTGATGCTGATGTTTTTCACAAAGGGCAATGCGGGTATTTTTTGCTGCCAAGCATCAATCAGTTCTCTATTGGCAACATTGCGATGATCGGGTAGTGACAACCCAAGAATCATGCTGGCATGATTTGAGGTAACACCACGATTAAATTGCACTAAGCTTTTTGGCGCCCGTTGATAGGCAAACTGAATGGGCACTTCAACAATGGGGTAACCAGGCACACTCAGAGATTCGTTAACTGCTGATAGCGATTGGTCAGCTTCTTTGAGAAATGCCATTACTTGCGCTTCCGTGACACCTGCCTCAAAGCTGGTATCCATAAGAATCACGTCCTGAGGCGGGGATGGAAAAAATGAAAATGAAATTCGCCCACTGATCACCAATATCATTGGCAATATGATGATACTTAGTCCCACCAGAGTGGCGATGATGGCATGCCGTGTAATAAAGACCAGCGCGTTTTTTAGATCATGCTGTTGAAAGCGTCGCATCCTATCCTGGATGCGCTGCTGCCAAGGGGGTAAGGTTGCTGGAAACTGCTCTAGCGCAGTCCGGATGTGTCGTGGCAATATCAAAAAGCACTCAATGATTGAGGCAATTAAAACACAAATGATGACACGCGGGATATCAATCATGATTTTCCCATACTCTCCAGGAATCACCAGAAGTGGAATAAAACTGGCCACCGTGGTCAGCGAGGCTGCCATGATCGGTACAAACATGATGCGACATGCATTGATCACCGCTTGTCTCGGTGCGATGCCATTTTGAAACTCACTGTACGCTTGTTCAGCAATAACAATGGTATCGTCGACGATGACACCGAGCGCCATCACAAAGGCAAATGTCGATAGGAAATTAATCGTACCGCCCATGAAAAATAACATCATGCAACTGGCTGCGATACAAATCGGAATTCCTGAAGCAATCCACTTTGCCAGTGAAATATGAAAAAAAACACCGAGCAAAATGAGAATAAGCACCAGCCCGTAAAAGCCATTCTCTACCAACAGTTGTATTCGAAAGGCAAGTAGCTTCCACGTTTCTTCGAAGGTTTTGATTTCGATCAAATCGCCCCAGCGTGCCTTGGCTTGCGATAGCCAGTTTTGGTAGTATTTTTGCAGGGTAAAAATATCAGTCCCCCCGACATTACGACTGACGATTAGACTCACTGCGGGTTGATTGTGTAGAAAAACACGAGGGGACTCATGCTCATAATCTTGCTCAGTTTTGAGGAGCTCGGAACTGGTGATTGCGCTTTGTGCTTGGTGTATAACCGTGTGCTCCATTGCCTCGTCAAGACCATGCGTTGGCGACGACATTGACCCTGACGCATTGGTATTGGCGTCGATCACAGTATCGGCAATTTGTGCCTCTAACTGGTCTGCGATATCTTGCAGCTTGAGGCCTGAGCTTACCAGTTGATTGGAGGATATGGTCAGCGTTGTATCTTGTTTTTCTAGACCTTGAATTTGGACATAATCCACCCCCGCACTCAACAGTCCGAGCTTGGCTTGATGGGCATAGTGCGCCAACTCGGATAGACGCTGAGGCCCGACCATGACCAAACTCAACACAGGATGGCGCATCTTTGGCCGCTCCACGCGATACTTAATCCGAGAAAGATTGGCGTTGGCTAACTTTTCCATGACCCTATCAACCATGCCTTGGCTGCTTTCACCAACGGAAAAACGAATTACCCAAAAACACACACCTGGTCGGGCACGTGCTTCGATGCTCTCCACATGGGCTAAGCCGTAAAGATGTGGGTCGATGCTCTGCATAACCTCTTCACGCATCTCCTCTGAGCTGGCTTGATCACGTGTTGCGATCACTACGAGTACTTCTGGGTTGAAATCGGGCAAAAACTGAACGGGCAAGGCACGCGCTGCCAGTGCGCCTAAAATCAAGATACTCATCATGGCAACGTTGGCAAGTACTGGATGATCAAGGCAATACTCAATCACCCTTTTGGCAAACGTCATCATGACGATCTTCTCCTAGCGCTGGGGTTGCGCTCAGCAATCGCTACCAATGCAGGCACTGAAATGGCAATGGCCAGCACGGCAAACAATAAACCGAAAATAATGCTGATCGCAAATGGATGCACCCACTTTGCTTGTTGTGATCTTTCCAACAATATGGGCGCAAGGCCTAATGTGGTGGTTAAGGTTGTCAGTGCGATCGCGCGGAAGCGATGACAGATGGCTTGAATCACCTGCTCGCTGGGAGAACGCTTGGGATACAGCTGGCATTGCCGCTCATACTGATTGAATAGAATAATGGCTGTGTTAACCACCACCCCACTCAGTCCAAACACAGCGATCATAGACAACAAACTGAAATCAGCCTGCATGATATAGTGACCAAATATGGCGCCACTGACTCCCACCGGAATAATCAACATCATCGCCAGCGGCCACCAGTATGACCTGGTCACCCATGCAAGCACAAAGTAAATCACGATGACTGCCACAACTGAGCCGGTTGCCATCTCATCAATGGCATCTTTCTCATCAGGAGACTGTAGCGTATCTTGGATATGGACAGGAAACCTCTGTTTAATTGCTGGCAAATCTTCCTTAATGAAACGACCCCTTATTTTTGCAGCTGAGGTATGCTCGGTCTGTACATCTGCTCCGACCCGAATCGCCAGGTTCCCATTATGTAAGTAATACATGGATGGTCGATGCTTGATTTGCAGATCAGCGAGATCACCCAATGCCATCTGCTGCTGCCCAACCATGATTGGCATGCTTTCTAACTCGGCTGGATTACTGATATCGCGCCGGTTTAGCGTCACTTGTATGGTCAACTGTTCGTTGCCTGACAAATTATGCTCGGTGATTTCACCGCCCTGAAATGCATGTTGTAACTGCTGAGATATACCCTGTTTTGTTAGACCCAGCATGCGTGCCGTGGGTTTAAGCACCACTTCATACTCCGCGCCGCCGAGTGTGCTGTTTTCGGTAATGTTGTAGACCGCATCGTATTGCGCCAAGCGCTTTTTGGCTTCATCAGCTGCCTTGGACAAGCTTTCCCAGTCATCACCGGTGATCAATAAATTGATGTCTTGCCATGCGCTATCCGACTGCGGTTCTTTGACTGTGCTTTTCTTCACCAGGGGTGATTGCTCAAGTTGTGCCAGCCATGCCGCCTTGATCTGCGCATTGGATATCGTGCGTTGTGATGGCGGTGTGAGTTCAACGACCATTGCCGCATGGCTCATTTTCTGCTGTGAAAATACCGGCTCTGCCTCGGATGCAACTGAAGGCAGTTGATATTTTACCAAAGGTGTTTCGATGATGGACTGCTGCTGGTTGCCATTGACGATTCGATCGGCTCGGTAGAGTGCTTTTTCTGCATTGACCATGACCTGCTGCATTTGGGCACGTGTTGTGCCTGGATAGAATTCAACATCCAGAGCGATGTGATCTCGGGCTATGTAGGGAATAAAGTTATAGGGCACATAACCAGCAACCAGAAGCACCATGGGTAAAATCACGGCCGCGAGCACAAGGCTCAAGCTGAGCCAGGCCCGAGATGCAATGGCGTGTAGCGCGACCTTGAGGTGGGTAAATTGAAAACGCGGCAGGTCTATGATTGCAGCCAGTGGTGCATCTTTACCAGCAGTTGAACCCCGAAGCGCAGTGGTAATATGATGGGGTAAAATCAAAAAACACTCGATAAGCGATGCAATGATCACTGCAATCACCACTTTGGGGATATCTTGCAGAAACACAGCATAACGAGACTGCATGATCAGTAATGGTATGAAGGCGCCCACGGTTGTAAAGGAAGCTGCTAAGACGGGAGGAAACATACGGTTGACCGCTGTTGAGACGGCATCAACCGGCCTTGCACCCGCTTGAAAGTTGGCGTAGGCGTTTTCAGCAACCACGATGGTGTCATCGACAATCATACCCAACGCCATGATAAAGCCAAATGAGCTGAGAAAGTTAATGCTCATGCCCTGCACATACATCACAATGAGCGCTCCAAAAATCGCTGTAGGGATCCCCATTGTGATCCATAGCGCAAGACGCCATTGTATTAATGCGACCAACAACACTGAGATGGCGAGCACACCCCATACCCCATTTTCAATCAACATGCCAAGGCGCTGATGAATCAACTGAAACTCTTTGAGGAACAAGCGCGATTGGATAGCATCTGGCCAACTGTTGCTGGCGCGTTGATACCACTGATAAAATTGATTCACCAGCTGAATACTATCTCCACCGTTTTGAAGTGATCGCTCGATCTCGAGAACAACGGCAGGTTGTTGTTTATAGGTAATTAGTGGTGCGGTCTGATCATTTTCTGTGGTCGTTTGACTGATGTCGCTGATGCGATAGGCGTGGCCACCAAGATAGGTCGTTTTGTTGATCAGTTGTTCTGCACGCTTTGGCCTTGCAGGGGCACGAACGGTCATATTGAGTTGATCCGTCTCTAATCGGCCGATTGGCTCTTGATTAGTCGTTTGGGATAGGTGCTCAGTGATGCTTGTCAGTGGCAATTGCAAGCGAAACACATCCAGTGCACTAAAATTAACGTTCATATTTTGATCGGGCAAACCAATAATATTGACTTTATCGATACCGAATTCAGCGAGAAGACTGCGCTTGGCTGCATTGGCCCAATAGCGCAACGCTTCGAGCTGGTCACCATAGAGAATAAGCTTCACGAGCGGGTCATGTAACTGAGCCTCGGCAATGATTGGTTGATCGGCCTGCCTGGGCAAGTCAATTTGTGCGATGGTGTTACGCACCTCATCGAAAGTAGTAGACAGATTCGTCCCGGTTTTAAAATCCAAAATGACGAAACCATATCCTGGCATGGCATAGCCTTCAAGGGTCCGCAGTTCGCTGGTAGCCCTGAGTTCTTGTGTGATGGGCAACGTAATATTTTCATATACTTCTTCTGCATTGGCGCCAGGCCAATCGACCCGAACGCTAACCATGGGCCACGGAAAGTCCGGCATAGACTGTACTTTTAATTGAGATCCCAAAAGGCACCCCACCAAAACGACGCCGATAAATAAGAGATTTGCGAGTACTGGGTGGCGCTGTACGTAGTCAAAAAACTGCGTGAGAGGGTTGGTTGAAACGTGTTGGCTCAATCTTTTGCTGCTCATTGCATCTCACTGTACTTTTTGACAGTGAGGCCAGTTGCAGGATTAGGGATGTGTGTCAGCATGACATGGCGTTGTTCAATGTCTTTGTCAGTGGTTATGATCACTTGCGCTCTGTCATTGGCATCATAGGTGTAGCCTTGCTTTTGTATTTCCACCCCTTCAAGCTGATCATTTTCATCAAGTACATAAATCATGTTGTTGGGGTAGATTGCCGTTGTGGACACGACATAGCTGTCGGGCACAGTTGGCAACTTGAGTCGAATATAGACAGGCATTTTGTGGGCAAATAACTCGCTTTGGCTGGGTTTTCGAAAAGTGAATACAGCTTGTTGACTCATTTGTCCGTCGGAAACCACAGGCAACAATCGGTCTAGCGTGATCGGCACGGTTAGGTTATCGATGATGATGCTGGCATCGATGGCTTTCTTTTCAAGCAGTTGCTCACGAACTTGCGTGGTGTGTTTTGCTGGGATCTGCGCACGCACCTCATAGTTTCCATCTGGAATCATACGAATGAGCTCTTTGCGATCGACACGACTTCCTTCTGCAACGTTTACGTCAGATACAATGCCATTGCTTGGCGCATAGAGTTTTGTGTCTGCGAGATCGTGTCGGCGCCGCTCGAGCATCACAGTAGCTGCTTCACGCTTAGCGAGTAAAATCTCTATCTGACTTTCATGCTTAGCAACTAGGCCAAGTCGGTTGGTTACTTCTAACTGATGCTGTTGCGCTTCGCGCTGGCTGTTTTCAAGAATCATTTCAGCCACTGCCCCGCTTTTTGCAAGCTGTTGCTGTCTAGCAAGGCGCTTCTGGCTTAGAGCTAGCAATTTCTGCTCTTGTGCAAGTGCCGTCTGATTGATCTTACTGGCGCGTTTCTCCCCATCAATTTGCGCGTTTATTTCATCAAAATGTGCTTTCGCCTCCTGTGTGTCTTGTACATAGTCAGTTGGGTCAATGGCCAGCAGCAATTCACCTTGCTGTACTCTTTGACCAGGACTGACTGCCATCTTCTCGACAACACCTTCGAGCGCAGACGTGATCTCTACAGCTTTGGGTACAACAACATAGCCATACAACGATAGCATGGGTTGATGATGGTCGGCTGTCACGATGGTTGTTTCTACCACTGCACTGTTGTCTGTGGTTTGCGTGCGCTGGACGGTTGTTTGATTGGTCAACAGATAAACTGATGCTGCCAGAAGTAAGGCCACTACCCCGATGGCAGAGATTGTTTGCAGCGCAAGGTGTTTTTGCTTCATACGCGATATCCCGTTTACCTGTTCATCATATCATGCTGCATAAATAATGAAAGCTTAATTTTTGACATCACATGGTATATCAAACCCCCAATAACCGGCATGCAGATCACTGCTTTACCACTGATTTATCACTGATTTATTAGGTTAAATGATAGGGATATCCGCTCTTCATTGTTGCACCAAGCTTCTTAATATGGTATTATGCACGCTTTACTATCCCGGTATTTTTCATGGTAGATTTATCTGTTATTCCTCTGAATGCGATCGTCTGTTGTTTGGGGCTCAACCGGCAAACCGTCATCGAAAGAGATGTTGTTGCTGGAAAGACTGATGAGTCAGCACTTTCTTTTTCCTATGCGTACACGGCCTCAATGTTTTTGATGTCTTCGTTACTTGGCTTAACCTGGTCAATGCATACATTCGCGGCTTTGTTTACCAATCCTCTATGGTTTGCTGGGTTGCAATGTGTCAATTTTTTATACTATTACTCTTGCGTTTATCAGCCCTACGCTGACCTTGATCCAAACAGTGAGACCGACAGCGTGAATAGCCTGACATTCCAGACCTATCAAAAAGCCACCTGTGCCCAGAAGAAACAGCAAGCACAAACACGCTTTGCATTTGCATTTCTAGGATTCCCAGGTCTTGATCAACTTTTTACCTCCATGCGCGATGGTCTACACAATACGCTGCACGGCAGTATGGAGTTCTCATTTACCAAGCGTGATGCTAAGGCAACACGGTTCTCGCTTCGGTCAATCGTAGATTACATCAAAGCCCAGTTCACGATAAGCGCAATGTTTGTTCATGTCTATAACATATATGTGCTGGCCGTTCGTGTTGTGCGAAGGGTTATTGGCGTGTTTGACCTCGTTGCTTCCGTTGTTCACTTTTTAGGTATTGGTGAGTTTGTGCCCGTGTTACTCAAATACGCCTCGTCTATTTCCCTGCATCTTTTCGTTGGCACACACCTCTATTGGATTCTGAGTACAGGAGTAGTCACCTTCTCTAGCGGCATTGTTGCTGGCCTCGGCGTGCTATGCCTGCTCAACTATTACCTCTTGTTGTCGCCTGACGCAAGTGCCCGATTAAACGACATCACACTAGCATCTGACTTTGCGAGGCCACTCGTGATCGGTGATCTTTTTGTCCGCATACAATCTTTTATACAAGCCCTGTCGCTGGTTTCTCATCGTGTTGGTCGCCTGATGACGCACTTTATCGCCTATTGCCTCAATGGCCGTTATCATGATAGCAAGCTCGCCTCTTTCGCAAACTCGCTTGCGGCTGTTGTAGCCTGGGTAGTTGCTGCCGTTGCGCTTCGTACAATGAATACAAAGCAGATTCAAAAGCACAAAATCTATAATGAAATCAATGAAGTATGGCGCTACCACCTTGCGCCGGAGCTGCAGAAGTGGTACATGTTGCTGTCGAAAATTCTTGTCAATTGGCAGGTCACGCAACAGGATCATGGCGAGCGTCGCATCAAGCAGTTTCGCATCAAGCCTGATGGTAAATCGCTTACTGAGGAACGCTGGCAGGAACACCTCAATGAGTTTATTGAAATGCCAAAAGTATTACTCTACGCAGATGCTCCTGTACCGCCTGTAGATGAAAGCAAGCGCGGCACAATGGATTATCACCAGGTCAATTACGATAAGACGCCATTTGATGCAGGCATTGATAGGGACGTTGTCGAGGGCGGCCCAATGCTATCTGGATTTGATCCAAAGCATCGTTTCGTCGGTTATTATTACAATAATAGCCAATCATTCACTAAATGTGACCCCGATGCCGCAGACGACACCAATGCTGCACAGTTGGTTGATGATCCCCTGCGCTGGAACCGAACCGCTTATCGTGCGCAAACGGTAACGCGTTCATGGGGAGGCTGGCGCTCTCTATTTGGTTCTTCCTCTCGCAGCCAGAAAGACATAAAACAAGAAGCTAAGGTGTTTGATTTTTTTGCACACAACGTCGATGTAGACAAGCTTGCTAATGCCATCAAAGGATCGGTGGATCTCGCTAACAATAATTCATTAGATCGTATTTTTGGCACGGTAACGCATTCAACGAGAGGCTGGCGATCTCTATTGGGTTATTTTCTCCACAGCCAGAAAGACGCAAAACCAACTACTGAGCTAGATAGTTCAGGGTCGTTCAAGAAAATTGCTGGTAGCAAAGCGCTTCAAACGTTTGCCACCCCCGGTGTTCGTGATGGCTGGTCTAAAGGTCTGGTTGAGTATGTCAATGGCCACATTGAGCGTGCAAAGGCCGAGAACCCTGACGCCCGGGCGACGATTACCTCAATTTATGAAGATTATCTCAACAAAACCTGCACCTTGATCGATAAACAGTCAGCGTATACTGAAGCAGGTGACAAAGAACGCATCACCGAACTTGTGGTCAAAAGCATATACCATTTACTCAAACATGTTGATAAGTGTACCGCAGCTGTTTGTGGTGCATTACAGGAATGCGTGAAAGACTTTGTGGTTACTGCTGAATGGGACTTTGGGCTTTCAGCACTACAAAATGGTTACCAATCGGCACATCGAGAAAAATTGATCATGGATGCCCAAGAAGTATCTGCTATTTTTGCAAACCCTTTTTCTAATATACCTGGTATGTCGACATTAGAAAATAGCAAAGAGATCATGGCAGATCCAAGCAAGATAAACACTTTTAATCCTGATAGGCCGATATCAAGTCTATTTGATGCACCGACTGATGCTGAATTTGGGAGCATTTTCCACCCTGGATATTACTTGTTGCTCCGCTGCTTGCCATCGGATGCGAATCAGGGCCTAAGCACTGAAAATAGGCATAAAGATAATATTGCCAACGCCATCTGTGGTAATGGCAATACGCTTGGTGAGTTGTCGTTACTTGAGAAGTCCGAGATCGGTCTCGCCCAAATCATGTTGACTGCCCTCAATACCCAGAGCTTGAGAGACTCGCATCCAACTGGCTATCATCTGAAAGATGCCTTCGTCGATAAAAGCACTCGTAACCCTGTGTTGCCACTGGATTACTTTGTCGCTGATGCAAAATCGAAGAAGTCCATTATCTTCAACGAATGGACTGCTTATCTCAGAGCAAATGGGTTTCTCTGCGAACAGGGAGACAAGTCTGAAGGCCTTTACGAATCTCAGGTCAATGAGAAATTGTATAAGTTGGTTGACAAGCAGGTTAACGTGCTTCAAAGCCCAATTGCCCTGCAAGCGATTATGCAATGTGATGCCTTTGCTGAATTGGTTAAGAAAGAGGCCAAGATGGATGACTGGTTACCAACTCTTGAACGGGGTTATTCATGTAGTGAGCTCTTGGACATGGTATGCGGTTGGCTTAGCCGCATCACAGTTTCCACGGAAAACAACTATGACATTCCAAAGGAGGTCTTAGAAGAATATAGGTCGACTTTTATGGCGCAAAACCCCCGCCCAACTCTCGACGATGCTTCTGATTTCTTGATCAGCGTAAAGGAGCATATGGATGACTGGTTACCAACTATGGTTGCGAGCTTCTTGAAAAACCCTGCCGGCGAGTCGGCACTGAATAGTAAGCTTGTTGAAAAGCTACGGAATTCTGATCTGGATTATCACACATTATGTGAAACACTTCGTGAACCATACGAGAAGATTCAGAAGGGCATTGATTGTTTTGATAAGATAAAGACCGAAGAGGCGTTCAAGCAACATGTTGATGAATTCATCGAAAAGCGCGTGTTTAAAGACCGTAGAGCCGCAGATTCATTTTACACCCAAATGAAGAATTTAATTAAAGACAGTGTCTTTGTAGATATGGATGAGGCCTATCATTTTCTACGCACGGAAGACTTGTTGATCAAACCTGGTGTGTATGAATCCAATCATGCAACACTCGTGGACTTCATGACACTAGCTCTCGGCGACGTAGAGCTTGAAAAAATCATCAAGCCGGAATCGGGCAACGTCTATTATGATGTCTCCGATCATCTAAAACCCTATTTATCCGAACGTCATCTAAATAGGTTTACCATGGGTGTGATACGTGATTGTCACAAACAATGCCGCTATCCAAAGGTTGTTTACGCGGGTGAGTCGTTTGCTGAGGTTATCGATGCCAGCTGCAAGCGCTTTTACAACCAAGTGATGCTACCTATTGTGTTGACACTCTTCCTAGATGAGGGCATTATTTATCGTGGCGCAGACCCTGAAGACGCCCAACAGGACGTTGTTTATAGCGATCTTGAAACACTTCGTAATGCCCGCAACAACAGAGCGCTTGCAGGAAAAGAGCATTCAACACAAAACGGCCGCATGAAATGGACCACTCGGTTTGCCAATATGTGTTATTCTTTATTTTCTAGGGTGAGAGCCGCTGCATTTGTCTGTAAGGTTTTATTTAAAGAAGTATTGGATACCGCTGTCTCTTTAGCGGTCGGAGGCGTTCGCTTGGCACTGTCTCTGGTTATCACCGTGTTTTGCTTGCCATATGGGATCTATAAACACAACTATGTGCCGCGATTCCTTCGGTTCCTGGTAGATGTATTGGCGACTGTGGTTCGACTTTTTGTCCTCAATCCGCTCTATGGTACCTGGCGTGCTATCTTCGTGCATCGCTATCCTTCACGCTTTATTCAGTTCCTGGGTAATACGTTCGTGATCAAACCGTTGGGCCTTTTCTTGGCAGGTTTAAGCGAACTGTCCAACAGATTACGTGCTGTGATAACAGGTAGACAAGCGATCCCTTCTGAGAAAGGCGGTAGCAATCCTGTTTTGAGCTCAAGCATTAAAGATGAATCAAATGCAAAACCCAATCGTGTTGAAGATACAAAACGAACACTATTGGATTACGTCGCTCTAGGAGGGTGCAGCATTTCGTAAAGCTACCTTTCCAGGGTACTTGTCAAACTAGCTTGTGTGCGCCACTGTTGTTCGTGCGGTCCGTGATCGTATAAACGGACACTTCAACTGTAGCGTTGCTGGTGGTAGCTCCTACACCTGATAAATCCAATGTGTACTAGCTGCTTACTGACTACTGCTGTTGCTGTCCATGGCCATCATTTCAACGCAGGCGGCATACCCGCTTGCCTATATGATCTAACCAACGGCCGATCTATCTCTCTACACACGTGTTACGACAGTAACGCAGCCTTGTCAGTCAGTTCATTAACATCTGCAGTAGCTGACTAGCGCTGCTAAGTTATCTTCTCTTTTCGGGCAGAATGCTTTTTTCGCTTTCTCGACCCATGAGCCTTCTAAAACAATATGCTATGGCAGCACCTGCCAGTATCATTATGCCTCCTGTATGTGGAGTCATCGGGTTTGTTGATCTCTCAGCCGTGGGCTGTATTTGTTTAAAATTTTCGATCGCATCTTGTAATCGACCGCCACCTGTGTTTCCGGATTGTGATCCGGCAAGTAAATCAAGCGTGACACTGCTTGGATCTCCTCCGACCAACCACATGTCATACATGATCTTTTCATAGCGGTTTACCACATCATTCTCTGCTGTTCTAAGAATCTCAAGCCTCCCCTCTAAACTGTCCACTTCACTCCTGCTGAGATTTTCTTTTGAGTAGCGCCTTATCGTGAAAGAGACCTGATGCGTTTGCAGTTGATGGGATGCCGCGCTACCGAGTAGAAACTGCCTATTGACCAAACTGTCTCATCAGTACTGTAGTCCTTTTGGTGTCATTGATAATGTGATCAAACACGCTATGTTATGTAATTGACGCTTTGTTGGCCGTGCTTGACTCTGTTTGGCTCCGTTTTATGGACCAACTAGTTATTGCGGTTTTCTGTAACCCCACCTAATGATACTGGATGCGCATATGTTCTTACTGTCTCTTTTGATCAGCTGCGAAAAACCTCACAGAAATCATTGTACCTCTTCTCTTTATCTTCCCACCAGTATTTCCAATAGATGGTATTATAGTCCCCTCTCAACCTATTATCTCGTGAAAAGCGCTCTGCGTTTTTTCTTTCAAGGAAAGTAGACTGTTCTGGCGAGGCAGCACTTGCTACATGATACACAGTGCTTGTCGTTAAATAACCAAAACATAACATTTGAAGGACACCACGACATCCTTTCAGCAAGCTATACCACGTATTGGAAGTAGACGGTGTGTCAGACAAAGCTTCATAATAGCAACATAGCCACACGAAAAGTGCAATCCCCTCACGGCGCCCTGGAATCTTGATTGCGAAGCGATCTAGCCATGATGGCTTACACTCCAACAGATAGTCTATCCATGAAGGCCTAAGCTTTGAAAGCTTTTCAAAATCTACCTTAAGTTGCTCAAGCTCTTTCTTGCACTCGGGGTAAGTATCCCCTTTTCCATCGAGCTGTTCATTTACCTTTGCTAATGCGTACTCAACGGCATCTATCTGCTCGTAACTTAAGTTGGAGCTACCCGATAATACATTACGCAGTATGATCAATGTCATCACGATACCTCGTGCGACAACTTGTTCGTCAAGCTGAATTGGTTCGGCATTCATCGTGGCCAAATAAGGGTACTCGGATGCATTTGTGGCGACTCTTGACAGCGTGAATACGGCGCACATGGCCGGAAACTCTGTGGACAATAGTGATCGAATATAAGGATTTGTTGTATTGAAAAATAGTATGTGTTGGCACATGCTAACCAATGCTGGATGGCTCATGACTTTTTCAAGATCGTAGTTGTACAATTCCCTACTACCATTCGCCTTCTCGTTCAGCCCAAGTGCAGCTAAGTTAGTATATGGCGTTTCTCGTACACTTCTTCCTTTTGAGGCAGCATCTAATAGATAAACCAAATCAGCTGCAATCAGCCCATGATTGTCTTGCGTGAGATCGTCGGAGGCATCACCAACCAAATCACTAAGATGACTCCAAATCTCGTAGTGATAATCTCTAATCTGCGCTTTTTTATCTGACTTCAGTTTCGAATCGAAGGCATAGGCAAATGCCCTCTCTACTGGTAATGGTAGTCTTTTCATATGACATTTTTGTGTTTTTTGTTATTTTACTGAATTCCACGACATGGGTCAATACGAACACGGATGCATAGACGCGCCATTGATGCGTGGTGGGTTTTTTCATTCGTAACTTTCTAACCGACGGTTATTTTGGACAATTTCGACGAAATAGACTATACCAAAAGCATTACTGAACTGATAGGCAAACCATGCGTAATGATCATGAGCTATCCGATGCTGAAAAAGCTGATGTTACCCGTCTTTACGGTCAAATTTTTAACGACCTGAGCGGATCTAGCAGTGCTTCTTCAGCAACGATTCCACATGCGATGTCGCAATTGAATGACGCGCAATTATCGTATCTCTATGATCGTTTAGCCGATATGGAAACCCAACTGGCTGGACAAGAAGATATGACACCAACCGTGATGATTGATGATCTTGATGCAGTAGATATCGAGCAAGCGTTGAATGATCTGGACTTAAGCATTGAAGATGAAAGTGCTACAATCAGAAGCCAACTGGACAGATACCGTGATCAAATTGACATGATACGACAGGAACGGTTGTCAAACCGATCGGCGACACCTCATCGTGATGCAAGCACTGCACTTGATAGCAATGCTTTTTCATCTCAGCTAGCCGATTTGCAAGCATCACAGCGCAGCAATCGGCTACCCAGCACGCAATACCAGCCAGCTGCGACCAACCAAACGCCTGCTGCGATTGCCGCACTGAGCCTGGTAGCTGTAATTCTGTTTACCCAAATAAGAAAACGGCTATCTGCGGGTAGTCGCCCTGGGAATCATCGGAAACACAAATAAATTGATTAACCATCACGTGATCGTCTTCGGTGAAACCGGCGAGGTGATGACATGATCGAAATCTATCAGCTTCACGAGCGCTATGGCAAAATGTAGTGACAGGGTTGTTGGCAATGGTTTTTTGTCTGCGTTGCCACTTGCTGTTGTAGGCTCTTGTCGCAGCGTGCGCGCAGACGCAGGAAAGTTATTCCAGGGTGATGTGTCCAGTTTTTCCGAGCCGCTTTTTGGAACAACAGATGTTAATAATTGATGTAGGTTGGTGATCATATGATTGTAGACGCTACGCATCCCTGTAGCAAGCGCATAAACCGCGAGCATATGGACCAGTGTAAATCCGCATGAGGCACCCCATAAATACAACACTGCATATCGTAGAACCCTATCAACTGTCTTGGCGAGCCCCTCACGCAACTGCTCATCACTTAGCTTATCTGTTGCTGAAAGTCCGGGCATAATCAAGAGTACCGTTTGATACGCCAGCTGGAAGGCATCACCAAATCGGTTGCGACTTTTGCATTTTGGCAGCTGGGACCGTAGTATTCTACCTTCAGACTCAGCACGCAAATGGTCAAGTGTTGACCGCACAAGTTTCAATAAAGCATTGGCGCATGTGGCGACACAGGCATGATAAAAAGAGCGACCGGGGTTATAGCAACGGGCTTTATGATCGCCAAGTATGTTTTCAATATGCTTTACGGCGATGATAAAAAGTGCACCTTGCATGATGAGCCCAGCAAAATAAGGCAATGATATGGATGATGCTGTTGACAATAATGGATGCATGTTGGATCTCATTGGTTTATTAGAGATAATGTATCATAATTAGCAATGATCTCCAACTTCTAATGCATCCTCTATTGCGCCCTGTTGTTGTGCCCTTCTGTTGCGCCAACACGTGTTTGATCAACCTGACGTGCTTTATCAATAGCAGGTTGATTTTAATGAGATCACACGTGCTATACGCATTGGATGATTTTTGTAACGCCAAATGATTGCTCACTGGCCGTAGGACCCAATTAATAAAGCAAACTTCATATGATCGACACTCGATTGCGCGCTTGGCCTGATTGAATGATGTTTGCCCAGGCCATACATGTGCACCAATATTGCTGCTTGACGCGCTAGCACAAACTTCTCCAGTTGTATTGTGATACGGTTTAAAAGAATCGATTTGTGTCCGTTCGGTCTTGGTATGGTTGTTTGTTTTAGACTGGACTGTGCTGACGTCAGCAATTCAGGCTACATATTACCATGGTTACTTATGTTTCTATATCGAAAGTTTTTCCCGATTACCTGCCTGCCATCGAGTGGTAATTCAATTAAGGTGGATGTGGGGTCTGAATCATATGCTGTCATCATTGCGTGTTCAAGATTTGACAAATCAGGCTTGATTCGAAAGAAACGCCAGCCAAATGCCGTAGCAAGGCGTTCCCAGTGGATACTACTGATGTCGGCATGATCTATTTTTTCTGGGCTATCTTTCAGAATGAAATTGCAACCATCACGAATAATTGATAATTCGTTGTTGTTCATGATCAATAATGTCATGTTCAATTGATTGGCTTCCATGAGATTGGCTCCATAAAGGCGAAAACAACCGTCTCCTGAAAATACAAAAACGCGTTGATTTGGATCTGCTAAAGCAGCGCCAAAACCAAGTCCGAAAGCACTTCCCATTGCCGACCCTTGGTTGGCTGTGAATATTTTAACATTTTTGTTAGGCTGTTTGATGATAGATTGTCGATCTCTGTATGCGATACAAACATCTTCAAATGCGAGTGAATTTGGCTGCCATAGTCGATCCATTGTTTCGTAGAAATCAATGATATTGACCTTATCCTCAGCAATAACTTGTTTCGTGAATGTGCGATCAGGATGATTCGCAAATTGCTTATTGATGGGGAAATTGACTTCCTGTGTTTCTGTCAGGAATTTTTGTAACGTTGCTTCAATATTGCCGTTAATCTGTGTGTACTTTCCAGCAAATAAATGCCCATAGGATCCAAGCATTTGGCCATAGCCATTGGTGTGCTCTGTCAAACAAAAGCTCCGACATTTTGGGTAGGACTTTAAGTTGAGATGATATTCACCGGGGTCGGCACCAAGTGTGATCAATATATCCTTTTCACTGATGTTGTCCCAAGCATGCGTTGCTGATGGATTGCCGCCTAGCATGATATGACCTAGATTTTTCTCCATTGTATGGATTGCAATATTGTCTGAATTCACTGGATAAACGACTTGAGCGTTGATTTTATTGACAAAACTTTTGAATGTTTCACTACGAACGCCCGAAGTCATGACCTCTGTGCATGGGTTGACAATGACATGATGTTTGTCGGGTTTCATTAATGCATCAATAAGTTTGTTGATGCCATTTTTATCGATTCTGTGATTTGTTCTTTTCTGTGGGATAGGCTTTATCGATGCTTTTTTTGTCAGGACCTCCGGATGAAAAAATACAATGACGGGTTGTTTTTGCTGTAGGCCTTCTTGTATTTTTATCATTGCGTCTTGAAAATCGGTTTTGGCGTGTATGTAGATAACATTATCCCCGAACTCACAACGAAATTGTTCCATGATGTGCATGCCATTAGGCCCTACATCCTGAATTGGATAGCATGGTTCACTCTCTTCAGACGCAAGCCCGCAGAGGTAAAGCGCTGGTACGCCCATGTAGCGTGCATCACTTGCGCCAGGACTAATCAATTTTTCTGCAGCTCCGGTGGTTGCAATGCAGCAGGCGACTTCTCCGCAAGCTAGGTAATGACCAATCGGAGCATATCCTGCAGCATATTCACTTAGATAGACGAATCTTGGTCCCTGCTCTTTTTGGTAATAAGGTTGTATTCGCTTGAGTACCTGTATTACGCCTCCGCCATTACAGCCGTAGTAGGTACTAATGTTGATTGCCTCTAAGAAGTCGATCATTATTTGATTGAAATCTACTCGTGGTTTATTCATGCAAGACGCTGGTGAGATATATGCTTTAGGTATAGTCTAGTTTCTGCAAATTTGTTGATTATTTAACCAACGATATGACCTTTCCTCTGCTGACACAGTCTTCGATCATCACACCGATTTTTGTCTATTGAAAAATTTGCATTAGGCTACTGCTAAAGAACTTAGAAGAGCGCCAGTTAAACATCATCTGCATTGATTGTTTTTGGCATGATCAACGGCGTATTGTGTTGGTTGTATCCAAGGTGCACTTGTTTGATGGGCACGGGTTTTATCAATGCTACTGAAGGCACTCCTCTCGAAAGATTTACTCCACAGGCTCAGATCAAAAGCATCAATCCAATGCATAAGATCCCGTGCACAATTTCTCATGCAGACCTAGTGGTCTGCATAGCTGCATAGCCGGGGGCATCACAGCTATGATTTAATTTCTTCAGACATGATGGCCGTCGAGTCATCAAACGTAAGCAGTAAGCTCCTGCCACGGCTCGCTGCTTCCACGAGAATACTTAATGCTCAGACCACCTCACATCACGACACATTTAGACGGCAATCGTGATGAGTGACGCTTATCAAACATGCCATTGCCTTCCACTGCTGAGTCATCGGCCTGATCTGTGCAGGCAGTTCCAGAAGATACCGACGACCGGCATAGGGGTTGCGACTGATGAGCAAATAGCTGTTCCCCATTGATGGTAATCGAGGCACCCTCTTCTATCGCAGGCAGCTCCTCGAGTAGCTGTTCATTAGAGATGCGAATCGGCATGGTTTTAGCATCACCATTCTCATCCGTCAGTGTCACTTCGTAGAAGCTAAAAACTTTATCAAGACCCGTCAATTGGTCCATTATTTCTTGCATCTGGCTAACTTGAATATGACTTCCTCCAGTCATATCAGCAATCTCTTGACAAAGTGCTCGATCGTACTGCTCACCCTGCCCAATCACATAGGTATTCCCATGGAAACTTTGCATTGCAGTTAGATCATCTTTGCTCGGTTTTATCATAAACAGGCCATCTACGCACTTGTTGTTTTGGCCATCGGTTATAAAAACCACAACTGTGATGTCGTTTGGCGAGCCCCCTTTAATATCGCGATTGGCAGTTTCAACCGCATCATATAGCGCCGTACTACCATGCACGCACCATGAGATCGTGGATTGATTGGGAGCGATGGTCCTTGTATCGGACACCTCGTCTGAAAAGGTTCTGTAACAAATATGCAAATCAGACGCACGACGGCTAAACTTTGCTCTTAATTCATTGATTAAATCTTTGATTGCAGCATTGTAAGCAGGCATCTGTGACTTCATACTAGCACTACCATCAAGGTACAATAGTACCTGAATCTTTGATGCGCAGGCCTCTAAGGGCTTGGCAAATAAAATCGGTATGCCTTTTTTATCATCGCCCTCTGGGCTGGGCGCGATGACCCAATCATTTGAACGCGACAGAAAGTTGAATAAATGCTGTATATTGACTGTCAGCTTGTGCTTTGTCTCTGCTGACTCACCGTGATCAACCGTGTGTTGCTGTTGATGCACGCGTGGCGGAAACATCAGCTCTTTGAGAAGAC
>PBLX01000036.1 GCA_002722435.1 Legionellales bacterium | reverse complement strand
TGTCTCAGTACCTTGTGGACGATAACAACCAAAATCAATCTTAAGTGTGCGTGAAAGTTGAGCAAGGTTTGCTATTCTTGTGAGATAAACGGCGTCGTTTTGATCTCCACTAGGATCTAGAGATACATTTGCAGTAGATTCAATCAAACTGTTGATACCAAGAGGTTGAGGACCACCTGGCCAGTAGTTGATTCTATTGCTGACCGTGATAAGAGACGTCCTATCAAGATCTATGTATGGTGAAACGTTAGCGTTGTCAGTAGATAATGTACAATCAAGAGATATACTCTTATTACCACCCAACTTATTATCCTCATTGACCTTAGAGCAGACCATTTGAGGAGTTGTGAAGTAGTTTTGTGTATTCAATGTAATATCATAATATGTACCGTTGTTAACAAAGGATGCTTGATCCACAACAGCGGTGCCGTCACCAACAGATGTGCTGCTAGTAGTATTTACACGAGCAGCAAGACTCGTTTCTGGGAATACTAAGTTAGCAACTGATGGACGTAGTGTCTCAAACTGGAAGTTTTGAGATGCCATACACATGATACCACCACCTCTAATACCGTTGTTAGCAACGGATGTAGTATTTAATAGGTAATGATCCATCCATGGATCTTCTATTCCATCATGCACCTTATTTATTTCTGTTAAAGGAATACCATCAAGGTTATAACAGAAGACTTGTGATCCAGTAGGATGATCTTGGTCAGCAGTGCTGTTTGATCCTCTACCAGATGTTGCAACAGTAATTACCTTACCATCTGTAGCAACAGCAGAGTATTGAATAATCTCGCTACCAATCATCAAATAACCAGGATTTAGGTTACCGATTGATTGTCCATTAACTTGAGTATGGAATGCAAGAGCACCCTCTACGTTAATAGATGTAGCACCTGATGCTAAAGAAGAAGTTAATACTGTTGGAGGGACTTCTGATATTACTCCTTTAACGTCAACATTGTTGGTACGTTGGTGCATACAATGATTCTTGTGATACACGAGGACTTTGCGATCCTTCGCCTGATACGATGGTGCCGAAACAGGGTAGTTATTCCTTGTGTCTCCACTATAGACAACAGAGGTAATAGTAGCAGTAACAACCCCGCCATTCTCCGAGAGAGTGTCTGCAAGGTCGAAGTCTTTATCAACATAGTTTACATACAATACAGGGTTACCTGCAGTGCCACCACCGTCAGGGAGAGTATCTCCTGTTGCATAATATGCTGTGACTCTTGCAGTAGAGTTGGATGTAGATCCAGTTATAATATCGTTTACTGTAGTAGCAGTACCTGTAGCAGGGTTAGGTCTAGGTGAGAAGTCACCGTTAGACACTGTAGACAACTGGAAAATCGCCGTCGCCTGAGAAGATACAATTCCTTGGAATGCATTACTACTTGCATCTAAGAAACCTGCAGACCATATGCCTGAGATATCATTGATGGTAATGGTATTTGGTGTTGATGTTGAATCAAATGCTGATACTGTAGCACTAGCACCTGATGGTGTCTGTGTTAATCTAGCACCAACTGTGTAAGTAAAGGTGCCTGATGGTAATGTTAATACCTGCTCAGGTTGGATAGTAACCAGTGGGTTATTCTGTAGTCTAGTATAACCACCGTTAGTTTCACCCATCTCGACGTTTTCTAACGTTACCGTGCCGTCAGTAGCAGTGTCGAATTCTGCTTTATAAATTGTAAACTTAAGATCTTCATACTGATCAGCAGTCCATGTTGATGCGTTTTGTGATTTGAATAACACACCTGCATATGGTTGCTCAGATATTGTCCTGTTACCAGATTTCTCTACGTCACCCATTCTGGATATCCAGACTTGATATTCGTTAGAGTCAGATAATAATACGAAACAATATTCAACCGACTGTTTGATATAAACAGGAGATCTAAATGTAAATCTTGTTGGAATTAATCCACTTTCTGATATCTCAACATCTGCAGCGTTAACTGTAATATCAGATAGAGGTAAGATATCTTTAGTAGGATTACCATTCTCCATAGTCCTTATCTGCATAGAGAGAGGAATGTTGGAGTCCTTAGTCCTAAAGAATAGATCAACAGAAGTGATCATAATACCACCTTCTTCATCCACAATGAATGATTGTGCAAGAGGGTCATACCAACCAATCTGCCTAGTTTCAGATCTAGTTGAGTTAATCATTCTCTCATCATTAACTGTGTCACGGACGATCTCAGCATTTCTGATTGCAAGAATGTTTTCTCTAACAGTCTGCAATGTACCTGTTGCTCTGTATTCTGCGTCAGCAGATGAGTCAACTGTGCCAGGTGTCCTTTCGTTTGCAGCACTAGTTGTGAATCTAACAGTCCTTGTACCTGTTGCCCAACGTGGGTTGGAATCAATCTTAGGTGATGGGATGTAGAATGTGCCTTTAAAGTTACCAACGTTGTCAGTTAACAGACGACGATCTTTAACATATGCAGCAGCACCTGATGTCTGCCCTACAAGTAATTCACCAACTTTAACGTTACCTTGGAATTCACCGTTAGCAGTAGATGCCATTTCATTGATATCTACATTTAATATGTCTGTGTTAGACGCATATGATGTAGGTAATGTTGCAGCACCTGTGCCATATGGTGTAGTTACATATGCATCGTTTGCTTCAGCAACTTTTAACTTCACGCCAGATTCAATACCAACAACTGTTTCACCTACCACAAATGGTATCTGGTTACTGTTATCGATTGTGTTATCGGATGGCATGTTAAATGTATTTGCACCAGGTGCAGTTATAACTTCATTCTTAACTGTGCTATTACTACCAGTTTTATTAAGCTCAATTACTTTAGGTGTAATATATGGAGTTATATCTACGCCATCAAAGAAACCGTAAACACGAGTCCTTGGTTTCATTCTATAAACATCAAATGCAAGGTTTCTAGATCTAATCCATGGCACTGCAGTTTGTGACAAGATAGAGTCACCCATAGATTTTCTTTCTATCTTAGGCACAATCCTAGTCCTAATACCTTGTCTAGATTGGTTTTCTCTTACTTCAAATGTGCGTCTTTCATGTATAAATTCTAGACCTTGATGTCTTGTGCCGACCCAAGTACCTCCACCACTATGACTACCAGTCCTATTGATAATAGTATCTGTAGATAATGTGGTCTCAGCAGTCCAGTTAGTTTCCCATCCACCCCATTGTATAGGAGCAAATCCTGTATTAGGATCAATATTATTCTCTGCTGCTACTGATGCAAAGTCACCTTCTATATTCTCTACTCTAGCTGGAAGTCTATTTGTTTCGAGCCAGTCGTCTGATGTAGGATTAAGATCAATACGCCCGATGAAAGTAAAGACGTTAAATGGGTTAACGTTCTCGGATCGCGAACAATAGGGTTGCTTAACGATTTCAACATCTGTATATGGTAGCATGCAAATGTTTGCAGGAGTTGTGGTAACATTTGTTGACTTTGTAGTGTTTATTTTTAGAGGGACATTCTGTGTAAAGTGAGAAGGTCTTAAGATTCCTTCTTTGAAATCTAAAGAGCACTTATAGTCTGCACTATTGACATCACCAATCTTATGATCAGTAAAGTCATCTACAACAAAACCATTCTTTAATCTATCAAAACCATTCTCATCATATGATGCAGTGTTTTCTGCTTTAATTTCTAATAGAGATAATGCAGTATAGTATTCAACATTGGTAAGACGTTTTTCAATATCACCAATATCTTTCATCGTATAACGTTTGATGATTTCTTGGTTGATCGTTGAGTCACGCTCAGGTGTAAACATGTATGCTCTATGCTTCAATGTCGCTAGACACATAGCATTTTGCATATTGTCAGGTGGTTGTGGATCTTCAGAAGAGATACCTTGTAATAACTGTAGATTATTATCATGAGTTAAGAAAAGTTTATCTGTCCTTGGAAGATAGTAATCAAAATCGCAACGGAATTCTGTCTCTGCCATTGGAATGTCAAAGAGTGTCGCTGCTGCTGCAGCACCTGCACCTTGTCCAGTGGTTGAGAATTGTCTTGCATCAAAGTCAAGAGTTGCACAAGTAACCTCAAAAGGACTACCAACTGTACCTTGTCCTGTTGCTAATTCACCAACTGCAGGTCTAAAGTCAATCTGATCTCTAACAGTTTGACTAGATCCTTTAAGTATAGGTGAAGGAATATCTGTAAAGTCAATACCAGTATATGATTGACCAGAGAAATAATCTCCTGATGCTTCATGAATGAAGTAGTCAAACACTGCCATCAACTGTCTGGTTGGAGGAGTTGTGCCAGGTTTTCTAATTAGACGTGATACATCATAGAAGAAAGAGTTTTGTGCTTGATTTAATTCATATTGATCAGTGATAACTTTAGATCCTTTTTCAACAGATCCATCAGCATCATCTATAGTTGCAGTCAATACGTTGTTGTCTACGTCTACACCAGTTACAGTTTCACCTGCATTGAATTGTGTGCCGTTAAGATCAACGTTAAAAAGTCTTAGAGTTGAGTTGATAAACGATACAACTATCGCTCTTGCTCCACTTGTAACTCCTGTGACAACTGTGCCAGGTGCAAAGAAAGTTGCTTCCGAGAGCACAATGTAAGGTATCTGGGGAGGGTTGTCATCTGAGGATTCATAGACTGCGTGGAGTTTATATACATCGTTGAGACCGAATGAGATCTCAGAGTCTTCGATTCTTGTACCATAAAGTCCTCCATATACTAAACCAAATCTTTGGACGTCTTGTTGCTTTGCAGTCCTAGTGACTTTCATAGCACGCATCTTAGATGCAGTTTTAATTTTTCTAGAAACAATATTCTTAGATACTAATGCAGTTAACTTAACAGTAGTAACGTTTGTTAAACCACCAATAGTAACAGACTGTCTGTCAGCACCATAACTAACTGTTAATGTGCCTGCCTCTGAAAGTGCTTCAATGTCTAAGTTTTGTCCTACAGTATATGCAGATCCTGCTTGAGCAAGAATTGTAAGAATATAATTGTCATCATCTAATGCAGCAAACTGCTCAGATTCTGGAAGTGCAACAGTTAAACCACCTGATACAACAGTCTTATTATCAAATGTCCTAAAGACAAAGAATGATTCATCACTAATAGACTTAATTGTTTGCTTAGGCATATCCTGTGACAACTGACCAGTAGGTGAGTTTTGTCCATATAGATATGGTCTGTATCTTACAACAGTTGTATATGTGCCATCAGTTATAGATCCTTTTGTTAGACCAGTATCAACTGTAGCAGTCTGTGCTTGATAATCAAAGACATAAGGTGTAACACCTGTGTTGTTTTGAGATGTTAGGTTGATAGCATTCTTAACTGCCTTTGTAACTACGAAAGTTTTTTCACCCTCAGGAGATGATAATCCATCAGGGCATAATACTTCACCAGGTCTAATATCTTGCTCAAACTTAGATCCATTTGTACCTGTAATCTTAGGAGGAGATCCGTTTAAATCAACAGTAATAGATGCACCTCTGATTGCTTGTCTGTCATTAAGTAAGAAGTTAGCAAGGAAACTTACTGCTTGACTAGAGTTATAACCTACAGCAGATCTTACGTCAACAATTTTATATGTGTGAATAGCATCTAGTGTGCCGACAACTCTGCCATCTCTAGTAATTACTTCACCGTCGATAAAGTTACCTGATACTTGCTCTAGAGAAACTCTTGTGCCAGAGAAATCAGAAGTTACAAATCCAGTTGCACCTGATATACGTCCGATAAGTTTGTCACCTGTTGCAACAGTAGTATTACCTGCAGCAAAATTTAAACCTGTATATAATTGAATATCCATCATATACATGTCAAAGATACCTGCTCCTGACTTCTGTAATTGCACACAGCGAGCACGTCCGATTTTTTGTCCTACTACACTACTACCAGTATTAAGAGTCCAACCGTCATATAAATCTATAATTTGATAAGCGTCACTAACACCCTCACCAGTAAAGTTTGGCCATCCATATACATCAAATACTTTTACATACTGACCCCATTCTAGAGGAATGATAGTATTTTGAATACCAACAAAGTCTCTTGGTTTTTTAAGGTCAACATATTGTGGTGTTAAAAACTCTGTCCTATAACCTTTAATATATGCACGACCTGGTGATACTTCTATTGCAGCATAGTTTTCTGTTGCTGCCTGTCCATCTCTAGATGATTGACCAGGTGAATAGACACCATTATTGAAACCATCATTAAGATGCTCTCTTAGTTTGACATCAAATGTGTCAATTACATAGTCACCAGACTCTTCATATGTCCTTCTCGCAAGTGACTTCTCAAGTTGTGAATAAGCACTTGTATTAACAAGTTGCTCAATCTTAGAATTTCTGATTCTAACCAATTCGATGAAGTTTTTATCAGTCTCATCTGTAATTGGTTTCTTAACAAGTGTAGTAGATATCTTAAATCTATGTCCACCTGGTGCTGAATAGTTTGATGTGCCTGCAGCATTATCGTTTAGAGATGTATCATCTTCTGGGGTAACTATAGATTCTGATACTTCTAGACCAATTCTATATGACGGATTGTTAGTATATTGATCAAGGATAATATAAGCACTAGGGACGTTTACAAAATGTCCACGAATAAAGTAGATACCTTCATTGATATATGCTACAGCAGCAACTGCAGTTGCATCAACAGGTAGTAACTGACCAAATGGTGATCCAATTTCAATAAGAGTTGTGCCGAAAGTCAACTCAGACTCAGATATTAACTGCTCGTTTGCTTGGAAACCACGGACGCTTGTCTCAGATATAGTATCACCAGAGTCAATATACTTTACATATAGTGTAATATATCCTCTAGTAGACTCAGTAGCAGGGATTGAATATAGGACTTTTGCACGAATACCAGATGTGAGTCCAGATATAATCTTTCCACTAAGTTGAGTACGATATGTCTCAACGTCTACTCCTAAGAATGCTTGTTGTAAGACTATTGCTTGTACGTTTAAGTCATAACCTACTTGACCAGGTATGACCATTGCACCTTCTTTAAAGAAGTGCTGACCCATATTCTCAATCTGATTCTGTAGAATCGATTGCATTGTTGTTAGCTCTCTTGCTTGGATTGGGAATCCAGGTCTATAGAGCACTCGATAAAAATTCTTATCTTTATCGAAGTCGTCGAAATATGGACTAATGTTTAGGTTGGTATTCTGTGGCATCGTTAGAATTCGATTACGACTTTGATATCCTCAATTTGGTCGCCCGCACGAGTGATTGGTCCTCTATTATCTATGTAAATAATCCGACCGCTATTTGGTTGAATTTCTGGATCTGCATAACCGTTAGTAAATGCCATACCCAAATCATATTCAGTGTTGTTAATCACTCTGGTAGAGGATCCAGAGACGATAGGGAAGTTGATGTCTGGGTCACCTGATGTACCTGAGATAGATCCCACTACTGGGTTACCTCCATCAAACTCAGTCAAACTACCAGTAATCTCAGGGAAAATACCGTCGATTCTATTCTGGTAATACTTCAATACTTTTGTTGTGCTATTCCATGAAACAACACGACCTCTAGCAGTTACCTGCTGTCCACCAACTGTCCTAGATTGTGTTACGATCTCATCAGTTGAGTAGTTTCCTGTAAATGTAGGAGAGAATATAACTGCCTTTGTACCTGACAAAGTTAATTCTGCAGTCAATTCATTTGTGCCATATCTAAATGGATTAAGTAACAAACCGATACGACGATAGTCGTTATCAGTTGGGAAGTCACCTGATCCCTCAGCGTATGTAAACTTGGTGTTGATCATTGTCCTATATCCACCTAACTCTGTGTCAGGTGCTGCACCATGACCTACAGATGGAGGAATGATAACCTCAACAGATGCACCAGATCCTGCTCCTGCTCCAATACCGTTGATCTCATCAATGATAACTGTCCCGAATGTATATCCAGATCCACCAGATGTAACAGTAGCAGTAACAAGTTTACCACCGTCAACCACTAATGATACACGTCCACCAACACCGTCTCCTTTAATAGGGACGTTTTCGTAGGTGCCGTTATTGTAACCAGTACCTGAAGATCCGATAATAACTGTATCTATTTCTCCACCAACAGCATCAGAGATAACAGCAGTATCTTCTAACACTGGCATATATTCGTTAGAGAAGAATTTTAAAACTTGTCCAACAGGAATAGTATAGAGATATTTCCAACGATAACCATCAGCAGTTGTGATGATAGATGTTGAAGTACCTGTAGGCTCAACGGTAGAAGGTTTTCCGTTTGGATCGGAAGGACTTGTGCCATTGAAGATGCACTTATATACTTGATATGATGAGTTAACAACGTAGAAGTCAGCATCATATAATTTTGTAGCACCTGACGCAGCAGTCTTAGTAGCAGAATAGTCATGTCTATACATGTCATAGACGTAACCTAATCCACCAGTAGTTTGCTCGGGAGGAATCCAATTTATTCTTCTTACAACTTGTATTGTGTCATTTGCTAAAACTCTCTTTAGGGAGATCATGTCAGAAAAGTTGTCAGCAAATTCCTGTAGCGAATCCGTTGGATCGGGTGGGTCATTCTCATTGTCCCAGCTTTGAGGTCTGCCAATGAATACATACAGTCTATCTCTGGATGCTCCTGCTGCTAGATCGGATTGAGCCGAGTCAGGACCTTCCAGAGATTTAATGAATCTCTTGGCAGTAAAAATTCTAAACTGGTCGGTTAGTAGTGCCATTTAGTTATAGGTCTCCCATACTTTATTTATGGAGTTTTTAATCGTCTTCATTTCTGACTCGTGTTGTATACTCAGTAAAGATGTGCACACCTGTTGCACCTGATCCTTGACCTTGTATAGTTTCACCTGCTGCAAACTTAACTGCTGTGTTAGATGCAGTGACACCAGTCACATTTAATATAAATTCACCGTCCCTATCACCTGCAGTAATGCCTGTGAAAGTTGCAGTAACACCGCTAGTTTGACCTGTTACGATCTCATTAACAGCAAATGCACTAGCGTTTCTATTTCTAACAGCGATTGCAGCGAGAGATACATGGGTGTCTCCATCACCCAAAACGCCCGCTGTGACTACTGTTGCTAGTTGAGGTGGGTTAGCTCCGTCATATAACTTATCCGCTGCTTGGAATAAAGTAATATTCTGTCCACCTAATTCTTCCTCAATACCATATTTAGATGATGCGATACCACCATCTAGATTTGTATCATTCTCAAATTCTGTGCCAGTATTTACGAGGTCAATAATACCGTCACCTGCTCCGTCTAATTCATCGTCATCTTCAAACGCTTTGTTTAAGATTGCTGATAACGGCTCAGTAAACGTAACAATATCGTTACCTGCACTGTCAATTATGACATGTGGTGATACACCTGTGCCACTGGATTGTGCAGATCCACCAACAAACTGTATAGATGCAGTCTTGTCAGCAGAGTTACCACCATCAATAAATGCTAATTCGTCAACCTCAAATGTTAGATATAACTCATGAGCGATAGGATCCCAGTCATAAACTATAGCAACCCTACTTGTTGCACTGGCAACAAAACGTTTTACTTGGTCGGTAACCGCAAACGAATATTGAGAAACCCCTTGAGCATTGTCTTGCAAGTTGTCCAGAGTAACTTTCTGGTCAAATCTAAAGTTGATACCCCTGTCGAGTCCAGTAAAGGAGGTTGCAGTTTTACCTGTATATCTAACGATTTCTTTCCCGACCAAGAATTTACCTGATCCTGCATACGCTGCAGTAGTCTCGACATTAATGGTCGAATCACTTGGTGCCACATTTGAAACGAGACCAGTAAGATTATAAACAACACTATTAAGAGATTGTCTATTCCTTTGCCTACGAATGAGATTGGTATCTCTAGCAAATATAACTTTAGGACTATTAGTATACCCATTACCTTGATTAGATAGATCTATACTAGTAATGGCACCCAAGTCAATATCAGCACTTGCTGCTGCTCCTCTACCACCTCCACCAATAATCTGCACAATAGGTGCAGTCTCAAAAAATTCACCTGTGTTAGTTAGAGTTATAGATGTAACCTTACCAAACTGGTTGGGTGTAACTGTACCTGTAGCACCATCTCCACCGCCACCACCAGATATAACAACGTTAGCATCATTGAGGTCATAGTTTCTACCTTCTCGGGTAATAACCAGACCTGTCACACCACCAGTAACAGGGACTAATTCTGATCCAGAGCCACCGCCACCTTCAATAACAGCACTAGTGCCGTCAAAATAATTATCACCCAGAGTTGTCATCTGGATATAGTCTATTCCACCAGTTGCATTCAAAAAAACTTTGCCTCGTGCACCAAGATTACCTGGATCTGTTGATTCGATCTTTAAACGTAGAGGGTCATATCCTTCGCCAGGATCTAAGATCTCAACAGCAAGTATTCTACTGTCTTGGATTATAGGTCTTAAAACTGCTTCTCTTAAAGGTGTCCCTGCATTCTGTATAGTCAGTTTTGGAGGGTCATTAGCATCATATCCGTCCCCACCATTTTCGACAAAAATCGCCCTGACTCCAAACACACTGTTGAATTCGGGTCTAATAATTGCACCAGAGCCAGGAACTGTACGGGTCATACTACTACGATGTCACCTATCATTGATGATTGATGTATTGTACACTGATATTTGTATGTTGTGCCTGCACTTAATGTTTGTGGCACTGTCCAGAATTGGACTCCTGATGTAGATCCTGTTACACCTGAGATTGCAGATCCACCATCTGAAAGTCTAATTTCAAATGGGTGCCCACCACCTGTTGTATTGTTGAATCTATATGTGAATCCTCTATAGACATATATTGTAGGATTGTTTGTACTAGATGGTAAACCACCACCATCAAATCTATAACCATTAGATAGATCACTAGTGATTCTAAAACTAACAGTTGGAGATTCAGTCGCAATGAATTGTGATCCATCATAGACTATATTGTCATTCTCATTTGCTGATGGGAATGATGCAGTGTTTGTAATTGTTAAAGTATTTGCACTAACTGCAGTGGTAATACCTGTGCCACCTGCAATAGTAATTCCAGAGTTACTTGCAACAGCAGTATAACTTCCACTATCACCTGATACAGATTGCAATACATTTTGCACAATGTTAGGTGAATCGTTAGTAAATGTAATAGCACCTGCATTGAGGTTAGTGCTAATACCTGTGCCACCTAAGAAGTTAAGTGTGTCTGTAGTTACTGTAGCAGATGTAGTGCCATTATCAGCACCAAATGTTTCAAACAAATTCTGGTCAGGAGCACCAAGTGCACCTGTCATAGTAACTGTAAGTGTATCTCCCACTAATGCAGTGGAGATGTTTGTGCCACCTACAATATTAAATGTGTCATTTGCAGCAGACGCTGTTGTTGTGCCAGTGTCACCTGTAAATGTTTCAAATAGGTTTTGTGTTGTGCCACCGCCACCTGTTGCTGTCTCATCATTAGCAGGCTCCCATTTAGTAGATGTGCCATTCCACTTTAATACTTGACCGTCAGAAGGTCCTCCATTTACTGTGGTATCTACATCAGTCAGAATAGAAATACCATCAGTGACATCAAGAAGTTGTATCCAACTAGAGTGTGCAAAATATGCCTTTCCTGTGTCATGCACATGTGCAAGCATACCGTGATGTGCAGTAACATCAGGAAGATCGCTCAATAATGCATAAGGAGCCGTCCATTTAAAATATCCATCTGCACCATCTACATATGCCTTTCTACTACCTTGACTACCTGCCTTAAATTCAATATCTCCTGTTGTATCTGGCTCAATAACAATATTGCCTGCACTTTCAGAAATAATTTTAAATGCTTTAACATTGAGGTCAGCACTTAATGAATCTAGGTGTGATTCAGTAAAAGCTGTGCCAGTCCATCGCAACACTTGATCGTTAACAGGTGCTCCGATATTTACTTGTAAGTTGGTATCATTTCCTAAGTTGGTGTATAACTCATCAATGACGCTATTTAATTTAATAGCACCATCTCTCAGGGTATCACCTGTGCCGTCATTTGCAGCTGATCCAACTGATAAATTTTGCTTAGCCATGGTAGGTAGTTTTCTACAGTGTTATTTAGGTCGCATCGTATGTAACTGACGTGGTGTCATACTTCACTGCGGTAGATGAGAAGTCAGTATCACCCTGTCCACCACCTATTCCAGATACAGATAAGGTTGCAACAGAAGACATTAGAGGTGAGTTACTTGCATTATTAGCGGGTGCAGGTCCTCGTAATTCAACCTTATACTTATAGTTGGACATATATCCCAACGCAGTAAATGATAGTGAATTGCTTGTTGCACCAGTAACTTGTGCATATGCAAATCCATCGTCAGTTGATCTATACCATTGATATGAAATAGGTCCTGGTATTGGAGAGACACTTGCTTGGACTGTAAATGTAACAGTAGTATTGACTGCTGCTGTGCCACTCTGAGGTTGTGCAGTAATTTGCAACGTAGGTGTAACAGGAGGTGCTCCACCGTCTCCACCTTCTTGTGCAGGAGGTGCTGCTGCTCCATTATTAGTAGGTTGATTTATACTCTGTCTAGACATATTCCCAACCATATATGGGAATGCTGCTTCTCCTTGAGAGTCAATAGATATGAAATATGCGTAAGTCCCATTTGGAAATTCTGGGGTTACACAAAATCTACCATTATGAAAATCTAAATCACCTAAACCATCAATATATTCCCAGTCCTGCACTAAAGATCCTGCAGGTGGGTTTTGTGCAGTAGATCCATAATCGGGTCTTCCTGCTACTTCAATATTCTTTGTCCTATAACTCGAGGACATAAAACGAGTTGTTTGTGATGCAGTAAACGGCACGTCATATCCGAAAGGTCCGTATACTGGAAATCCATCAAAGCAATATCCTAAAATTTTACTATGACCATCAGGGTGACGCATATTGTCACCATTAAACTGACTACTACCAAAGTAATCATTGTAGTTTGCCATAGCAGAATTCTGCTTCCAACAATCTATAAAATGAGTATCATGATAATGATACTGTCCTGTTGACTCTGGATGTCCGCCACAAGAATCATCACCAAAATCTACAGGTGAATTAGGATAATGTGCATTCCAGTTAAATCCAACAGGAGGGTTACCTCCACCACCTGCACTAGGATTAAAGAATACAACTCCATTTGCAGCAATACCTATAGCACCAAGAGGAGTTTCTATACGTCCACTTCTTTGATCGTAATATGTGTATGTGCCTGTTGGTATAGTTTGAGATTCAGCAACAATAAGATCTAATCTTTGGTCGGTTGCGAGCCAGCACTCCCCTGCAATGGACGTAAATGTTGTCCCTCTAAATATAAATCGTTGTTTCCTACCGTCACTAAAGACAAAGAAAAGATGATCACCAGGAGCAATAGTTTGGGCAGCAAATAAGGCATTGTCGCTTGTTGATATATTTACAGAGATAACAAATCCACTTTGGAAGTATGTGTTATCATCAAATGTCCTTTCTACACCAAACTCACCACCACGGTAAGTAAACGAATGCGAGAATGCCTGCTCAGTAACCGCATTAGGATTATTGAGATTAGGAAAAGTACCGTAACTAACTGGATCTGGAAGTCCATCACCAGTTACGGCGATTACTTTTGTTGCTGCATTGTAGGTTGCTGTAGCGGTCATGCGTCGTCGAAGATCTGATCAGGAGTGAAGTTAGAGATCACCGTGGTGCCAATCTGGACAGACAGGATAGCAGAGAAGGAATAAACAGGTGTTGCACCCGCTGCAGTTATCGCTACTCTGTATTCATCACCATCATCTTGTTGTGTAGTAACACCAGTAGGATATGCTGCTTGGTTACCACCGATAATATTAGACCAAGTGGTTGTGCCGTAATCCTTCTTCTGCCACTGATAGTTAAGTGTAGTAGTATTTAGGGCACTATCGGATGCTCTTACAAAGTCAGCAACCACGGTGAATGTTGCAGTTTGACCTTGGTTAACAGTTACGTTAACTGGGTTGATATTAATTCTAATTAGACCAGGATCAACAGTGATTGGGTTACCTTGTTGATCGATACCCTCACCTGCGTAGATATCGAATCCATTATTTACAGGTGATCCTGTAGGTGTAACAAAGTTATCCTCAACAGTTGTTTCAGCAGCAACTAGAGGTAGTTGATATCCAACACCAGGTGTCCTAACGTCAATTCTTTGGATACCCATCATAGGCACCAAACGACCATCAAAACCAGTAGAAGAAATAATTTCAACGTTAGGTTTGGAAGTGTAACCATCGCCAGGATTGGTTATTGTAGCACTAACAATTTGTCCAGTAGTTATATTTGCTAATGCTTCTGCATTTCTACCTTTAACTGATCCTGTATATTCAAATGTAATCAAGGAGTTAGAAGATTCAATTAGAGCAACTTCTCTTGGGAATTCTTCACCCTCAATGTCTAATTCGTCACCCGCTTCAATCGGTGGGACAACAGTTGCAGATATAACGTCAGCATCAGATCCAATGTAAGAGAATCCAACGAATGTTGCTCCTGCTCTTGGGACTTCAGCAAAGATTATTCTAGATCCAACAATCTCATAAGATACACCTGGCTCCTGTATGATACCGTTGAGTGATACGAGTATGTTATTTTCTGGTAAGATTGTTGCAGATGAGACACCTTCAGTCAATGTCAATGAGTAGAAGATTCCATCTAACTTCAAGTTGAAGGAAGATCTTAGTGAATCAAATTCAAATCCAATATCATCAAGTTGTCTTAGTTTACCAACGTAGTATCCAATAAACTCAGATCCAATCTCAGGTGGCTCTGTAAACTGTATTTGGTCAGAGAATGCAGTATATGCATTAACAGCACCTGGTGGTTGTAGAATACCATTAACAAATATAAGCATGTGTCCTGCAGGATCTGGGAAGTATGCTTGTCCATTCTCAACAGATAGTGAGAAGTTTTGCTGCACACCGTCAAATCCTCTAAAGTAACGATCAACACGTCCAACCAATGTCCTTGCATCAGATACAGCAGCTGACCATCCATCGTCACCTTTAATAGTGATATTGTCATAGAAGTCACCAACTGCTTGCTCAACCCATATTCTTGCAGTAATACCTTGCTGCTCAATCTTAGAAATCTTAGCGTAAGAAGTATATGTTGTTTGACTTACGTTAGTTACGTTAGAGTAGATAACAGGGAAGTTTGTGCCGATATCAAACTTACCAATGAATATACCTGAGTTTGTTAATTCACTTACAGTTGCACCTGTGCCTACAGGTTGGACATTACCAATCCACATCTTATGTGGTATTACAGGACTTACATTGTTATTAGGAGGTTGATACTTAGTTACGATCGCTGTTAAACCAGGATTCTTAACAACAGTACCTATAAGCATGCTAACTTCATCACCAACTTCAAATGTAGCAGCGAGACCTGCCTCAATAAATGTAGATCCTAGATCTAATTCTATAACCTCTGTGCCGTGAATAATATCATTTACTTCTGCAACTCCACCTGGTTGGTAGATACCTTTAACATCTAAGATGTAGTCAGTAAGACTACCATAAATGATATCACCAGTCTGCCATCCAGATTGAATGGTCTCAACATCCATAACAACACGACCACCATCATTACCGATAATTGCACCAGACTTATTATCGTAGAATACGATATCTGCCTCAGTGTTATCTGCTTTCTTGAATATCTTATCTCCAACAGCATATGCACCAAGATCAACGTTAAGAAGTAGACGATCAGTTATAGCAGTAATGTCTGCAGTTGTTGCACTGTCTTGTCCAACAAGAGTATCTCCAACTGCCCAGTTAGGTCCTGTCTTATCTACAACTCTTAGAATAATCTCCGTATTACCAGTGTTATAGTTTTGCTGTAATACCTTACCTATAGCAGTTGCATCACCAGACTTAAATACGTTTTCACCGTTAGTGAATTTAGAAACGCCAGGATCTGATGGGTTGCCAAGTTTAACATATAAGAATGTTTCTCTGACAGATGCTTGGTTAAAGGACTGTGATCCAATCTCAGAAAATACATCAGATTGTGTGCCGTAAAGGACATCAGCATCAAGGAATCCACCTGAGTATGGAGTCTCTACATTAGGATCACCGTAAGTTGTTGTTGCTCTATTAATACCAGATCTTACAAGGACTTGGAAGATATGAGATGATGCTGCAGTATCATCAAATTCTAATGCTCTGAATCTACCATCATGAGTTGGGACAGCACCTATTTCAAAGAATGTTGCCTCAGCATTTAAGATATAATATAATGATTGACCTGTGCCACCTAATGTGCTGCCAGATGCAGGGATGTATTGTACAACATCACCACGTCTGAAGAAGTTAGCACGGTAAATTCTAATTCTAAACTCTGCTCTATCATACCCCGCACGAACTGTGGGAGTAAGAGATACAAGAGCAGGATCTGTATTCCAATCAAATCCTTCGTTGTATACAACGTGTCTGTTATGGACGTCAGTATTAGCGATCCATGTAGTCTTCGCCTCAGTAGAGAATTTAGATTGCTCAAGAGCAAATTCAAATACGTTAATACTAGAATCCATATTGAATTCTGTTGATTCTTGATTCCATTCTGTCCTAAGAGCAGGAATGTAAATACCAGGATCTGCAATGTAAGGAATCCAACCTGCACCATCAGGAGCATATATGATTGACTTACAATATTCTCTAACACGAGTCATATGATAGATTAGATGTGTCCTAACAATTCCTGTGTAGACAATCATATTTCCATCACCATCAAACCAGTTACTGATAGAATCAAATGCCTCAGCATTACCACCTGTAATAAGGTCATAAATTACAGCATGAATTATTTGATCTGCAAAGTCTGCATCACCTGCGTAACCAGGATAGAATGCAACAGTTTGATCATATGCTCTCTTCTTAATAGCAGGTTTGTTGAAGAGAATCATCTTCGCTGCCATCTTATTACTTGTTGATCCACCTGATAAGGTCTCATACATGACCTTATACTTGCTCTCAATACCTAGTTTGACATCATAACACTTACCTGCATTATAAAGATTAGATGTAGGTGATGTAGGAGCAGTTTCTGTGACAGTTGTGCCATAGTAAGTAAGACCATTTCCTGCTACAGCAGCATCAATACCACCCTCAAGTATTCCCATCAAAGTATTGATTGCAGCTGCTTGAGTTGGACATGTTTCATTCCAATTTGTTTGTTGAATATCGAATGTAACAGATACATCTCTAAGTGGGACATCTCCACCATATTTTGCTGGCCAGATGTTTGGTAGTGTTGGAGTAAATGATCCAGATAGACCGTTAGGATATGTTGTTGTATCAGATCCTGTAGGATCATTGATAGTATCAGTTACTATACTAATAAGTCTATTAACTTCGGTATCTACATCAGAGTCACTTACAGCACTCATATTTCCTAATCCAGTTACCCACTTATCTTCAATGTCAGTAATTGGGACAAACTCAGCACCATTTGTTGCATGTCTAGAAGGTGTAGTGCCTTGATAGATTTGCTTGGCAATATCTCTAGCAGCATTTGTAATCCAAGTTACTTCATTTACAACACCTGCGATATGTTGGATAACTCCATTTTCAACATAGTAATTTGCACCAAGTGCAACCATGTTATCTCCACCATACTCTAAGTTAAATGTATGCCATGCAAGCACATCAGCAACGTCATGGACACAATCGATAGATCCTGCAGAAACGATACATTCGTGAGTAGCACTTACAAATGCATGAGTATATTGCTGACCTGCAGGTGATGCACCAACGTTAACTGTTACAGTGCCACCCTGTTTTATCAATGCACCAGTTGTTGCACTTACAAATGTATGAGGATATTGTTGTCCAACCTGTGAAGGATAAACATTAACTGCAATATTATCATCATCAATCTTAGTTACTATTAACCACTTATTGTTAGCAGGGTCAGTAGATCTTGGATAATCGTGGTTTGTGCTGTTTCCATCTTGTGTGCAAGTAAATCTAATACCATCAGTTGCAATCTTAATTCTATTTCCAGTTACAAGTCCATGACCTGCAGATGTAATTGTCAAAATACCAGTTGTTTCTTGGTATGATGCATTTGTAATATTTGCAGTCCCAGTGCCTACAGCAGTTACACCAACTGTCTTATTATAGTAAGGATCAGTTGTCCTAGGATATGAATGATTGGATGCATTATTATCCTGACTACATGTAAATGTCAATGAGTTAGGAGCAATCATTAAACGATTACCAACATTAAATACATGGTTAGGAATTGTCATTACCATGTCACCAGTAGCAGAGTTGTAAGTGATATTTGTAGGTGTTAGTTTCTGTCCACCAAAATCATCACCCCACTTAATAGATCCTGCAAGTGCACTCTGGAATGCATGAGTATACTGTTGACCTTGTGGTGATGCTCCAACGTTTATAGTAATAGTTGTTTGTGTTATATCTTCTACAAGAATATTCTTCTCATAGTAAGGATCAGTTGTCCTTGGATATGGATGATCTGTTGTATAGTTGTCTTGTGAGCAACGTAATGTAATACCTAAAGGAGTAACTCTAACTGTGTCACCTCTCTGGATATCGTGGTTACCAATGGTAACAACCATTAGACCGTTTGTAGAATTATAATTTACATCTGTAGGAGTGAATTCTTGTTTCCACAATGCACTAGATCCACCATTAATACTCAATGAAGGATACTGATCTAATCCACGACGGACTGCCTCTTCTGCAATAAATCTAATATTTCTTTCAATAGCACGAGCAGCATATATTCTATTGTTAGATGCACCATTACGCTCGTAACTTGAAAGTTGGAAAGTATTTCCGTTGTGACCTGGTAAACTGTCACGACCAAATCCATTTCTAATTGTTAGGATTGCCATATCTCTAGCAATCTTAAATACAGCTTTAGATGCTTCAGTTTCACCTTCGATGTGTTTAATACCACCGTCAGATCTTACATAAAGTTTACCGATTCTATAGATTTCAGAGTTACCACCATGACGTAAATCATGAGCAACACCTGCCAATATATCAACAACATCATCTTCACAATCTACAGGGTTACCAGTTGGCACAATAAATGATCCATACTTAGAAAGGTCATTCATTGTAGAAACTGCTTCCTTAGCAATTACTCTTGCATTGTCGTCAATTAAATCTGCAGCATCAAGGAATTTATTAGATCCAGTCCTTGTTTGATCAAACTGTTTAGGATCGTAAGTAATTGTCTCATCCCTATATGCTAATCTTGAAGTGTATATTGGTGAATAATATTCGTCTTGATAAGTTGCATCAGCACCAAGAGCAGCAGAAGTTTCACCTGGTGATAGAAGTAAATTATTGACTGCTGCTAATGCAAGTTTCTCTGTATAGTGAATTGCATCAATCATTGGTTGCAATTCATCAGTAATATAAACAATCTCGCTGTCACTATTCAAGTAACTGTCGATAACTTTTTGTGTTTCAGCATTACCACCCATAATGATGTCACCAATAACAGCAGGTAATACATGATCTTTAAGATCACGAATACACTTAGTATTATTAGGAATGGTTAAGAATGAAACTGGGGTGCTGTTGATTGTCTTAGTATAGAGAGCATTAATATAACCAACTGCCTCTTCTGCAATATAATCTCTATTCTTCCAGATAAGTGCACCTGCATCTCTGAATCTATGTCCAGTAGGAGCAAGGACATCAGCGATGTAATCACCTAAAGTGTCTAATTGTGTTTCTACACCAGTTGTGCCAGACAATGCATGTGGGACACGAAGTTTAGTTGTGTATGTGCCAGTAAGGACAGTATCAGATGTATTAACTACATACTTACAAAGTTTTACAACTTCACGCCATGCATATAATGTCTGTAGTAATTCCTGACCAATATACTCAATCTCTCCACCTCTTGTGCGATAGAAACGAGATGTAACTATAACATTGTAATTACCACCTTCTCTCAAATCTTTAACAATAGCAGGTAAGATGTAATCTCTAGTATCTCTGATACAAACATTTGTGCCACTCATTGTGCCACCTGCTCCGTAAGTATCGCCAGGTATTGTAAAGTCAGGGAAGAATGCTTGCATAATTCCGACTGCTTCCTCAGCAATCCAATCACGGTTAATATCAATTATATCTGCAGCGTCTCTATAAATTTCTCTACCAAGATCTACTTCCTCAATAGTAATACGTTTATTGAGATAATCAATAGATTTAAGTGTAGATGATGAATTAGTTAAACCAGTAAGTGTGGCATATACCTCTGTTGTAGAAACTACAAATGGTGCTTCTCCATTTATTCCAAGGACAATATTACTATTAGTAAAGTCAGGATCAGAAGGAGGAGAAATTGTAGCACCTTCATAATCACCAACACCTTTCTTAACAATAAGATTATCAATGTTACCTATAAACTGTTGAGTGTTAGAAACATCTTTACCAATAGAAAATCTTGCAAACTCGTATGTGTTTGTATCGCTATAAGTTGTTTGCTGCACACCATCAATATAGATTGAAGTTACATTAGTCTTTTTAACAACAGCAATGTGATGCCATCTAAGTGCAATAAGAGTATTTGTAGATGTAATAAGAGTGCTTCCACCATTAGAAAGGATAAGTTGACCACTTGCATTTAATACTAGACTTAGACCTGTTGAGGTTGTTTGTGGACGTCTCATATCAAAGACAATCTGATTACCTGATATTGCGTCAGCACGGAATCTCACCTCAATAGTAAAGTCACCTGTGCCAAACTTAAAGTCATTTCTTTCAGTCTGGACAATCTGTCCAGTGTTAGGAATTCTAACTGATTTTGTGTTATTAGAAAGAGCTGATAATATTGTAATATCATCAATAGTGCAATTAGAATTGACTAGAGTAGAGTTAGTTACATATTCTCCAAGACTGAATGTGCCAGTAGCATTACCACCGTAGATCCACTTAAGACCATTGTTAGATCCTTTAATAGGAGCAGATGCATTTGTTGTAACACCTTTAAGGTTTTCACCAGGTAAGAATAAACCTCTTGATGGATCTTTAAAGGCATATTTTGTAACACGAAGAGTTTCACCTGCAGTATAACCACCATCAGTGATTGTCCTTTCAGTAGGAGCAGTCCTTGTGGCATGTGCCATATTATTGTTGGTGTATGCAGTTGTGTATACACTCATTAAAGTATTAAATGCTGATACAACAGTGGCACAACCGTTAGTGTCTGAATTAACAGGTGTTAGGTCTGTGTCAAACCACTGTTTCTTACCATGCACTCCTGTGGCAGCAAATCTAGGATAGAAGTAATCACCAAATGTCTTAGATACAAAATGTAAGTAATGAAGTCTTACTGTGTTTCCGTTACTTAATGTTGGAGTATAATTTTCTGCAAGAGTGACAGAAAGTGTGCCTGTGCTAACGTCATAAACTGCGTTAGCAATGTCTGCAGTGTTATCTAATGTTACTGCGTTACTTGTAGCACTTACAAATGTATGTGTATAGTTACCACCTGTAATAACAGCACCAAATGATGCACTTTGGAAGACATGCTCATACTGACCTTGTGCAGTTGCAACACCTACGTTTACAGTAATAGTAGTAGATGTCACATCTGTAATTGCTACTGCAGTGTTGAAGTATGGGTCAGTTGTCCTTGGATAAGCATGATCAGTTAGATAGTTATCTTGAGAGCATCTAAAGACTAATGATTCTTGTGCAAATTTTATAGCAGTGCCTGCCTCTAATTTGTGCTCACCAATAGTCATTACCATCACACCGCTAGATGGACTGTATGTAACAGCAGTAGGAGTAAATGTTATCTCAGGAGATGCACCAACGTTAACTGTAATTGATGTGTTTGCAACAACAGAAGTAACCTCTAGAGGTTTGTTATAATATGGATCTTTGCCTGCTCTAGGATATGTCTTGTTAGAAGATCCACTATCCATTGTGCAATTAAATGTCAAACTATTAGCAGCGATAGAAACAAATCTACCTGCAGTAATACTATGAGATCCAATAGTCAATACTAAATCACCAGTTACAGGATTATATGTTGCACCAGTTGGTGTGAATTGTGGAGGTGCCACAACCATCTTACCATTACCAACATATGTTAATGCGTCACCTGCGTTGAGTGTGACAGTTGGGACTGTCACATCAAATGTCCTAGTAGCGTTGTTTACGTTAGCAACTGTGAATGTATCTGTGCCGTTTTGTATGACACTACCTGCAATAGTCTGTGCTTCAGCATATATTCCATTGACTTGTGATGCAGTTGTAGGAGAGTCATCATAAGCAATAGCATAAGTTGCAGCGTCATATACTCTACTATTTCCACCATACTTAATATCATAAGCAATCGCTTCAATTACATCTTTAATATCATCTGTGCAATCAGCATCAGTCTGATGTGGAGTAAATCCTGCGTTAGCAGTTTTGTAAATATGAAGTGCTTCAGCTGCAATAAATTCTTTGTTATTAAGAAGAAGGTTTGCACCATCAATATTAAGACTACCTTGAGGTACTGGATCAGCAAATACACCAGTTATCTTAGGACCTCCTGTGCCCTCAGATGTATATGAAGTTGTGCCTGTAAGGTTATGTGTATTTTCTGCAGTAACAGAGTGGATAACAATATCAGTTAAGAATGTAATATTCTGTTGAATATCAGCACAGTTACTTAAACTCTGAGCATTACCAGATGAGTAGTTAGGGTCGTAAGTATGTGCAGGAGCAGATCCACCATAAGTTAGAGGATCGTTTAAGTTATATCCTTCGTTACCAATATCTTTTACATAGAGTAAGTTATTGATAGCATAAAACATTGTGTCTCTTGCTTTCAATATAGCAGTTTGTGATTCAGCAACTTCGCCATAGAATCCGTTAAGGATAAAGTTACCAGTGGTATCAAAATATTGCTCTGCAAAGTTTTGAGAATTAAACTCACCACCTGAGCTTAAATCATCAGCAATAGCATCTATGAATAATCCTAAATCACGACGACATTTTTCTTGACCTATAGAAGTTGTAGGATCAACTTGACTAGGAATGTCATTTAGATTACCTGCTGTTATTGCTTCGTTTTGCCATGTCCAGAGCGTAGTGATTGCAGACTGCACGTCACTGCAATTATCAGTAGTAGCGTTATCTGTATTGCTGCCTGGAGTCGCATACGCAGATCCTGGTGATGGGTCTGCTGTGATTGAGAGGTCTGCATAATAAGTTGCTTCGTCGGTTGAATTAGTTGCACTGAATACACCAGTCAACTGGTTTGTAATAGCAGCAAGACATAAGTCTTTTGCTTTCTCTACAATGAATAATAACTCAGCACTTGCTCTACTATAACTAAGAGTAGTTGTGTCTGAGAAGTATTCATTAATCCACTTCAAGGAATATTGGTTACCACCTGAGTGAATATCTAATGCAAGAGATTCTATCCATAGTCTAACATCATCTAGATAACCTTGCTTGTCTCCTGCAGTAGTGCCAGTAAATTGTGTTTTTTGTAAATCATATGCTCTTAAAGATATTGCATCAATATTCTTAAGAATCATACGATATGCATCTCTAAATCTTGATGTTGTGTTTGTCTGCACATCACCAGGATAGTAGAAATCAGGATGCTCTACAGCAACCCAACGCTCCGCTCTGTCAATAATTTCTTGTCTGTTTCTACCAATACTTCTAGCACCGTCATTTGCTCTGTTACCTGCATTACCTACAAGGTTTGCATAGAATATCGCTTTGTTTCTTAGAGCATCACCTGTAGCGAATGTGCCACTAGAAAGATTATCATATTCAATCTCAGTGCTTCTAACCTCTTCAAAGTCTAGGAAGTCTTCATTTATTCTAGCACTAGCATCGTACAATTGTACTGGTGTAATACTTGACTGAGAAATATCATCAAGTATAACGTTAGGATTCTGGATAGCAACAAGTCTTTCGTAGATAAGACCGAAGAATGTAGATCCTCTGTTAATGATTAGAGTATCAACAGGTTGACCAGTATTAGGATCTAGATATGGACTAATGAATGTAATCTGAGCAACAATCTTAGAGTTACTTGAGTAGATGTATTCATTTAATCTAATATCAAAGATACCAGTTTCATATCTTGAAGTACCTGAAGTTTTACTTAATAGTAATGTGTCTGTTGCACCACCTGTTGCATCAAGGTTGGTCTCTTCAATGATTGCTATATCACCGTCAAAGTTAGTGATTGTCTCTTGGAATTTAAAGAGGTTTTCAGTATTAATTAAATCTACACTTGCTACAACAGCATTGAATAAGTTTGTCCTTCTAATAATCTCACTGATTGTGAAAGGTCCGTCAGTAATGTTAATAACATCAATATGGAATGTCCCTGAGTCAATAACAGTTGCATATGCATCGGAAGATTCACCATTAACTTGTTGTCCCATCTCAGGGAATATACCCTGTGGATTTGTTAATGTAATTCTATAAACTGGTATAGTTGTAAATCTAACACTTCTATATCTGACCTGAGATGCTGCTTTAGGTGCCTCAGCAAATACAATCTGATTACCAACAATTTGATATGATGTGCCAGGTGCTTGGATAACACCATTTAATGTAATCATCAACTGATTACCTTTAACAATTACACCTTCACCCTCAACAGTGATTGGGAATGATTTTAGTATTCCATCAAAGTCATCAGATATACTATCAATTTTCTTAACGATAGAAGTTAAGATTTCCTCAGATGATGTTAATCTTCTACTTCTGAATAATACTTCTGTATTATTGTAGTCAGTATATACTGGCTCAGCAGCACCAAATGATGTAATCTGGTTTACGTTAGTATACTCATTAATATTAACTTCTTTAATAAATTCTGTGCCAACCTTTCTACCAGATACGTCCTTACCACCAGTCAGTTGTAACTGACCAAACATCTTAAATCCTGTAGGATGGTTGTTATCTAATACTTGTTTTTTCCATCTTGTAATAGGAATCTCAGATGTAATAACATAAGAGAATGATTGATAGAAGAAACTATCTTGAATCTTCTGGACAATCTCAGATGGTTTACCAACATCATCAATAAATCTACCAGGTGTTTGTGTGATTGAGTCAATATTCAATACACCACGAGCAATACTCAAGTTGTCAATAATACCAGATGCTTTAGAAACCTCACCAGATACTTTTTCACCAACTACGAAATTACCTGTGTAGTTAACGATCTTAAGAATCTTAGGTCCTATCTGCCAACCAGTGTTAGTAGAAACATAACCTTCTGCTGTTGCTTGCTCAGGTGAATTACCTTGGAATACTTTTTCACCTTCTAAGAATCTAGATGTTGCAACCACAGCAGTAGCAGTACCTCCAAACACCTCGGTTAAGAGAGTTTGTCGTCCCTCACCTTGGGTTAAGAATGTAATGAAGTCTCCTGATTGTGCAGCCTGTAATGTTAATCCAAAACGTAATTGATCAGATTCTAACTGATCAGCAATAGCATAGTATATCTGTCCATCAACTAATTGTGTCAAACCTGCACTACTTGGTTTTGGTAGAATACCAGTTGTAGATCCTACACTATCAGCACGCAACTGAATAGCAGCACCTGTTGTAATACCATGTGGGAAGTTAAACTGTAGATAGTTAAGATCTAAGTTAACAACATAGTTAAATTCTGATTTTAGAGTTACAGTTGGCTCAGATGAATATCCTTGACCTGGATTTTTAATAAGAATCTCATTCAAACGATTGTTTTTAATAACCGCTTCTGCCTCAGCACCTGATCCACCACCACCATCAATTACAACTGCAGGAGCAGATGTATAACCAGAACCTGGATCAGTTATAGTGATCTCAGTTAGTATTGAAGTATTAAAGAGTTGAAGGTTAACAGGGAATGTAATCTCAGGACGTAAAGTATAGTCATGTGAATATCCAAATCCAAATTCATTGTTTTTAAGTCTCTTAATCTTACCAATATTTCTACCAGTTAAGAATACAGATGCACCACTACCTTCATCAGGAATTACAACTGCTAGTGCAGCACCAGATCCTGCAAGTTGAGGTCCTAAGATACCTGATATACTATCAACATCAATACTTGCAGTTGTATAACCTTTACCTGGATCTGCAACTGATACTGCTGTAATTGTGCCTGATCCAATCTCTTCATCAAGAGTAACCGTAATAGTTGCTAAACCACCTTCACCATCTCCTGCAATAGGCACATTATAGTAAACACCAGTTGCATATTCTGTACCTCCTGAGGTTATAGTAATACGCTCAATCTGTCTAAATGATGCGATATCAGATATAATAGGTAACTTCTGATAGAATCCGCCTGGTGATACTAGTTTAATAGTATTGATAGGTCCGATTGCTTTAACAGATGTTGTTGAGTAGAAAGTATATGGATTACCAAATTCATCATCTTGGACTTCTGCAGATGATGTTTCTGGCTCAAGTAATAATGGGAATTTGAATTCAGTATTATTAACAACCTGTGATATTGTAAATGTGCCATCATAAGGTGTCTTAATAATATCAATAAATGAATTTGCACCAACAGGAGACGTTGCTCCAATCCTAGATGGATCAAAGTAGTAAGAAATATTAGTTACATTACCAATAGCAGAGAATTTAACATATGGTCTTAGACCTTCTGCTTGAATACCTGGTGTGCCAACTCTAGTAATATTGTTAAAGGAGTATTCCAACTTATACTGGTTATCCTGTGCGAATGACAAATAGTAACCAAAGTTAGATGCATCACCAACGTCAAAGACATATTGATGCTCTTTAATAAATGTTAGAGATGGATGTTTAGCAAATATATTGACATTGCTTATGCTATTTTGATTAAATACAGGATCACCTGCAGCAGTTGTCCTTAATCCAAATACAAATTCTCTACTACCAAATACTTCACGAATAAAGAATGATCCGTTGTATTCTGTAGTAGTAAATCCCTCTGTAAATATAATATCATTATCTGTGTAATTATGAGGAGTAACAGATGTTGCATATACAAGATTTGATCTTCCTTCACTAACTTTCTTGATATCCTTTTTAAGTGTTGTGGTTAACTCAACTTCTTTAACAGATGCAAATCCAGTTACCTTAACAACCTTATATGCATCAACACCTTCATCATCAATAACAATATTAGCAGAGTTAATAGCAATAACATCGCCAGGTATGTAAGATGATGCAGGTTGTACTTTTAGAATCTTAACTGAGTATGCTCCATCAGCATATGCTTGGAATCTAGCATAGTCAGATAATGCTAATTCTGTAGATTTGAATTCCCATGTTACACCACCATCAGATGCTGTGCCAGTTACATGTACTGGTGCAGTGGTGCCTGATGTACCTGCAACTGTTACTTCATATACGTTACGTTGCCAATAAACTTGGTATCCAACAGGGAAATTAATTCCACTATCCCAACGATCCATATCAAGTCCTCTATATTGAGGTTTAGGATATGGCTCAGTTTGAATATCAATATCAAACTCACCTGCATTTCTAATAAACACCCATGTGATAGCTCCATCACTCACAGCACCAGTAGTGTGTGTTGGGGGAGTTACACCAGATGTGCCACCTGATTGTGCTTCGTATATTTTCTTAGCATAGTATACTCTGTCAGAAGTAGCGTATACAGTGCCTGTAACCCAAAGATTTTCTGCCTCAATACCAACAAACTTTTGATCTGGTATTACGTTTATATCTGTTGCTTCTGTAGATCTTAATAAATCAGTAGTGTTGAATGTGCCAAATATTTTACCAATCTTATACTTATTACCTAAACCAGGATTATTTGTAGTGCCAACAGGAGATTCTACAATGGTGCCGTATGCTTGGACTACACCAAGAGAATTATATTGTTGAAGTATTGCACCCTTTGTAAACAATGCATCTTGGTTAAATGTATACTCAAAGATGTTATCAATCTTACTATAAGTTGCATCTTTAATATAGAATTTAGGCACAACGTTTGCAGTAACAAACATCTTCTGACCGTTTGTAACAGGTATAGTAGAAGACTTAGATGCAAACTGCTCTCTGTTGTTTGTCCATGTGTACGTTTGTACTGGTGTGTATACACTGGGCGAATCTGAGAAGTCAAGTAGTTGTAGACCACCTGCTCCAACATCCCATTGATCAATAGAAGGTAAACCTGCATCTGACCATGTGCCAGCTGTCCACTCACTAATAGTAAGATTACTATAGTTTGTAGCTGTAGTTAATGTATATGTGCCTCTTCCAGAAGTATGTGCTCTATCAATCTTTATAGCAACTACATCACTTATCTCATGAGATAATGGGAATTTAGTTGTAGGAGGAGTAAAGGTTGACTCATACTCATCAAGTTTAGATATAATCCAATCGTCAATGTGACCAATAAATGCTTTTGTTGAAACTGATGGATCGGTGCCACCTAACCCAACAGATGCCAAATTAACATCAATTAGAGTTTGATATGTAATTGCAAGTGTGCCATCATAGTAAACATTGATTTCCCATACACCTGATCCAGTGTTTTCTTTAACAAGTGCAATATGATGCCATGCTGCTGCACTAAAGTTACCCCAGTAAGTAGTTTCTGTAGATGAAGCAACTACACTTCCATTTACTTCTAGAATAATTTTACCGAAGTTTGCATCACTAGCAATACCCATTAGGTAAACAGAAACACCAGAAGTGCCATTTACTTCAATAGTGTCAAAGAAGTGAGGAGTATTACCTGCAGCGTATGCAGTGGTATTCATACTAAACCATGCTGCAGTAGTCCAGTTTTGACCCTCCCATGCTAAACCAGATGCAGTAGCACGGTTTGCTGCTTGGAATTTAAGTGATCCAGTGCCATACTTATAATATGATGTATCTACTTCAGCATCAGCAGGTGTTTGAATTGTAAGAGTAGATATAGTCTGTTTAGTTGTATCATAGTCTAAATCAGCAGCATCATCAAATCTATAGACTGCAAGTTGATTAGGAATCAATCTTTCAGCGACAGTGATGATATCACCAGAATTATCAACTGTAGATGTCTTACCAACTTGTCCAACAGAATCAGTTGTTTCTAATATTGATTCTGCCTTAATTGTGCCATCATACTTAAGTGAAGATACAATATTGACTTTTCTATCCTCATCGTAATCAACAGCAGAAGTTATGACAACATCTCCAAATACGTCGATATGTAGACCAGTATTCTTAATAGAAACGAAATTTCCTTGAGGAGTTAATGATTTACGGAATAACCAAGGTTTTACTACTGTAGCACCTTGAGCATTAGTCATAGTTGCATTTGTATCTGCAAGAGGAATTTTACCAACTTGAATTCTTTCATATTTACCATTTGCGTTATTATAGACGTCATATAAGAAAAATACGTCATTATACTCGTCAATAGTAAATCTTGGGTTTCTTACATAACCACCAAGAGCAGGGACTTGTTTTACGAAGTCAACATTGATATTTGACCCATCATATGAGAATGTGCCGTATATCATGTTATCTGTTGTCTGATTGACACCTACAAACATAAATGTGCTGTTTGAAACCCATTTAATCTGTGTAAGATCCTCATCACCATTTGGAGAAGATATTTTACGTTTCTCTTTTAAATCACCATCATTATTAGATTGAATGATCCAAATATCATTTGCATCGATTGCTTGAGTATCTGTGTAACCAACAATGTAAATATTGTTATTTTCATCAAGGGCAATGTCAGTAATGTAATCTCTACGTTGTCCACCAGATATACCCGCAATAGACTTCTGCCACTTTAAAGTACCTGTAGGATTGTTTTGTGCATCCCTTTCTGACTCATATTTACCAAACCAGACATCTGGATTATAATTGGCGTTATCGGGGTCATATGTTTGGCCACCAACATATACGAGGTCGTTTTCTTGTGAGTCATCAACGTATAAACAAGTAAATTCAAGTTTCTTAACACCTGTGTTGTTTGGAAGCAATGTCCTTACCCATTGCACCTCTCCAAGGTCATTAAACTTAGCAAGGAAACCAACTTGATCATTATCAATGTCTTCCTTAAGAGACCCACAAATATAGTAGTCTCTATTAACTGTTGAGTAACTATCAAATATACTAACGTTACCACTGTCATTCAAATACTCTGATAACCAATAACGTGTTTTTGTATTTGATTGTGGATGTGATACTCTTATTTGTGGAGGAATATCTGTGCTGTAACCATTACCAGAGTTGACAATAGTAAACGATCCTGCAACACCTGCAGCGTCTAAGTTAATATTAAAGTCAGCATCAATACCACCTGAGTCATCAACTAACTCATATGTTGGGGGTATTAACTCATTATATCCAATACCTGGTATATCTACTGTAACACTCTCAATTCCTTTTACAACTTTTACAGTATACTCTTTATTTGTGTTTGCTGTGATAGGAGTAGAATCAACAATGATCTCATCACCTTGTACAAGATCATGATTTAAAGAAGTTGTAATAACACCATATGGTCTATCGCCAATTATTTCTTTACTGTACGCACTAATTGCAACACCCTTAATACTATCAATGATTGCAGAAGCACCAAATCCACCTGTATCAGTATTATCAAAGAATACGGTGTCATTTACCTGATAAGATCTGCCAGGATTCTCAATAACAAATCCATCAATTTGTGCAGTCTCAAACTGAGTAACAGTCTCTACATCTATGTCAACTTTAGACTCAAGTGAGACTTGTGGGAAGTAATCATATATCTGAAGTGTAGGCTCCTCTTGTAACTCTAATATCTCTTGTTGCTCATTAGCATCAATAATACCATCTTGGTTGGTATCTTGAATCTCAAAGATTATAGGATAACCTTCTATTTCAGTTGTTAATACATCTGCCTCTTGGTTTGGTAAACGCTCAACATCTATGTCTACATTCTCATATGGGACTCTATATCTTACAACATCAGCTGGAATATTCTCTTGGACTGCACCTTGACTTAAATTCCACTCATCTGGAAGTGAGTTAAATGCAGGACCCATAACATATGGGAATAGTGGATTACCATCGGATGATGCATCAATAGTTACGAAGTATGCATATGTGCCATCAGGATACTCAGGTGTTTTACAGAAACGCCCGTTATATTGATCTAAGTCACCTTGTTGAAACACATACTCATAGTCAGGTACAAATGATCCTGCAGGGTAAGTTGCAAGTAAAGGACCGTCTGTTCTGGAAGGACTAGGGTTAGCGTCTGATAATACTATCTCAGGTTTAAGTTGATATGATGTGCGAAGTCTTCTTACACCACTGTTTTGATCGGTTGGGTTTGCATATCCATAAGGACCGTAAATTGGGTTACCATCATATGCCCATCCTAATATTGGAGAGTGTTGGAAGTTAGTTTCAATTTCTTGGAATTTACCTGTTTCTTGATCTAAGAATACGTTGTCTCCAACAACATAACGTAATTCTTTTGGATCTGAAAGGTGAGCATATTCACCACCATACTGGTTGTTAAGACCAGTAAATACATATCCTCTTGCTATATCATACTTGTTAGAAAGATTATATTCAAAGTTTTTATTCCACTCAAAAACTTGTGCAGTGAATGTTGCTAACTCACCAACAGCATCTAGTCTTACAGTTGTTGTGCCTTGAATATAGTTGATACCTCTGTTAGATATAGTGATACCAATGACTTTACCCTTATCTTCCCCAGTAGTTGCAATAGTTGCTTTTGCAACAGCACCAAATCCATCACCGTTTATTACAACTCTTGGTGCAGTTGTATAACGACGACCAGAGTTAATAATAGCGATAGATACGATTCTACCATTCAATACAATGGGTTGTGCTAGTGCACCTTCACCAGATGTAACAGATACAGTGGGGAGAGATGTATATCCTGATCCACCACCTGTTAATGTAACACCAGAGATAGGACCTCTAATATTAGCAGTGGCTGCAGCACCACTACCGCCACCCCCAGTAATAGTAATAGATGGTTGTGATGTGAAGCCACTGCCAGGATTGCTTACTAATATTCTTGTTATAACTCCATTAGTAACAACAGCACTTGCAGATGCACCAGATCCTCCACCACCAACAATAGAGATCAAAGGAGAAGATGTATATTCTGTACCTCCTGCAGTTACCTCAAATGAGTCAACACTACCATTAACTGTAACAGTAGCAGTTGCACCACTACCTCCACCACCTTCAATAAGGACTTCGGGAGGTGATCCTGCATCATAGTTTAAACCTGATCCAGAAACAACAATACCAGTTAAAGGACCGAAGAGGACTGACTCTTGTGACTTATAGCACCATATACTTACACCATTTACCCATGATCCGATTGCACTGTTAGCAGCAATCTGTTGTCTCTCAGAAACAGTATTTACAACTCTAGGGACTCTAATAAGTTTTCTTTGGTTGCCAGGTATCAATGCAGACCCAATAAAAGGTCCTATCTTGTAGTTTGGAAGACCAGATGCTGCAACGTAAACATAATCAGCATTAAAGAAGGAATTCTGAATATTAGTCGTAAATTCAGTAACAACGTTATTAATTGGAGTCTCAGTTGACTTACCTCTGTTGAGATCAACTGAAAGTAAGATATTACCAACAGGGACGATATCAGTTGCTGTTGCAACTCTATATGAAAAATTATAGTCGTCAATACGAGAAGAAACTTGGAATGTGCCGTTAAAGACAACTGGGTTAGCACCATACACTGTAACGGTGTCTTCTACCAATAATCCATGAGGTTCTTCGGTTGTTACGGTTGCAACTTGTGATGCACCACCAGGATCTATTGCAGAGACCCTAACAAGTTTTTTAACGTTATAAAACCAAGATTCTAGTCTTTCTTCACCAACAGAGTCTGATCCGAGTGATGCAACCTTTAATTTATCGCCAGGTAAGTAATATGATCCTGTATCGTCGAGTACTGTGCTTCCTGCTTCGGCAATACCCAAAACACGCATCTTAACTTCAGTAGTAGTGCCCCTATTGGCATATATGTAAATATTGGAAGTAATAACGGTGCCAGGATCCCAATCCTCAACAATAGCGTTATTTGATCGAGTACATTCGATAAATTGGTTAAGTGACTTCTCTTTATACTGGACTTCTTCATTATCACCAATAAAGAAGGTGCCGTTTCTTTCTGGCCATCCAATAGTCGAGTCAACGGTAACAATTTGATCTACAGTGTCTAAAGGCTCAACTAGACGAGTCTTATAAGGTATTTTAAAGGTGCCAGTAAGAGTTTCTTCTGATATTACTAATTCAAAGATTGTATCTTCACCTTTGATGATAGAAATTGCATTTTCAACTAATGCTGAAGCATATTTGATATTTTGGTCAACTTCATCAGCATATTGGATAACTTCTGAGTCAATTAGGTTAGCAGCGTCACCAGATACAATCTGAGTCCTTAAAATCGTGTCTACAGTCCATGTAGCAGCAGATGGAGAGATAATTTGCTCTTTAGGATATGATACCTCAATCTCTTCACCAAAAAGAATCTTGAAAAGGTATTTTGCACCCAATGCAGTACCTTTAGCAAGATAGAAGTCCCTAATATTCTTAATTACGTTAACAGGGTTAACTTTACTTGGATCTAGTTGTATAGTCGGTAAATATTGCTTTCTAAACTTCTCAAATAACTGATAGATGAAAATAGAGTCAAGGTTGTGGACTATTGACCCTATAGGGTGTGTGCTAGTAGCAATCTGACTTTCTTTTGCAAAAATTTGATTTCCAAACTCGTCAAAGTCAACAACGTTAGAAACACCACGGACAATACCGTTAAATGCACTAGGTACGTAGTTTCTACCAGTCTCTTCAATTACAAATCCAGTAACTTCGTCATATCCAACATTTACAGATGCTTTTGCTGCTTGAGGCTCAGCAATGTAAATTGTAGGAGGATTTGCTTCACTATATCCAGTACCAAAGTTGGTAATGTTGATATCTGTTAACTCACCGTTGAAAATAGTTGCTGCAGCAGTTGCACCTGTGCCTCCAATAGGATCACCGTATGCATCTTTACGATCATCAACAATATAGACAGATGGAGCGTCAGTATAACCTCTACCACCAGTTAATAACTCAATATCTGTAACAGCACCACTAGATACAGTCACATCTAAGACTTGAGCACCCACAGGGTCTATTACACGGCATCTAGGAGCGGTTGTATACCCTCTTCCCCTATTGATGATAGTAACTGATGATAAACCACCTTCTGATGTTAGAGAGCACTCTGCGATAGCGTTGATACCACCCTCAGGAGCAGGATCAATGTAAATTGTAGGAGGGTTGGCATAATTAATGCCTGGTGCAGTGACTGTAATACTTTCTACGTTTAATCTACCTTCTGAGTCAATAGTTGCATTACTAACTGTGCCTCCGCCAGGATTGTTAAAGGTAATAACTGGCACAAAGTCATATCCTGATCCACTATCAGTAATAGTGACACTATCAACCATTCCAGTCGTGTCATTGACTGTTAAAGATACTCTTGCAAGTCTACCATTAGCATTGGTAGGTGCAGTGACTAAAGGAATAGGAGGATTGTAAGATGTATAACCTTGACCACCAGAAATTAACTGAATATCTTTAATACCACCAACTAAACTGTGTGCTGTTGCATATTCTCCAACAGTTGCAGTTTGAATGTTTACTCTAGGAGCAAAATCTAATCTATATCCACTACCACCTTGTTTAACTAAGATATTATCAATTTGATTTTCTACAACATTACATACAGCAGTTGCACCACTACCAAAAGATGCAGGTACAAACTCAATCGCTCTAACATGAAGAGTATCTTGACTACCAAGAGCAAATTTAGCAACAAGAGTATCTTGATAAACATTAAACTGCTCAAAAGGTTTCTGTAATTGTCCTGAGCGATTAACAATTAGAGAAACATCAGAAATTGGAGTATATGCAGATCCATTTACTCTTAGAGGATAATATTTTGTGCCTTGCCATTCAGTATATGAAACAGCATCCATTGTAACGATGGTTTTATCAGCAAAACCTATAAGATAGGTAATCTTAGTAAAACCTTGATCATCGCCTCCTAGGGGTGCTCTAGGGGGCACTGTGAAGATTATATTAGTGCCACTAACAGTGTAATCTACTGTAGGTATAAGAGTTACATTATAGACAGTAACAACTAAGTGATCTACAGATGCAGGACTAACAGGATTACCCTGATACTTTAGTGGGAATGTAGTATTGACGCCATCAAACTCGTAATATGGATTTTCTAGTGCTTGCTCTTTCTTCTTAAACTCATGTGGTGCAATACCAGGTGTCATGATAGCATCAGGACCTCTGGTTACCGATTCGTAGTATAAAATCTCATTATCAACTTTTATACTACCATTTCTTTCTTGATATCCGTCAATATCTTCAACAACAATTTCTGTGTCATTCAAACCGATTGCTTGAAGCACAGTTGTCTCAGATGTTAAGACATTTGACTGATAAGTGTCTATGTCAAGATAATCAAGTACATTATTAAGGATGTCATAGGGTCTACCTACTTTTTCCTGTGACTTGTAGTATTCTTGTAGTAGCTGGACAAAGGCACGGTCTTCTGATTTAATAAAATCAGGTAACTGTTGCTCAACTCTGTCAGAAACCTGTACTCTAGACATAACTTAGAAGCAGTCTTCTATATCTGGATAAGTGAATGTATCCGTGGGGTAATCAAGTATATTTAGCTCTCCACCACCAAAGTTAAATCCACTGAAATTATTAGGATCAAAGATGGGGACTGATAAATCGTTGATTGTGTAATCTATTGGATTTACGTCTGGGTTGAAGATAACTGGGTCTGTGCCTGCAGGAGGCTCAAGTGATCCACCACTAGGATAGACAACCACTGGAATTCTATTTGTATCGTCAGGTGTTAGTGCAACGTTTAGAGGTCCTACACATACTTCACCAGTATTGTAATTTACTGACCCGACATTATTGTTTAAGATGACTTCTGCTTCATCTCTAATAGTAACTAGCATCATGTTACCTTTACCGTCATCTCTTAGATTTACAGGGACAAGAGTTTGTGCGGTTGTAGAAGATAATGTTGCTGTATCAACTTGGACAACACCACTAGTTAGATTGGCATTATTGAGAAGACTCTCAGTATATCCAGTTGCATAAAATGTGCCTGACTTAACTACAGAGAAGGTTGGTTTACATGTGCCGTCAGACCCATCTGTGCCGTCCCCTGAGGTGCCGTTTCCTGTGCCAGTGCCATTATCATCACTAGTGCCAGAATAGTCACCTGGACGGAATAAAGGGTTATTGAAATCTAGACATTGATTGAATACTTGACCAAATATGAATGCATCAAGATTCTGTCCTAGAGTAAGTTGGGTTGTGCTACCTGAGATAGCAGGATCGGAATTATCGACTACTCCCGAATACTTAGATCCTTCAAATCTGTTGTTGAATCTATTGGCAGCATTTTGTGAGTTATAATCGTCGATATTCTTTAATACTTTTGTCCTTAGGTCATTAGAACTAAGACTAGTGTCATTACCATTATAGTAAACGTAAGACTTAGGAATAACATAGAGTGTTGTTGGGTCAATGATAATCGGATCGATAGCACCGATTGAATAATCTTTTAATTGGTTTTTTATTCTTACTTTTGTTGTCTCATTTAACTTAGATCCAGTCTTAGGTCTAACTGCAACGTAAACTTTTCCATAAACAGGAGGATTTAACTTCTCACCACCATATGCAACCACTGATCGTGATTGTGGGTATAGTTGTCTTACTAGATTCTCAAAATCTCTTTCTGTAACTGCTCTGTTTTGTGTTGTATACAATCTAGGAGCATTATACTTGATAGAAACAGGTGTTTCTCTATCTTCACCGTCTGCTGCTTCATTTTCAGTAACAACACTGATTCCATTGTTACTAATGATGCGTCCTTCACTGTCAACTGCTGTGCCAATGAATGTCATGTCTCTTGCACCGTTAGCTTCTTTACCAACAGTCCTTACATAGTCTATTTTTACAAATTCACCGTCAACTAGTTGTCTACCTAACACTCCATCACCAAAAATTACCTTATAACGTAAATCGTCAACTTCTTCAAGGAAGTAAATACGAGAATTTGAGTCTAAGTTAACAGAAGAGGTTGCTTTGTTGTAAATATCAATTTCTGATGACTGCACAGAAGGAGAAATGTAAACTATCATCCTTTCAGTGTCTACATCTTCACTAGGAATGATGTATTCTTGTCTTTTAGTGTTATTAACAACAAATGAGTAAGTAAGAAGGTTACCTTGATAAGTTGCAAGACATCTAAAGGTCGCAATACCTGTTTGCTGATCAACAGGTGCTTGGACTTGAGTTAAAATTGTAAAAATATAGTCATCGAAGTTATTTTCAGCACTAAATGAGTCACCCTTATTAATTGTAACCTGCTCAGGATAAGTTAGACCGTTTGCACCGATTAAAGTCTGCACACTTACTGTTACAAATGCTTTTGGAGACTTTACACTACGAGGAGTGTAGTTAAGTTGTTTAGCAACCTTAACAATATTGTCTCTAACAGTAGATGTTTCTAAGAATGCCTCATTAAGAGACATGTTTGCATTGAATGCAGTATAATATGTGTTATAAGCAAGAATGTCTAGAAGGTAAGACGCAGCAGATCCTTCAAAGTCATAATCAGTAAACTCTGTGCGAGTCCTGAGGTATGATCTTATGGATTCCTTGATTTCAAAGAAATCTAAGGAGGTTAATTCTGATGGTACTGCAGACATTACGTTCTCTCTAGTATGAAATCGATTTCTTTAACGATTCTTTCTCCTACGATAGTGTATTGGACTCTAACTTCTAATGAGTTAACGTCAAAACCGTCTTGCACATTGACAGCTGTCACTCTAATGCGTTTTTCGTATCTGTCTAGAGTGCTTTGTATTTCGTCTTTGATTGCCTCACCTGTAAAAACATCATAAGGCTCAAATAGAAGTGCAGTTACTCTAGATCCAACGTCATACTGAAAAGGTTTTTCACCAATATCTGTTTTAACCAGATTTAGCACTGCCTGCTTGATAGCATTCTCATTTTTGACAGCACCAAAGTCGCGACTATTAGGATTTGCTTTGAAAGACATTGCAAAATCTCTAAAACCACGACTTATGTTTTTATCTGCTCGAATTCGGTATGACACTACGCATTAATATGAATTTTGTCATAATATAAGGTATACTTTATTATTTAGCCTTGTCCGCGATACTTTTTACGCGGTCTGTTTCTTGAGGTAGCAGACAGTTTTGTATTCTGACTTTTTCCTTGTCTTGTTTTCTTAGGTTTTGTATCTACTCCACCTGATACGAAGGCTGTTGATCTAGTTGCCATAATAATTTAATAAAGTGATTAACCTGCCCATACATTCATCGAGCCATATGCTACGACTGATGAGCAAGGATACGAGAAGCCAGGAAATCCGACTCCTAGTGGGTCTAACTGTCTAGCAATCAATCGCTTGAGTGCAAACACAGTTAAGGTTGTAGGATATAAAGTCCTATCGTGTCCGACACCTCTATCTTCTGTCGTTAATACCGAGCAAGGGTAGGGTGTTGGTTTCGGACATAGCGATTTACCACATGGACACATATGGATCACTATGTTTGTGCATGCAGATGGATGTACAATAAATTTATCACCCGCAAGCATGATTGGGAAACCGTTGACTAATACAGTAGCACGGTTTGGTGCTAAAGGTGTCAAAGGTATTAGACTAAGAGGTGGCCACCAACAAGTATATTCTTTAATACGAATACTCCTTGTCCTTGGGATTGCTCCGCAAGACTCTGTGCTATGCACAGTAGGGGGTAGACACAACCCATGTCCAGAGTCAGGTAGACCATTGATAGCAGCGACTGGTTTTAAAAATCCAAATCCCATTATCCTTGTCCCTCTAGTTGTCTACCATCTAGATATGGGTATTTATCTTGGCACTCGTCGAAGAATGGATTACCTAAGTTTCTAATGCTTCTTGCTAGAGCATTAGTGCCTCCTGTCAAATAATTTAGTATCTGCATCCTACCACTATAGTCGCCCATCTTAATCCTATAACGCTCTGTCTCCATACGCTTAGGGTCAATGGCAATAGAAACGTCTGCAACATGATTTAATGCATTGCAGTTTTGACATAGACCAGATCCAGTACCTGGCCAATTACCTTGTCCTGCACCCGATTGACTACTTAAAGCAGATGGTGGTGTGATTTCATAATAGGTTTGTCCTGCAAGAGGGTTTCCACTGTCATCCCATCCGCAGTAGACATCAAGAGGTCCATTTGTGTTACTGCCCTTACGCACATACCTGTCCCAACAATCGTGAGGAATATTGGTAGGGTCACTTGGACAAGACCCGCTATTGACTGAAAACTCAGTATAACTTTGAGATCCTGGTGTGGGTACTCCATCGATTAGTGTGCTCCAATTAGAAGTAGTGTCCGTAGGACTGCCATCTAGGTTGTTTCCTAACCACAAACTAAATTGTTGTGCTCTAGAATAGTTACTACGGTTATAATCATATGTATTTTCGTCAAGTCCGATTGGGACGTATTCTATACTATTGTTACTACCACGATAACAGCGACCTGGCACATTACCTCTAGTGCAACTCCATGTTTTATACCCACCTGCAACGTTTCTTTTAGGTGAAAGTTTGGGTTTTGGTAAAGAATTCAAGAATTTCATAAAATCTTGACCCTGAGGACCTGTAGTCTTTCCGTCAAATGACAGAGAAACCGTAAATTCTGCTTTTTCATCATTCGGTGCACAGTATTTCCATGGTAAATACCCAAATGCCTTCCGTGATGCTCTAAATTGGTCTTGTACTTCCCCATAAAAGTTTTCTCTAGGGTCTTCTTCCGCTTCCATGTACGCACAAGGCATCTGAAACCACTTTTTGATGTTATGAATGACTGGTTGATCGACAATCATACACCTTTGACCGTCAAATGCTCCGTAAAGACCGTTAAATGACTCACTATCCGCACCAGACTGTGCCAAACCGCCCAAAATATTGGAATATACACCGCTTGAAAACTTCTCAGCAGCGGGAGATGACTGCTCATTAGGTCCTAACATCATTTGAGGGGGCTCTTGTGCACTTAAATTCTCAAAAGTCTCCACAGGAGGCATTGCTTGGATCAAAGGAAGACCCATATCTATCTGTATACAGTCCGCAGGAAGGTTTTGACACAAAACTGTCTTACCTTCTGGGTCAACTTCTGCGTATTCCATGTATGTGATGGGCACATTGCTTGTAAACCCCTTGTTTATGTCCGCCATTTCGTCTGTAACCACCCCAGAGTTGAGTGGATTGCCCTCAGTCTCGAAATCAAACATCTCTTCAATGTCAATTTGAGAGGAATCTAGTGTAGGCTCATCAAATTTAGTGTCAACATCAATAGAAAGACCCGATTCTGCGATGTAAACCTGTGGTGGGAAGTGCGGATCGTATCCAGATCCACCATCTATCACATCAATACGCTTAATTATACCTGATTTTGTAATTCTTCCGACTCTAATTTCTGCATTACGGAATTGTTGCACCGTATCAAACTCCCTTTCCGTCCTATTTTGCAATACTTGGAGTTGTCTACGCTCAAATTTGTCTAAAGATATCTTCTGCTCACCTATTTCACCTGTAGAATTATACTCTGGAAACTTTTTAACAGGTTGATTGTAGTCACGGAGGAAGGCACCACGCATCTGACGTGCTGTATCCATGCTACTAAACTCTTCTAACTGACCAGGCTCCGCTATAGTGACCGTAGGATTACGATAACCTACCCCACCGTTGATGATTTTGATATCAACTATCTTACCTTCGGTGTCTACAACTGCTTCTGCCTCTGCTAAATCCAGTGTGCGGGTCGGTATGAGTGCTTTAGGATCTAATTTTACCTTATAGTATGATATATTTTTCTCAAATTCATACACTCCGAAGAATGCTGCCTTGTCTTCTATGCCATAACCTGCTAAAACTTGGATAGTTGCGGATGGTGAAGGCTCCTCACCCTCATCTACAGGGTATGGTCTACTACTAAACTGCTGTTGATAGGTAAATATGTTACCTTTTTCGGTGCCATCCGCTGTTAATTCCATATAACCCGCATTCATCTTACCACCAAAGTAGAAAATGCCTGCTATATTCCATCCATTTATACTTTCTCCCTTCTTAAATGTGCCAGTAGTCGTCAAATACTTGAAAAATATCCTATGAGTGTAAGTATCTGCAGTCCTAAATGACTCTTCGACGCCACTTCCCGCAGGTCCTGTGACAGCAATACGAGTTTTTGTGGTTTTCCATGAGTCTTGACGCACTTGATAGAAGTGAGAATACCATTCTGTCGTCATAATACACACATCTTCATCATTTACAGTTGCATTTGGGCAACATTTCGCATCTGAGAGTTGATATTGTATTCCAAATACAGGTCCATTCCACGGATACGACGTATCATACAGATAATACATGTATTGTGAGTCATATGCAGTCTGAAATCCTAGGAATCTTGGCACAGATCCTTTAACTGCACCGTTTAATCCATACAACCACTCGAAGTTTGCGTCTCCATTTGCCTGCACACCACCTACAATACCTGCATTC
>PBLX01000035.1 GCA_002722435.1 Legionellales bacterium | reverse complement strand
TAAGAATTTACGCCCTTTTATTGTTTTAGACCTTTTAAGTTTATTTAGTTAATCCACTATAATACCCATTGCACCTTTTTCCTTTAAAAATTCAGTAAATACTGGTAAATTTTCATTAATGATTTTATCATAGGGACCAACAATATTTTTATAATTTGTATTTAATTCATCAAACCTCTTTAACATACCATCATTTGGTGCTTGATCATCAGTAGTTAATCTGTCATAAAGATGAGTAATGTGGTTAGTCCATTTTCTTGGATAGTTTATTTCATCCTGTGAAGTTTCTATTTTATTTTGATATAGGTTTTCTTCAATATTTTTAATTGATTCAATAATTGGGTTACCTAAACTTTTTACATCATTATGAAATTCTTTACCTACAGTTAGCGTAATAAATTTATTTATCTGATCTACAATTCCTCTCATTTCATTTAATTTCTCTTGGGACTCATTAATTAGAGTTACAACTTTACTTGAAATATCAAATTGCCTCTCTAGGTCCTGAATGGATATATTCCATCTCGGATCCATTTTTACTATTAGTGGTTTTCTGTAAACAGAATTTAATATTTGTAGTTCAACTGTATAAGTTCCTGGTATAGCTAATGGACCATTACCTCTTTCTGCGCTGTAATACATCGAAATGAAGTCTTTTTGAATTTGAGGTTCTTTGTGTTCCAAATCCCAATAAAAAGTATGTGTTCCACTATATACTTTTTCCTCATCGTAATCAACATCATAAAGGTATTCAGTTCTTTCTTTAAAGTTAATGACTATATCTCCATCAGAATCTTTGATATATAAATTTACATCATCAAAATTATAATTCTCTGGGAGATAGAATGATATGTCATTTTCAAAATTAATTCCGGTGGACCTCCTTCCGCCACTTAGATTTGTCCTTATCGCATCTTCAGGAGAAAAAAGAAAAGGCTTGTCTTTAACTAAATGTATATCTTGCAATATATTAATCTTATCTAGAATCCAAAACCCTCTTCCTTGGGTTGAAATGGCTAAATCATTTTGAGTAACTTCCATATCTGTTATTGGTACGTGAGGAAGGTTCATTTGTAATGAGTTCCATGAGCTGCCATCATCAAAACTTACATAGGCTCCAAATTCTGTTCCTGCGTATAATAAACCTTTTCTTGCTGGATCTTCAGCAATTGTTCTGACAAAATGATTGGCGGGAATTCCGTTTTCATTTGAAATTATTTTCCAGTTTTCACCATAATCATTTGTTAACACAATATATGGTTTAAAATCATTATTTCTATAATTATATACTGCTACCAGAGCTCTTCCTGGAAGGTGGGAGGATAATTCTATTTTATTTATAGTTCCCTGATAAGGTATTATTTTTTTTGGAGTTATATTTTTCCAGTTTTTTCCACCGTCTCTAGTAATGTGTATTAGTCCATCATCTGATCCCACCCAAATTTCTCCCTCGTTATGAGGAGACTCCTCCAGTGCAAATATAGAGGAATACACTTCCACTCCAGTAGCGTCATTTTGAATAGGTCCACCCGGTATGTCAGCTTTTTCTTCGTCCTCGTTAAGAAGTTGTCTAGTTAAATCAGGGCTAATAATCTCCCAATTCACTGCCTTATCTGAGGTAACATGTACAACATTTGATCCAACATATACCATGTCAGGATTATATTTTGATACAAATACCGGATAATTCCATTGGAATCTATATTTTAAATCGTCCTGTCTGGTACCCTCTGTGAGATGTACATATGGTGTTCTTTGATACTCCTCTCCAGTGGATAGGTTTTTGTAAGTGAATTCTCCACTATAACCTGTTGAGTATATTATGTTTGGGTCTGTTGGGTGGACAGCAATATCTGAACACTCTGTACCACCAGCATTGAACCAGTGTTCAAAAGGTGTAAGGGAGGGTATACCTCTTGAAGGTACTGAAATCGTAGAATTATCTTGCTGACCTGCATATAATCTGAAAGGAAACTGATTGTCGACGGTTAGTCTATAAAATTCTGGTGTAGGTTGGTTATACTGTGTTGACCAACTCTCGCCACCGTTTAAAGAAACATTTGCACCCCCGTCATTACAATTAATCATTATTTTGTTGTTGTTTGGGTTAATCCATACACCATGATTATCGCCGTGAGGTGTTGAAATTCTCTCATCAAATGTCTTTCCACCGTCAACAGATTTGTAGAATCCTGTATTAGAAGCATAAATAATATTTTCGTTAACTGGATCTGCATTAATGTGAGAATAATACCATCCTCTTTGTCTAAGTTTATGGTCTCTATTTACTCTACTCCAGGTTTTTCCTCCGTCATCAGAGCGATAAAGGCCTCCTTCCTCTTCTTTTTCTGCTTGTATCATAGCCCACAAGCGTTTAGAATTAGCTGGTGAGTATTCTACTTGGATTTTTCCAGTTAATTCCTTAGGAAGTCCCTCTGTAAGCTTTTTCCAAGATTTTCCTGAATCTTTAGACATAAAAACACCTCCCTCATCACTTCCATCCACTAATGTCCATGGCTTTCTTTGTACCGTCCAAAATGAGGCTAAAAGCTCATTTTCATTATCAGGATTAATTTCAACATCTCTGGCACCAGTTTTATCACTTATAAAAAAGATTTTATTCCAATTTTTACCACCATCAATAGTTTTGTAAATACCTCTTTCTTTATTAGATCCAAAAATATTACCAAGAACAGCTACATAGACTATATCAGAATTTTTTGGATGGATTTCTATTTTGCCTATTAAACCAGCTTTCGGAAGACCTATAAAGTCCCAGTTTTCACCAGAATCCACTGATTTATATATTCCATTTCCAGTAGATATATTTCCTCTTGGGTCAGCAGATCCAGTACCAACGTATATCACGTTTTCATCCGACTCAGAAACGGATATAGCACCAATTGACCCCACAGTTATCTGACCATCTGATATATTTTTCCAGTTATTTCCAGCATCTGTTGTTTTCCAAACACCTCCACCAGTAGTTCCCATGTAAAAAGTATATGGTTGAGATATTACGCCAGAAACTGCAGTTGATCTACCACCTCTATACGGACCAGCAAATTTCCATTCTAAATTTTCATAAAGCTCTTCTTTTGAAACTTTTTGTGAGTGAGAAGAATTTATTGAAATCATTATAAATAGGAAGGGTAGAAGTGTAATAATTGTTTTCATCTTTTCAAATTTTTTTCAATATAGCTAAGAACTTTTAAAACATTAAATTTTCTTTTTTATTTATCTAAATTATCACTTTAGGTATATCTAAAATAATTAATATAAATTACTGTAAATCAATGTATTATATATTTATATTACATTAATAAATTTAATACTAAATTAAATTCATAGAATAATTAAAAATAAATTGAATTTCATCTTTTTTTTTAATCTAATAAATAATTATTACGTCAAGGCTGAGAGTTTCTTTAAAATATTTTTAAATTGAATAATGGTCAGAGAAAATTGGGGCAGTAGGTTTGGTTTCATAATGGCAACTGCAGGATTTGCGATTGGTATGGGAAATATTTGGAGATTTCCATATATAGTTGGAGAAAGTGGTGGTGGAGCATTTATAATAGTTTATCTTCTGCTTACGGCTATAATAGGAATTCCATTACTTACAGCGGAGGTAAGTTTAGGAAGAAAAGCACAGCTCACTCCAATTGCTGGAATGAAGAAATTAACGTCCCCAACCTCCTTTTGGAATATAATAGGCTGGGTTGAACTCTTGACAACCATTATTATACTCGGTTTCTACCTTATGATAATGTCTTGGGTCACAGTTTATTTAAAAGAATATGTAACAGGAGAAGCATTTTTATATGATTCAAGCACCATACAAAGTCATTTTAATGACCTCCAAAGAGATCCAGTGACACTTATTTTTTACTCTGCTGTAATATCAGGTATAATGGCCTTTGTGGCCACTAGGGGGCTTCAAGGAGGTGTAGAGCTAGTTTCTAAACTATTTATGCCGCTTTTACTTGTTATGTTCGTAATTCTCGCATTAGGATCAAATACGTTTGATGGTTCATCTGAGGGTCTTTTATGGTATCTTACTCCAGACTTCTCAAAAATCACATTTACTGTTATTTTAGCTGCATTGGGTCAAATATTCTTCTCTGTAGGTATTGCATTAACAGCTGGTTTTGTCTTTGGAAGTTATCTAGAAAAAGATAATAGCGATATTCCAGGTAGTGTTGGTATAGTAGTATTTTTTGATACTGCAATAGCTATTTTGGCAGGGCTTGTTATATTTCCAGCTCTATTTGCATTTGGAATAGAACCTAATTCTGGTCCTGGATTATTATTCGTAACAATGGCCTCACTTTTCAAAGAAATACCTTTTGGTATGTTTCTTGGTGGTTTATTCTTCTTTCTTGTATTTATTGCAGCCTTTACATCAATAATTGGACTTCTAGAAGCAGTAATTTCGACAGCAATGGACTCTTTTAAAATATCTAGAGTAAAATCAGTAACTATTTGTGTTTCCATGACTTTTCTACTATGTGTACCAAACATCCTTGGATTTAGTACTTGGAGTGGATATGAACTATTTGGTATGAGTATTTTTGGTTTTTTTGACTTTATTTCAGCAAAAATTCTACTTCCTCTGGGTGGTCTTTTAATATCAATCTATGTGGCTTACGTTTGGGGTTTTGATAACTTCATGCAAGAAACAAATCAAGGTTCAAAAAATATTAAGGTATCGTCAGTTTGGAAACCTGTAATGAAATATATAATACCAATTATTATCCTTGTTATCCTCGTTTATGGACTTGCAGGGGAGAATTTAGCTTAAAATATATACCATGGAAAAAATAGACTCACTTAATCAAACAGCTGATTTTCACAGATTATTTAACCATCCTATTCTAGATAAACCTACCATACCAAATAAAAAAAGGTGTGATCTTAGGGTTGAGTTGATTTCAGAGGAATTAAAAGAGCTTGTTGAGGCTATAAAAGATGGTGACATTGTCGAAATAGCAGATGCTTTGTGTGATATCCAGTACGTATTGTCGGGTGCGGTCCATGAGTTTGGCATGAGTGAAAAATTTGTCAGAATGTTTAATGAGGTACAAAGATCTAATATGAGTAAGGCATGTGTTTCACTTAAAGAAGCAGAGAAAACCATCGAATGGTACAAAAAAGAAAAAGGTACAGAATGCTTCTATGAGGAGAAAAAAGGGAAGTATTTGATTTACAGAAAGTCTGATGGTAAAACACTTAAATCTATAAATTATTATCCTGCAAATCTTAAAGATATTTTAGAAGATTAGATATTTGTATTGACGTTATTAAGGTCAGTAAATGAATCTCTTAGTCTCTCAATCATTGATTTTTCACCTTCTAAGAGCCACTTCCTTGGATCGTAATATTTTTTATTAGGTTTATCCTTACCTTCTGGATTACCTATCTGGTTGTTTAAATACAATTGATTTTTTTTATGGTATTCGTTTACTCCTCTGCAGAAAGCCCACTGCATGTCTGTATCCAAATTCATCTTGACTGCGCCATAGCCTATAGCTTCTCTAATTTCATTTCTAGATGAGCCAGATCCACCATGAAAAACAAAATTTATTGGGTTTGATTCTGTATTTTGCATAAGTGATACATATTCCTGGGATTTTTGTAAAATGGTTGGTGTAAGCTTGACATTTCCAGGTCTGTATACTCCGTGAACGTTACCAAAAGCAGCAGCAATCATAAAATTTGGACTTATTTTAATTAATCTTTCGTATGCGTAGTTAACTTCCTCTGGTTTGGTATAGAGTTTGGATTCATCTACATCTGTATTATCAACACCGTCTTCCTCACCTCCAGTAACCCCAAGCTCAATTTCAATAGTCATTCCCATTTCATTCATTCTTTCAAAATACGTGCAACAAATATCAAGATTCTCTTCAATAGGTTCCTCTGACAGGTCTAGCATGTGTGAGCTGTAAAGAGGAATTCCCTCTTTTTTAAAAAATTCTTCTCCCTCCTCAAGTAAACCATCAATCCAAGGAAGTAATTTTTTTGCGCAGTGATCAGTATGTAGAATAACAGGAACCTCATATTCTTTTGCCATTAGATGCACATGATATGCTCCAGATATTGAGCCTGCTATTGCAGCTTTTTCATTTGTGTTATTCAGATGCTTTCCGGCATAAAAACTACCCCCTCCATTGGAAAATTGAATAATTACTGGTGCATTCACTTCTTTAGCGGTTTGCAGCACAGCATTCACTGAGCTTGTGTTTACCACATTAACAGCTGGGAGTGCAAAGTCATTCTCGTTAGCGTAATTAAGAAGTTCGGTTACTTCTTCACCGTGCAGGACGCCTGATCTGAACTTCATGATTTATTTAGTTTTTTGTAAGCTAGGAACATACATTATTTTTTCAAAGGATTTACGTAATTATGTACATACAACGATTTTGATCTGTTAAGCGCATCAAATCGTATCTCAAGTTTAATCTGTTCGTCCTCTTGTTTAACTTCTTGATCTTCGCATGCGAAGTTGTGTTGAATGTAATAGTAAAATATTGTCTGGCTTCTAGTAAAAAGAGTCTGATTTTCAGGTCTTCCTAAAATATCAATGATCTGGTTTTGATTAAATCTTAAAAATTTTTCTTTGTTTGAATCGATAAGAGAAACCATTTCAAGTCTTTTACCAGTGCATCCATACTTATCAAGAATCCACCCATTATAGTCCAATCCATCAATCTTAGGTGACTTAGTAGTACAAGAATATATCAATAAATGACATAATATTATAATCTTATATTTTGATTTCATATGTAAATCTAGTCACGCAATTTATTCTTCTTACCAACCAATCAAAAATATTTGAATGATTCGAATTAAAATGTTAAATTTGTAAATTCTTTTTGAAAGAATTAAATAACAAAAAACCACTGAACAAAAAAGCCAAGTGTGGAATCAATTCCTAGAAATTTTTTTCGTACAAACTTAGTATCTACTTTACACTCGTTTTGGTGGTTTTCGTTATTTATTCTTTTTCTTTTTCCAAAAAACCTTTTTGCCACTGATTACAATATCACAGTTACAGCCTCAGGAACTTCACACTATACCCTTAACAATGCTGCATTAGGTTTTACTGATGAAGATGACCCTAACATCACAGTGACTTGGTCTGACAAACTAATTTTTGATATAAGCACTATTAAAAATGTTCATCCTTTAGCAATAGTTAATCAGTTAACAGGAGATGGTGGCTACGATGTTGCTAATAGGGTAGATTTTGTTCTTAATAACGGTGATGGGGAAAATACTGTTGAGTGGGATCTTAATGGAGTCACGCCCGGAACTTACTACTACATATGTACCAATCACCAATTTATGAAAGGTACGATAACCGTGGTCGAAAGTCTCTCGGGAATTGATACTGATGGAGACGGCGTCGATGATAACATTGATGTTGACGATGATAACGACGGTATACTTGATATTTTTGAGTGTGGACCGGCTACCTCATCTGATAATCTTATCCTGAACGGTGACTTTGAAACGTGGGAGGATTTTGCAGTTAGTGGTGTTCATCCACCTGCTGATTGGGACCAGTACTCTAGTGGTCTAAATTCTGTGGTAAATCCAAGAGACAGATACCCTGCAAGTGTTACCTCTGCACCAAGTGAAGCTAATAGTGGAAATATCTATCTCAGGTTATACAATGGTGCAGGTTTAAGCCAAGGCATAACGACCGAAATAAATAAAGAGTATACCATAACATTCTATCATGCTGCTGTGTTCCAGGATGACGTGTCAAACGGTACACCTGATGGTAGAATAGAAGTGTATATTGATGATGTCTTGGAGACAACGACTCCCAGTATCGTATTGGCTGACTCATGGCAAGAATTTACAACAACTTTCACCGCTACATCTACTGCTACAAAAATAGGCTTTAAAACTCCAGCTAATACTTCACTTCATCACTCAGGTCTTGACAACATCAGCGTTACTCTTCCATCTGAAAATTGTGAGGATATCGATACAGACGGGGATGGATTACCTAACAGGATTGATCCTGATTCGGATCAAGATACTTGTCCTGATCTAATTGAAGCTGGTTATGTGGATCCGGATGAACCAACAGACAACATGGTAGGTAAAATAAGTAATGGTTTTACCTATGACGGAAAGGTAAAAAATGTTGATTACTTCACGTTATTAGATCAGATAGATGACCTAGATAGCAACGGTGTTAAAGACTTTTTGGAGCAGGGTTCAGTTCTCTCAATAAACCTTGACCCATTGAGTATTGATACTCTGGAGTACTCAACTGTTACCTTTACAGGCCAAGGATCTACTGATTTAGACCTTGGAACAATTTTTTATTCTTGGCAGGTTAGTGAAAATCTTGGTAATTTTTGGCAAGATATTGATTTATATACCGCATCAAACCCTAATCATCCTGGGATTTACTCAGGAACTGACAGTACTGTTCTTACCATAGACTCAATCACAGCTGACATGAACGATTTACTTTATAGGCTATACATGCAAACGCCTGCATTCAAGTGTGATCAAGATATTGTAACAAATGCTGCAACGCTTAGCGTGTACAAGTTGGATACGGACGGTGATAATATCCCAGACGAAGATGATCTTGATGATGATAATGACGGAATAACAGACTTAGAAGAAGGTGGTGAGACCCTCGATACTGATGGTGATGGATTACCTAATAGAATTGATCTTGACTCAGATGATGATGATTGTAAAGACGTTAATGAAGCAGGCATAACTACTGATGATAACAACGACGGGCAGGTGGGTATTCCTATCGTAAATGTCGATGGATTTGGTCGTGTTACATCCACTGGTGATGGTGTGTACACGTATGGTACCCCCGTTGATCTTGATGGTAACGGGACACAAGATTATCTTGAGGCTGGTGATTATGCCACTGTAATATCAAGTCCTGACGATGTGGAAATTGGTAATAATAATGAGGTAATATTTATAGCTGAGGGTCAGTCTGACTGTAAGCTAGAGTATGAGTGGGAGGTGAGTACAGATGCTGGATTAAACTGGTTCAGTATTAATGATTTTGAGAATATCGGAGAGCAGTCAGAAATCATGATTGTAGGTGGAGGAAACCCTACAAATTATAATAATTATAATAACTATGCATTTCTTGAATTATACGCGAATGAGGATATTGAAGCAAACAAGTACGAGGTTGTACTAACAACAACTATGGGTACATCATATTCTCAAGAAATTACTAACAATATACCTAAAGGAAAATATATTCTCTTTGGAGATAATAACTCTAGGTGGGTTCAATTTTTTGAAAATACAAATGTTGCACCTTTTTATGGAGATAAATATGGCCAATACTATTATTGGCCATATTTAAGTCATCTCATGGGTGAGTTCATTATCGAAATTAGAACTGTAGATGATGGGCTCGTTGTCGATAGATTTGGGAGAGAGGTTCTTGATGGCGCACCGCCTTGGGCAGTAGATCAGGGTTTTTTTAAAAGAAAACCTAATCAATACGCAGATTCTTCTTTTACTCAAACGGATTGGGATATTTGTGCTGATTGTCTCAAAGAAGTACCTAATAGTGCTAATAATACACCATACGATTGGGGTAACGTTATTTTGCCTGATACCTCAATATATAGTGGGGTATTTAATGACACGCTTAAAATTAATTCTACAAGAACGTATATGGATAGGTACCAGTATAGGGCTAAAATCAGATCGCTATGTTACGCTTGTGATAACGGATCTTTTACCTCATCAGCTGAACTTGTTGTATTTTTAGATAGTGATGGGGATGGAGTTGGAGACGCTGTGGATTTGGATAAAGATAATGATGGTATCCTTGATTCAAAAGAGGGTTCTCCTACTGACGATTTTGATGAGGATGGCATCCCCAACAGCCTTGATCTTGATTCTGATGGTGATGGGTGTAGTGATGTTGTAGAAGCATTATTCTCCGATCCTGATGGTGATGGCGTCTTTGGGGTTGGAAAGCCAACGGTAGATGGTGATGGTAGGATAGTTGCTCATGATTATAGAGATCCTGCGGATAATGATTTTAATACTGTTTATGATTTTCTTCAGTTTAGTAAGGATGTAAGAATCTTTTCAGATCCTACACCAGCATTTATAGATGAAGAAGAAGATACCATATTTGTTGCTTCAGCAACACAATATTCTTCATTTGATGACTGGAGGCCTGGATATCCAAGAACACAAAGTACCTACAACTATGCTTTAGCTTATTCCGGTTACGCTAATGGTTATGTTGGAGCTCATTTGGGTTGGATAGATATTAATCCAAGTAACAGAATTTATGTTGTAGAGTTTGATACTATTATTGATGAGGTATTTCCAGCGAACATAGAAAAACTATTAGATTTTAGGGGTCACTCTTACTATGTTTCTAAACATTCAGGCAGTTTCAGATCGACTTCATTTGATAATGCACTTCAAATTGCATTCGATGCGGGAGGATACATGCACGTGGTTGATGACGCTTACGAGTCTGAAAAGATAAGAGAAGCCATTTCTGATGCCGGTTCGAATAATTGGTACTGGGTAAATTATTCTCAAGATACAAATTCTGAATTATATGCTGAACCTGATAGTGGTTGGTTTTCTGGTTTCATTCCGAACTCTGCTGTTCATCAGTGGCAAGTTAGTGTAGATGGGGGTAATAATTGGCAGGACCTGTCTGACGGTGCAAATTATTCAGGTGTTAACAACGATACACTTAGAATTATTTCTGCTCCTGCAGATTTTGATCAGTATGAGTATAGGCTCAAGGCCTACACAAATACTTATGCCTGTAGCTCAGGCGATGTGTACTCTAAATCAGCTTTACTTACAGTTTCATCTGATCCAGATAACGATGGTGTTAAAAATAGTATTGACCTTGATGATGACAACGACGGAATACTTGATGATGTTGAGGGTGACATTGATACGGATGGAGACGGAATACCAAACAGACTTGATCTAGACTCTGATGGCGATGGTTGTCTTGACGCTCAAGAGGCAGGTTTCACTGGTTTTGATGCCGAGGGAAGGCTGTGTAACGATACAAATTGTGCTGACCCTGGTGATGGTACAGTAAATGGACATTCTTACGATGATCCTTTAGATCAAGATAATACTACTATTTATGATTTTCTTGAAATCGGTCAGGTCCCGTCAATAACCTTAAATCTAGATGCAATCTCAGTAGCTGCGGTAGATGCAAGTAAAACTTTAATCGTAACTGGTACCGCGCCTGATTTTGCGGTAGAAGCTACTTATTTTAACTGGAGGGGATCAAACCCTGACGAGAGTGGTAATGAAGACTGGATGGATATGCATCTAAGTAGTGGTGGATGGAACGATAACAGGAATAGGCCTTACTATAGATGGGTCGTTGAGTTTAACACGTTAGATCCAGACATTCCAGACGACGTTATTAATAATTATGATCTCCTGACAACTTATAACGGTCATGCGTACTATATAAGTAAAACAACAGCAAGACCATACAATGCTGATGTTTATGCCAGACAAACAGGTGGATACCTTGTATTTATAACTGATGCAGCAGAAAATGAGATTATAAGATCTAGTGCTGCAACCTATCTTGGTACAACTAATGCATTGATATGGATAGGTATCTATCAAAATAATAATAGTCCAAAATTTGTTGAGAAGGCTGGTGGTTGGGAGAGTTACCCCATGCCATCTACAGTGAATTATCAGTGGCAAATATCATCAGACTCAGTTAATTGGTCTGATATAACTGCAGCTAACAACCTCTTTGTTTTAAATGATACTACGATTACCCTAACAAATTATGATACTGATCAACTCACTGTTAGCCCAACAATCAATAGCCTTAATGGATATAAATTTAGAGTGAAAATTTCCAATCCTGCCTTTGTTTGTGCTGGCGAAGTTATATCTGATGAAACAATGTTGATTATAAGAAGCGATTTTGATGGTGACGGAATAGAGGACGATGCCGATGTAGATGATGACAACGATGGTATTTGGGACATTAATGAAGGTAATGGGGCAGTTGATACTGATGGAGACGGAGATCCTGACTCTAGAGATCCAGATTCCGATAACGATGGTTGCTCCGATGTTGATGAGGGGTATGGAAAGGGTTACGATCCAAACAATGACAGAATTTTTGGTGACGTTAATCCAGTTATAAATCCAAATGGCTCTGTTGTAGGGTCGGATCAGAATATGACAGGTATTGTAGGTGAGGATGGAATAAGGGATTTCTTACAATATGACGAGGAGATATTAGACATGACGTGCCCTGATGATCCAAATATAACTGTTGTTGGAGGTCAAGAACTTATCGCTATCACAACAGCAACTGGAATGGGTGACACCTATGTCGACTACCATTGGCAGATAAGTAAGGACAGTGGTACGACGTGGACCTCTGCCTCAGAAGAAGATAAGTCCGACCTTATCATAACAGGAATTGGTTATGGACAGGCAAACACAGCAGACGATGGCTCTCCTAAATTCATAGAGCTCTATGCTCTGGATGATGTTAACTTGTCTGATTATCGGATTGTTAGTCATCGAGAATTCACTTCAGCTGATATATACTCTAATATGAGCTTTAGCAGTACTACTGTTAACAAAGGAGATTATATTCTCTTTTACTATATAAAAAACACTGGTGAAGATGTTACATTTTTTGAAAATGATGTAGACCTATTATATGATCATACAGAAAGTAATTCTAATTTAAGAAATGATATGCAAGATGGTATCGATAAGTTTACACTACGTAAAAAAAATAGTAGTGGAGTATACGAAATTGTCGATAGAATAGGATCAGATTCCTCAGTTCCTAATTACCATCATGGATGGTTGTACAGGAAGTCTAATTCATTCCCAAATAAAAATTTTAATGAGAACGAGTGGATTACGTGTACGGACTGTCTTAACTCAGCAGTAAACAGTTCCTCAACCACACCTTTTCCACTTAAATCCTACAAGGGAGTTAAAGTAAATTATGATCAATCAAAAGGCGATTCTCTTATAATTAACGATGTACCTGAGATACTAACAGGCTATCAATTTAGATCTATAGCGTCTACACCATCCTTTGCATGTGGAGAGAATGATACCTCATGTGTTATAAGCATTACTGTTCTTCCTGACTTTGATAGAGACAGTATACCTGATGAAGTCGATCTCGATAAAGATAACGATGGTATCCTTGATGCAGATGAGGGTGATGCTGATAATGATGGAGACGGTATTCCAAACTGGTTTGATCTTGATTCTGATAATGATGGATGTTTTGATGTGACAGAAGCAGGTTTTGAGGACCCAGATAACGATGGTATTCTTGGAAATTCTCCTGTAGAGGTAGATGATGATGGAAAAGTTACTGGGTTTGCGGCATTTACTACCCCTAACGATTTAGATAACAACACAGTTCATGACTATCTTGAAGCAGGGTCTGATGTTGTTATTACGTCTTTCCTTAATTTTTTCCTTTCTGAAGGTGCAGATACTGCAACATTTTCCGTGGAATATACAGCAATTGGTACAATAGATCTACAGTGGCAAACTTCATCAGATAATATAATTTGGTCAGATCTGTCTGATGACGCAACCTATACAGGGTCTAACACAAATACACTTAAAGTCAATGCTGTTGATAATCTTATATCCACTAATAAGTTTAGGCTCGTATTAACAACCCCTGCTTTTGCTTGTCACGACACTACGATTTCTGAAATATCTACAATACAGTTTGACGAGGATGTAGATAACGACGGTATACCAAATGAGGACGATTTAGATGATGATAATGATGGAATCTTAGATACTGACGAGGGAGGAGAAGATGAGGATTTTGATAATGATGGTATAAGGAATAGGTTTGATCTAGATTCCGATGGAGATAACTGTTTTGATGTTGTTGAGGCTGGATTTAATGACTATGTGTTGACCGATCTTGAAGATGGTCTACTAGGTGATCTTCCAATAACCGTTGATTCAGATGGACTAGTTACTTCCGGTCTAATAGGTGATGGATACTCTGATCCTCAAGATAGAGATAATGATGGTAATAAAGATTTCAAACAGTACGGTGAGAGCATGGTAAATGCAGTGCTTGATAATACAAATCTAGAGTTGCTCTCATCTGAAAGTGGTTCATTCACCATTACTGCATCTGTTACAGGAGGTCACCTGATAAATTATCAGTGGCAGGAAAGTCCTGACGGCGGGGTAACGTGGTTTAATGTTCCTGACGTTCCACCTTACTCTGGTGGATCAACAAATGTGTTGACTCTCTCAAGTCCTGATGAAAGTTTAGACGGATATAAGTACAGGGTCATTCTTTCACTTCCTTCATTTGTTTGTGCTGAGATACCGATTGATTTAAATACAGAAATAAAAGTTTATAACGATAATGATAAAGACGGTGTGAGAGATTCTAAGGATAACGACGATGATAACGATGGAATTTTAGACAGTTACGAGGGAAATGAAGATCTTGACCAGGATGGAATTCCAAACTGGTTTGACTTAGATTCTGATGGTGATGGATGTCTTGATGTTATAGAAGCAGGATTTCTTGATCAGAATGCTGACGGTAGACTTGGTCCTGAGGATACATTGCATGTCGATACACTCAACAGTAGCGGACAATCAACAATAGACAGTAGCAATGGCAGAGTATTAAATCAAGGAGGTAACACAACTCCAAACGATCTTGACAATAACGGTGTTTACGACTTTTTAGAGGAAGGTTCACCAATTACTAATATCACATGTCCAGACTCTGTAATCGTAGCAGAGGGTGGAGCAGCTTCTTTTCTCGCTAATGCCAGCGTGAATGCGGGTGAGGTCAGGTACCAGTGGGAGATTAGTAAAGACAATGGAAATAGTTGGAATGATATCGTTGAGCCTGCCCTAGCAATTATTGGTTTAGGAAATGCATATAGAGAACCATCCAATGAGGGTAGTCCAAAGTTTATTGAGTTAATAGCAACAAACGATATCGACGACTTATCAAGGTACCGTTTATATAATTATTTAAATGGTAGTAATGGGTATTCTAATTATAGCTCTTTAAGTGGGTCATTAAAAAAAGGACAAATGATCCTTTTATATGGAAATAATGCCTCTGATTTTAGTGATTATTTTGGTATTCAAGTATCTGACTACGACATGGCACTTGATGGTTCAAGTCTTATCGATAATATGCAAGGTGGAGACGATGTAATTGAGCTTGTTTATGCAGATAGTGACGGAAATCCGGGGTGGAATACCAATTCGGATGTTGTAGATGCAGTTGGTGTTAGAGGACAAGGTGGAATTGATATCCCATGGAATTACAGTTTAGGGTGGATAAAGAGAAAGAATGGAAAATCTATAAATAAAACTTTTAAACTATCTGATTGGACTCTTTGTAAAGGTTGTTTTGGTGCCTCTTACACCCACGCAGAAGCCACAACACCGTACGATATCAATAATAGATTAATTAATCATGGAGGTATGGGAGCCAATTCCAATACCCTTGAACTAAGTAATATCTCTTATGACGAGTACAACGGAGCTCTTGTCAGAGCCAAGGTTTCTAACCCTGGATTCGTTTGTCAGGTGGATACTGTATCATGTGAGGCAAGAATTAATGTAGTGCCTTTCGACACTGACGGAGATGGTGTTCCTGACAAGGATGACCTTGATGATGACAACGATGGAATATTAGATGTTACGGAAGGTGGAGAATTTTTAGATACGGATGGTGATGAGATACCTAACAGAATAGATTATGATTCTGACAACGACGGGTGTCTAGACGTGAAGGAGGCAGGATTTGAGGATCCTGACCTGAATGGACAGGTAGGAAACGGTACACCAAGCGTAGACCCACAGGGTAGAATTTTAGGTCATCTCTACACGAGTCCTTTAGACAACGATAATAATCTAACAGCTGACTTTCTTCAGTACAGCCAAAACGTAATAATTGATCAACAACCTATTGATTTGATAAGGCAAGGAGGTGATGACGCCGAATTTTATGTGACAGTTACAGGAGAAACAGTTCTTGAATACCTGTGGCAGGTAAGTGATGATTCAGTTAATTGGAGTGATTTATTTGTTGGTGGGTACTATGCAGAGGTGGATTCAGATACTCTAAAGATTTTAAATACGGATGAGAATTTAGACGGTAAATATTACAGGGTTAAAATAATAACCCCATCACTCATTTGTGCTGAGCCTGTATTTTCTTATGCTGCCCAACTCACAGCAAAAGAAGATTCTGACGGGGATGGAATAATAAATGAAGATGATTTCGACTCCGACAACGATGGAATATTAAATGAGTACGAGGGCGTTAGCACAAATCTCGATACCGATGGTGACGGAATTCCAGACTTCCTAGATCTCGACTCAGATAACGACGGCTGCTTTGATGTTGTGGAAGCGGGACATAGCGACCCTGATAACGATGGTATTCCCGGAATAGGTCCTCCAGAAATTGAACCATTTATTGGTACTGTTAAAAATCACAATTACGGACTTCCTGATAATAAGTATGATGCTGATGGCACAGGTATTGGTAAACCTCAAGGAGAAGGCTATGATTTTAGAGAACCCGGTGGGCCAGTTACCTCTGTTTCTCACCCACTCACGGTAGAGACATCTGAAGGGAAGACTGCATTATTTAACGCAGACGGAAATGGAATTTCTCCTGTTGCTTTTCAGTGGCAGGTGAGTTCAGATAATGGTGCAACTTGGTTAAATGTTCCAAGCAGTTCTCCATATACTGGTAGTGACTCAACTACACTAATCATATCTCCAGTTTCTACCTCTCTAAACAGTAATTTTTACAGAGCTGTTGTAAGTACTCCAGGATTTGCTTGTGGTGCTGATATGATTACTGAACAAGCAAAATTATTAGCCTTACCAGATAACGATCGTGATGGGGTTCAAGATTTAATAGACTTAGATGATGATAACGACGGAATTTTAGATGTACACGAATTTATTGATGATTTTGATGGCGACGGAGTATTCAATAGGTATGATCTAGATTCTGATAACGATGGATGTTCCGACGTCATAGAGGCTGGTTTAAACGACGGAGACGGAGACGGAATTTTAGGTGATTCCGTAGATATAGGAGGTGGAATAAAAGTCCCTGCATTAGTTGATGATTTTGGTCGTGTAACATCTGGTGTTGCTTCACATTACAATGGTACTGAGCCTGACGACCTTGACGATAACGATGTTTACGACTTTTTAGAGGTTGGGTCTCAAGTTGAGATTGACAATCAACCTGAGGTGAGTTATACGGTATCTGAGTTTGACGATCTTAACATAATTGTTGAGGCCTCAGCTAGCGGAAATATTTCATACCAGTGGCAAGTTAGTGATGCTTGTGATGGGACATGGGTAGATATTCCAGAGTCTCCTAGTCTTATTATTACTGGGGTTTTAAGTAATAGAAGTGGAACATATGAGCTTGTAGAGCTATATGCTGTAAAAGATATTGATAACCTAAGTGATTATGGCCTTAGTGTGAGTAGTGGAGATGCTGCATCAGGAGTTTCCTTTGATAACAAGTCTCTTCTGGCAGGTCAGTATTACATGTTATATGCAAGTGGAGATGCAGGCTGGACTAATTTTTTCAGTGATGAATCAACATCATCATACAAATCCCAACAACTAAACGTTGTTGGAAATTTATACGATCAGTCTTATAATATTAAACTTTGGAAAGGATCTCAACACATTGATTCTTATGGAAATTCAAGTGAATCATCTATCGGTAAACCATGGGATTTAAATCAAGGGTGGGCTTACAGAAAAAATGGTAGGGGGGCTTCGACAACATTTAACATAGACGACTGGAATATAAGGTTTGACGAATTAAAAGATATTGGTGGAAGTGATACAAATGGCAATGATATAGCCCAAAACTCTTATCCATTATTTAAATTTTCAAGTCCTCAGCAGTATATTGGAACAAGAAACGATACCCTTACCATATCTAAAGTTCCTCTATCATTTGATAATTTTCACTACAGAGTGATTGTCGAAACACCAGCATTCAAGTGCGATACGATGGTTGTATCGAGCTGTGCGTTCATAGATGTTGAGCCAATGACCGATACGGATAATGATGGCGTACCAGATTATGTTGATTTAGACTCTGACAACGACGGTATTTTTGATGAAGTCGAAGGATGCTTAGTTGATACCGATGGAGACGGGCTTGTTAACTGTTTAGATCCTGATTCCGATGGTGACGGATGTCCAGACGTTATAGAAGCAGGATTTACTGATGATGATGGAGATGATTTCCTCGGACCAGATCCAGCATTTGTAGATGTAAATGGGGTTGTAACCAGTGCTACGGATGGGTATTCCACTCCCGATGACAACGATAATAACGGAGTTTCAGATTATCTAGAAGAAGGAGCACAGCCAACAATAATTACTGATCCATCAACAGTAGATGTTGAGGTTATGAAAGATACAACCTTTATTGGAACAGGAACTGCGCCAGGTATTATCACACAAAGGTGGCAACAAAGTGATGACAATGCTGCCACATTCAGAACTTTAGAAAATACTCCAGATCTATTCATTACCGGAGTCATGGAGGGGAATAGATCTGGAGCGAGACCTCACGTGATTGAGTTTAAGGCATTGAAAGAAATTCAGGACGTTAGATCATACAGAATTCATGTCTTTAAGGATGATAATAATGGTGATGGCGTGACTGATTTTAGAGATAATCCTGTAACGATCAATTTTAGTAACAGCCCAGTATTAATACCACAAGATTCATTCTTCTACGCTGTTGACTACACAACACTAGCTGAACCATATCTTGCTGGTAGTGGTGACAGCTCGGACTTTGATTTAAATACAGAGAGATTTCATAGTTTAAGTTTAGCTAATCAAATGAATGGAATTTATTCATTTGGTTTATCAAAATTTGATTCAGCAACCTCTGATTATAAGCTTGTTGATTATGTTGAGTCATCAGGTTCGGAAAACTACAATCTCGGATGGAAATACAGAAAAGATACTTCACAAATATATTCTGATTACTACAAGGCTGAGGATTGGACAACAAAATCTAACGTTTTAAGTAGTAAGGTTACTAATGTTCTGGCTGGTACGGATCGTTTCCCTATCAAATCTTACGCTAAACCTGTAATTATTTCAGGAGTATCCTCTGATACCTTAAGAATTGAAAATATTCCTTTCTCAATGGATGGGTATAAGTATAACTTAGAAATGATTACGTTAGGTTTTGCTTGTGATGTTAACGTATTTACGGATGTATCAGAGCTAAAGGTGTTTATTCCTGATTCAGATGGTGATAAAAAACCTGATAATGTTGACCTTGACTCTGACAACGACGGTATCTTAAATTCTGATGAAGGTGATGAGGATATTGATGGTGATGATATCCCTAATTATTTAGATCCTGATTCAGATGGTGATGGATGTCCTGACGTAATAGAAGCAGGGTTTACAGATCCAGATGATGACTATTACTTAGGAGTTTCTCCAGTCACAACAGATGACAACGGTTTAGTAACTGGTCAGGGAGGATATACAACCCCACCTGCCTTGGATTTAGATGCCAACGGAGTACCGGATTATAAGGAAAAAGGATCAGATATTACATTGACTAGAAGTCCAAATAATCTAGTCCTAGTTGAGGAAAACATTAAGTTATTTGTCGAAGCCAGTTCTCTGTCCCAGATATTCTATCAGTGGCAGTACTTGCAAGACACCACCACAACAAACTGGGAGGATATAATTGACGGTGGTGATTTTTCAGATGTATCTACAGATACACTGCGTGTTAATAACATTTCCGCATACTCTGATCACTGGTTTAGGGTTGTGATGACAGCTCCAGGATATGCTTGCGCTGATACGGTATTTTCTGATTATGCTAAAATATTAAACACAGATGATTGGGACAATGACAATATCCTCGATGTTTTTGATATAGATGACGACAACGACGGGATAAAAGATGTTGATGAGGGTGAGGGAGAAAATAGAGATACAGATAATGATGGAATTCCTGATTACTTGGACAACGACTCAGATAACGACGGCTGTTTTGATGTTATCGAGGCAGGGTATGTAGATGAGGATAACGACGGATACCTTGGTATGTCTCCAGTAACAGTGACTGGTCTTGGTACGGTCATTTATGATCCCCCTGGATATACAGGAGAAGATGATCTGGATGATAATGGAGTCCTTGATTTTATTGAGTTTGGCTCTCAGGCTGTTGCTGACATAGCACCTGTAAACGATACTATAGAAGCAGGTCAAAACGCATCATTTAATGCCACCTTTACTGCAGATGGATCAATGGTATATACCTGGCAGATTAGTTCAGATTATGGTGTTACCTGGAGTGATGTGATTGATACAGTCATTGTGGGCTCTGATAGTACGTTCTTTAGTGGATTAAACACAACAACACTAAACGTTGAAAACGTAACATATGAAATGCACGATTACCAGGTAAGACTTGTTGCAAGCACACCATCTTTTAAGTGTGGCCTGGATCTACCATCTGTTCCAGCAAGTATTAAGATTGCTGGTGATAATGACCAGGATGGAATTATTGATGCCATTGACTTGGATGATGACAACGATGGAATTCTAGACACAGATGAAGGAGGTGGTGATATTGACGGTGATGGAACACCAAATTGGTTTGATCTAGATTCTGATGGGGATTTCTGTTCTGATACCGAGGAGGCTGGTTTTGAAGATCCTGATGGCGATCGAATATTATGCTCAAGTCCTGTAAGAGTGGATGGATTGGGTAAAGTTATATGTATTGATGATAGTAGCTGTGATGCTGACCCAATGAACAACATGGATTGGAAAACCGCTAAGGATGCTTTCTTGTCTAATGATGGAAATCCAGATCCTAATATGCTAAAAGAATATTATGTGATAACAGATAGAAATGATTGGTACGAGTATGGATCTGTATTTAGGCAGGGTGGAGCTAATTCAGGCAGGATTGACTTAAATAACGATTTTTATATGAGTTCAGAGCTCTATTTTGATACTAATGATGACGGAAAAGCTGGAATTGGATTTAGTCTTGCAAAAAATAATAACCAGTACGCTGGACCTTATACTTGGAATGCTCTGGCAATGGGTTTTAATAATGCTCTTTCAATTGAGTTTGGAACTAGCGTGTATCCTGGTGGAACATGGGATCCTATCAACGATCATGTTTCACTTCATATAAATGGAAATAACCTTAGCGGTACAGACAATTTAGGTGTAACCCAGAATTCGCTATATAGAGGAAGCACTAATTATTATTATGAACATTACAAGTATCCAATTCAAACCGTTGAGCTTCCAAATATCGAAGATGGAAATTGGAAAAAGTTTGAGTTCTCTTGGAACGCAACCGATAAAACTGTGAGTGTTGATTTTGAAGGTGTAAGGGTTGGATCATACACGGTAGATCTTATCAATGATGTGATGGATGGTCAGAATTTAGTATACTTTGGTTTTACATCTGATAGTTATAATACTTATACTGAACACAGGGCAACCTTTGAAACGATATGTGAGGGTCAAAGTGGAGAGACTTTCTTTAAGGGTTACAAGACACCAAATGACCTAAACGAAGATGGAATCCCTGATTATAAGCAGGTAGGTGACATTCCTACATTCTCTGACACTTACGAAGACGATGAGGTGGTTATAATTGAAGAGGGTAGAGATACCACCTTTACTGCAACAGTAAATTATAGTGGTGTGGGTGATGTTGTGTGGCAGATGTGTAACACCGACGACTGTAGTTCATGTACAACTATTGAAGAGTCTCCGGGACTTATGCTTACAGGTGTATTTAGGGGAGATATTGGTCCTGGATTAGAACCATCTTCAATCGAGGTGTATGCACTTGAAGATATTGCTGACCTCAGTGTGTATGGTATCGAAATAACAAGAAATGGTAATGAGTCAGATGGTAAAGATTACTCCTTAGCATCAGTTTCCCTTGATTCAGGAAAGTTCTATACAATTTCATCAAGCGATTTTTATCAAAACACTTGGTTTAGTAGTGCCCCGAATCAAGAGAGTCCTCTGAGTAGCTTTACTGGTGATGAGGCAATAGTTTTATATAAGAATGACAATATAATTGATCTATACGGTGTACCTGGCGTGGATGGTTCAGGTCAACCGTGGGAGTATACTCTTGGTTGGGCATACAGAAAAGACGGTAGGATATATTCCTCGCAGTTTAATGTGAACGACTGGACTACGTGTAGGAGTTGTACTTCTGGATTTATATTTAATGAACAAATGGATAATCCATTCCCATATCGTTCCTTTGCTGGGGCTCCAACGTTTACTGATGTTAACTCTGATGTGCTTGTACTAAGGAATGCTACTGCATCTCTAGATGGTACAAGAATAAGAAGGGCTGTCCTTGACCCAGCATATTTCTGTACACCAGAATCTGGTGGTGATTGTATTAGGGTTGGTATATTCCTAGATAACGACAACGATGGAATTGTTGATGAAATTGATCTTGACGATGATAACGACGGAATTTTAGATTCTATTGAAACAGATCTTGATATTGATAACGACGGAATTCCAAATCGATTTGACCTAGACTCTGATAACGACGGCTGTTTTGATGTTGTAGAGGCAGGGTTCACAGACGGTGATGATGATGGAATACTTGGAAACTCTCCTGAAACTGTTGATGATTTAGGTCTTGTAACTTCTGGAGTTGATGGCTACACCGAGCCAAATGATAACGATAATTCTGGAGGGTTTGATTTCCTTGAGTTTGGATCAGTAGCAGTATTGGTAAGAAGTCCAGACAGCATTCAAAATACCGCAGGCGCAGACGCATTTTTTGTTGCAAAAGGAACAGCTCAGGGAGGGTCAATGAACTACTACCCGTTCAATAAAGATAATTGGATCATAAGAGGTAATGCTATTGATAATGGTGACTATTATCGTCTAAACTATCGCTATGGATATAATCACAAGAGTCAGCTCTGGAACAGGAAAAGGATAAGAATTGATAGAGACTTTATTATTTCTTCTGAATTATATTTTGGTAGTAACTATGATGGTGGACACGGAATGGCATTTGTATTACAAAACGAACCAATAGGAGTTCTTGCAGGAGGAGCCAATGGTGTAAGCCTTGGGTGGGATGACCTCGATATTGATAATGCCTTAGCAATTGAGTTTGACACGTACGGCGAAGATGAGGTAAGGATAGTATCAAGAAAAAATGGAACAAGTACAACGATAGCGCTTACTAAACTATCTTATGATATTGAGGACAATAAAAAAAGATTGATTAACGTGACATGGGAAGAAGAAACAAAAATTATTACAGTATCAATAGATGGTACCGACGTAATAACATCAACGATAGATATTGAAACTGCAATATTCGCCTCAGAGATGACATATTTTGGATTTACCGGTTCTACTGGAAATGTTCAGGTACAAACAAATGAGCAGCGTGTATATAATATTGCGGTTACTGGTATATTAGAAGGTGATGAGAGTGGTAACGTAATATTTGAGTGGCAGTACAGCGCGGATTCTGCTGCAACGTGGACAGATATTACTAAGGATGATTCACTCACCTTCTCAGGAATAAATAACGATACACTTCTCATCCCAGACGTTAGCGAGTTATTTGACGGGTATGTTTTTAGAGCAAAAGTTAGAAATCCAGCATATGCATGTGACCCAGGAGTTTTCTCTCATTTTGGTATGATAACCATACTTCCTGATAACGATAAAGACGGTATCCCAGACGATGATGATGTAGATGATGACAACGACGGTATATTAGATATAAGAGAGGATACTACCGATTTAGATGGTGACGGTATTCCAAATCACTTCGATCCTGATTCTGATGGTGACGGATGTTATGATGTTATAGAAGCAGGCTTTGATGATAATGACTTCTACTTCACTCCTTATGAGGCTCGAAATGAAAACGTTACATGGTATAAATGGGCTAATAATCAGCCTGATGATACTGGTGATATTGAACATTTCGGATTGTTAATTGCCCAAGGGTATAATGATGTAAATGGTAATGTGGACAAATACCACCTCATGGAAATTTCTGAGCCTTATTCAGTTACGCCAGACGGCTACGACTGGATAGGTGAGTATAATAATCATTCCTACTACAGATCTTCATCTTCAAATTATAACTGGAGTGAATCAAGAGCATTAGCAGAAGCTGTTCCTGGTGGATACCTAGCTGTCATATCAACACAAGAAGAATATGATTATATTAAGTCAAGAGACGGTTCACAAATGTTTATTGGGCTATACCAAGACACAGGATCAGGTAGTTACTCTGCCGATCTTTCTGAACCTTCTGGCGAGTGGGTATGGGTTCCTTCTGTGTCTAGAACAAGGGTTGATAATCCAGACGGTGTACTTGGAAATAGTCCAGTAACCGTTAATTTTGAGGGAAGAGTAGTCAAAAGTAATGACAATACCACATCGAAAGCATATTTCACCCCAAAAGATGGGGATAGCAACGGTTCTCATGATTATAGAGAATTTGGCTCTGCAGCAGTCATTACTTCTGAACCTCTAGAGTCTAGAGTTGAAGAAAATGATACTATCATACTAGGATCCGTTGTGGATGTTATTGGAACAGCACTGTACCAGTGGGAAGAGAGTAGGGATTCAGGTAGTGTATGGATTCCTTTACCTGCTTTTCCACCTTATGAAGGTGTAAATTCAGATACTCTAAAAATCCTTGGAGCACCACTAGGAATGAATGGGTACCAGTACAGAATGGTAGTTTCAACTCCATCTTATGCTTGTGGGTCAAACGATACTACAAGAATAGCTTCTATAGGTGTTTCAAATGACTTTGATGAGGATGGTATCCCTAACTCGATTGATATTGACGATGACAACGATGGTATAGTTGATACTTTAGAGGTCATTGAGGAAGAGAATGACGACGATTACGATAACGACGGTATTCCAAACCATTTCGATTTGGATTCTGATGACGACGGGTGTTCAGACGTATTGGAGGCAGGTTTCTCAGATCCAGATGGAGATGGAATCCTATGCTCAAGCCCAGTTACAGTAAATGCTGTGGGTCAGGTTATTGGTTGTACCGGTTCAACATGTTCATCTCTTGATGTGAGTGAATATGATATGGTGAATGATGCTCAATTCATAGTATCCGACAGCTCATATCAGCTCACAAATGCATCAATGAACCAAGAGGGACTTGTGTGGTCAAAATCTACTGTTGATTTATCCTATGACTTTAATTTAAAAACACAAATGAGATTTGGAGATGATAATGATGGAGGTAACGGTATCGCATTTATTTTACAAAATATTTCCTCTGCCGTGCAATCCTCAGGAACATCAGATTTAGGATATACTGGCCTATCACCTTCTGTAGCTGTTGAGTTCGATACTTATTTTAATGATGCTACATATGATATTGTTGATGATCATGCCGGTCTAGTATATAACGGAGCTGCACAAGCGGTTAACGAGAGAATCTTTAGTTTAGGAGAAATTGAAGATGGTTTATATCATGACGTTGAATTTATATGGGATTCTGGGTCAAAAAATCTTTCTGTGACATTTGACGGTTCAGAGGTAATTAATATGACAAAAGACTTTGTAGTAGATATTTTTGGGTCAGATCCAAATGTATACTTTGGGTTTAGCTCAACCACTACAAATACATACAATGAGCATAGCGTAAGAATCGTTGAGGTTTGCTCAGGTTCAGTTCCTACGTACAGCCCACTAGATGGATATACGACACCTCTAGATGCAGATGGATCAGGTACAGTAGATTTTAAAGAAGTTGATGACTACACAATGTCATTTGATATTCAGCCATCAAATATTGAAATCCCAGACAAATCTGATGCTTACATATTTACAAAAGTAAATTCTAGTGATAGCCTCAGTTATCAGTGGCAGAGATCAGACGACGGAGTACAGTGGTATAATATATCTGACGATACAATCTATCTTGATAGAGGTGAAGGAATATTTGACTCCTTAATATTTATTGGAACTAACAGTGATACTCTGTTTATATACAATATGGATAGTATTGTTGACTCAACCTTCTACAGGGTATTGGTAGATATCCCTTCAAGCCCATGTGCTGTAGAAACACCATCGAGCGTATCACTTCTTCAAATTGTGAATGATATTGATCTAGATAACGATGGTATATCAAATGACGAGGAGGGCTACGGAGACGATGATGGAGATGGAATACCTAATTATCTAGATTTAGACTCCGATAACGATGGTATTCCTGATGTTATTGAAGGTGGAGACGGTGACCTCGACACAAATGGTGATGGTGTGATAGATATATTGGATGTAGGCTTTACTGATGTTGATGGAGATGGAATGGCCGACGATAGCGAGAATACCCCTCAGCCAGATACTGACGGTGATGGAAATCCAGACTATCTCGATATTGATTCTGATAACGACGGCATCTTCGATGTTGATGAGGGAGGAG